>NZ_JBGLYZ010000015.1:0-107989 GCF_047304345.1 Ralstonia sp. Ralssp135
CCGCTGAGCGGGTCGTTGGGGTACGGGCCGCACGCGCCAGATAACAGCGCGCCACGCAGGCCTCGTAAAGAGTAGTACGCGCCCGGCGCGGCGCAAGCGTGAAGGAGAGGGGGGCGTGCGCTAGCGCTTCAGGCGTTACGGCTGCTGTGGCCGCTCGCGGCAGTGCGAACTTTGACGGTCCGCCGTGAACGACCAGGAGGGCGCTGAGCTAGATCGAAACGTGTACTGCTAGGTACGGCACTCGTACCAGCCCTTCGTCCGGTTAACAATGCGCACGACCAGCAGCATGACCGGCACTTCGATCAGCACCCCGACGACGGTGGCCAGCGCCGCGCCGGAATGGAAACCGAACAGGCTGATCGCCGCCGCAACGGCCAGCTCGAAGAAGTTCGATGCGCCAATCAGGGCGGAGGGGCACGCAATGTTGTGCTTCTCGCCAACTGCCCGGTTAAGCCAGTACGCAAGCGCGGAGTTGAAGAACACCTGAATCAGGATCGGTACCGCCAGCAGGGCGATGACCAGCGGCTGCTTCAGGATCGCTTCGCCCTGGAACGCGAACAGCAACACCAGCGTCGCCAACAGCGCAGCGATAGACCATGGGCCGATCTTCGCCATTGCGGCATCGAACGCCGATTGGCCTTTCGCGAGCAGCGCCTTGCGCCAGATCTGCGCGAGGATCACAGGGATGACGATGTAGAGAGCGACCGATGTCAGCAGCGTCGCCCACGGCACCGTGATGGCGGACATGCCCAGCAGCAGCCCAACCAATGGCGCGAATGCGATGACCATGATGCTGTCGTTCACCGCGACTTGCGACAGCGTGAACAGCGGGTCGCCGCCCGTCAGCCGGCTCCACACGAACACCATCGCCGTGCACGGTGCAGCGGCCAGCAGGATCAGGCCCGCGATGTAGCTGTCGATCTGGTCCGCAGGCAGCATCGGCGCAAACAGGTGGCGAATGAAAAGCCAGCCGAGAAGCGCCATCGAGAACGGTTTGACGAGCCAGTTCACGACAAGCGTGACGCCAATACCTTTGACGTGCTGACGCACCTCATGCAACGCGCCAAAGTCGACCTTGACCAGCATCGGGATGATCATCACCCAGATCAACAGCCCGACCGGGAGGTTGACCTGCGCGTATTCCATCCGGCCGATCTGCTGGAACAGGCCAGGCAGCACCTGGCCGAGCACGATGCCGGCAACGATGCAGAGCGCCACCCAGACGGTTAGGTAGCGCTCGAAGAAATTGATGGCGGGCTTGGCAGCGGCCTGTGCTGGTGGCGCTACGTTGGATGCAGTCATTGGACAGGCTTCAGATCAGTTTTGCGAGATGCGTTCCAGCGCGGCCTGCAGCTCGGCATTGCTCATGCCATCGAGCGGCAGTGCCAATAGCTGCAACATGCGGTAGCCGATGGCCTGGCGTGTCAGCTCAAAGGCCTGGCGCTTGCCTTCGTCACCGCCCGTCGCATTGGACGGGTCGGCATAGCCCCAATGCACCTTCACGGGACTGCCGGGCCAGTATGGGCAGGTCTCGGCTGCGGCGCTGTCGCACACGGTAATGACGATGCGCATCTGCGGGGCGCCGTCTGCAACGAACTCGTCCCAACTCTTGCTGCGGTAGCCGGTGGTGTCGATGCCCGCGTTGGTGAGGGCTTCGAGTGCGAACGGGTTGAGGCGGCCGCTCGGTGCGCTGCCGGCGCTGTAGGCCCGGACGTCTTTGCCGAGTTGTTTGGCCCAGCGGTTGAGCATCCCTTCGCTCAGCACGCTGCGTGCGGAATTGTGGGTGCAGAGGATGAGGACGTTGGTGGTCATGGGTTCGATTCGCTGTCAGCAGCAGGACGAGCCGGCGTCGGATTTCACTGCGATACCGATCGGCTTACCTTTCGGGGCCCGTGGTGCGCAGCAGGCAGAACTTTCCGTCGCGGCTTCTTCCGTCTTGTCTTCGCGGAACACCGGGATGTTGCCGAGCGAATGGAAGTGCTCCCAGGCGATGCCCTGTGGGTCGGTAATCCAGTGCTTGTCGCTGCGGGCATAGCAGCAGGTGGTTTCGCCTTCGTCCAATAGGGCCATGTCTGCGGCTTCGGCGCGGGCCTTCAGTTCGGCCAGCTCGGCTGCGTCATCGACTTGGAAGCCGAGATGGTCCACGCCCGCGGCGCTGCCACGCGTCGAGATGGCGAAGTTGATGCGGGGGTCGTCCAGCATCCACTTGGCGTAATCGGTCTCCACGCGCGTCGGCTCGGCTGCAAACAGCTTGGAGTAGAAGGCGATGCTCTTGCTCAGGTCGTCAACGTGGACATGGACGTGAAATCGTTTCATGGGAATGCTCCTTCAGCACTTGCAGGCGGCGGCGTTTGGTTCCAGGCAGGCTTCGCCCTGACAGCAGTTGGCGGTCAGGAAGCCCAGCAGGTCGTTCATGTGGTCATAGGCCGCGCGGTAGATCAGGTTGCGGCCGTCGCGCTCCTGCGTCACCAGGCGCGCGGCTGTCAGTTCCTTGAGGTGGAATGACAACGTAGCGCCCGGCACGTCGAGCTGTTCGGCAATCGCGCCTGGCGTCAGACCTGTCGGCCCGGCAACCACCAGCATGCGGAACACTTGCAGGCGAATGCCGTGGGCGAGCGCGGCGAGGGATCGGATAGCGTCGTTTTCTTCCATATTTCCAATATATTCGAAATATAGGGCGACAGCAAGACGATCAGCCAGTTATGTCGGGAACAACTCGGGGAGCACTTGACGCTGTTGTGCGAGAGATCGGGCAAGCGCGTTCGGTGCCTGCATCACCAGTCGCCTGCCCTGCGTGCTGCTTTTGCCCACAACCCAGCCACGGGCTCGATGCCCGACAGAGGGTTTATAGGTTTACTTCTTTATGTATACAGATAGTAGTAGTAGATAACGGTGGATAAGTCCTGTGGATAAGCACCAAAAGCGCTTTGGCATCAAGGACTTGCAGAACGGACAACCCATCGGACAGTGTGTGCTGTTGCGTGGATGAGTCCGGGGGATCGTGTCTGACCCCTTCACCCTGGTGGGAAGTTGTTCCCGTGCTGTCTGCCCACTGACCCCGGAGAACCAACACGCTTGTCCCTGGAGTTATTCACAGGAGGAGGGAAGGTTATCCACAGCGGCGTTTTTGCAGCCCGACTAGTGCGGGTAATACTCCAGCTCGGCAATGCGCGCGCGGATTGCCTCCACGTTCAGCCCTTCGATATCGGGGCTCGCCATTGAGCCGCTGTCTGCGCGCCACGGTGCGTTGTCGGCCGTCCGCTGTGCATTTCGATAGGCCAGCCATGCACGTTGGGCGTTGCGGATGGCCTGGCGGGAGGCGGGGTCCGTCTTGCTCATGACCGCTTGATACAGCGTGTTCATCTGGCGGTCGTACGCCTGGTAGGCGGTGTGCGTGCACTCGGTCATACCGGCCGTCGTGCTGCCTCGCGGGCTCTTCAGGCATTGCTGGAGCGCGTCGTCGACGGGGTCGGCGGCCCATGCAGCCAAGGGGAGCAGCGCCGCCGCGAGTGACAGCGTAGTTACGAGGTTACGTAGACCAGGGCGGACCGGATGGCGTGTGTTGTTCGGCAGGTAAGTGCCTTGTGCCGGGCATCGTGCGCAGACAGAAAGGGCCATCGCATACCTCGTTTTGTTGTCGCTTCGGGGTTGCTTGCCATGGTAGGAAAAGTCTTGCCGTGCCGCACTGGCTGAATACCTGTCGAAGTCGCTCCAGGCCCGGCCAGCGCTCGATCCGTCGAACATCCGGGCCGGGAGGGGGACATTCTTTCTACCTTTGGATCTCACGCCAGCCGGACGACGGTGTCTTCCATGGAGCCTTCTGCCCAGATGTCTTTGTACTTTTCGAGCAAGGCGGCGTAGTCGCGATCCCCCAACAGTTTTTCGTTCACTTGCTGCATCTTGTCGAGACTGTCGGCATCGAAGTGCCAATGGATATTGCCGCCCCCAAACTGCTCGGCACCGAAGCGCATGTTGAGCGAATACGCCTTGTTAAGGTGGGCCGTGACCTCTGCCGCGAAAACCAATGCCGACGGCAGCGCCGCGGCATTCTTGACTGTAGCGGTGCGGATGAATCTGTACATGGTTGCTCTCCTATCAACGTGTCTGGAAACCGATGCGGCACGCCGACAGCAGAACATCGATGCTTTCATGGCCTCCGCTAGCCCATGTTAGGAGGCACCTTCATGCTTGCTTTGCTCTGGCTCAAGAACGATGGGCCCAGTTGAGCGGCCATCACGCCGGGGGCGTGCGCCGTTGGCGTGACGTTCTCGCGCGGTTGCGGTTCTCACCAACGATGCTTGCAAAGGCAGACGGATGAAAAGGGGAACACCAAAGAGCCGTGTGGTTGCCACGGTAGGAAAAGTCTTCCCGTGCCGCACTGGGCGCGAGATGAAAGCGGCCATGTGCGGAGAAAGCCCACCACACGGCCCAATTCCACAGCACAATCGCGCACACGCTCACCGCTGGTTCCCCAAGAGTTCATCCAATGACGCCAATTCGCGGCATCTCCACCATCGCCTTTGCCATCGCTCTGTTGCCCACGGCTGCGCATGCAGCCAGTTTTGATTGCGCCGCCGCGCGCAGCCCCATCGAGCACGCCATCTGCAATGACGCACAGCTCTCCGCCCTGGATAGCCAACTGGCCGATGTGTACCGCGCTGCGTTGAACAAGCGCGGCGCGGACACCGATGCGTTGAAGGCCGAGCAACGCGAATGGCTGAAACAGCGTGCGCCATCGGGCCAGATCGACGTGGCAGCGTTGAGGGAGGCGTACCGCACGCGCATTGACGAGGTGAAATCGCAACCCGTGTTTCCCGATCCGGGCGAGCGCGTGGATGGCCCGGTTTTCCCCCTGAAGGCGATCGCCAAGCAGCACGACTTTGTGCTGCGCATGCTCGAAGCCTGTCCGGCGGAAAGCAGCAACGAGGACACCACCTGCGAAGGGCCTGCCCAGTTGGTCATTCATGACAAGGGCCAGCGCGCCGTGCGTCAGGTCATCAACCTGCCGAAGGTGTTTGTCACGCTGCCCAAGGGGAAGAAGGTACCGCTCGTCAACTCGACGCGGCTCTATGACGACCAGGGCGTGATCAACGTTGGCGATTTCAACTTCGACGGCCAGGAAGACTTCGGCATCCAGACCGGCAACGAGAGCAGCTACGGTGGCCCCAGCTATGACATTTATCTGTTCAATGCGCAGGCGCAGCGCTTCGTACCCAACAGTGAGATGACGGGGCTCATTCTGGAAACGCTCGGGTTCTTTGAAGTGGATGCCAAGAACAAGCGTCTGCGCACGTGGGCGAAGAGCGGTTGCTGCTATCACGAGCACACGACGTACGCCGTCGAACACGATGTACCCGTCGCCGTTGAACGCCGCATTGATGACGCGCAGGGCGGCGGCGACAAGATGAAAGTCACCGTGGAAACGCTCGTCAATGGCAAATGGCGCAGCAAGGTGCATTACGAGCCGATGCCGAAGTGAACGCGCTCACCAACAACATCAACAGACATGAAACACGCCCGCCTGACCCCTCTGCTGTGCGCTGCTGGCCTGCTGCTTGCCGCGCAAACTCTCCACGCTGCTGAAGACGCCTGCACCGCCCAGGTGGACAGCGCAATCAAGCGGGCTTACCCCGCTGCAAAACGTGCAGACCGTGGTTACAAGGTCGGCAACGCGCGCATCCAATTATCGGAGGCGTTCAACCCGCACGCGGTGGTGTGCCGCACGTGGCCCGCGCATCCGGAACTCACGCTCATGGCCGTGCCGCTCATGCAGCAGGAAGACGCAGACGCGGGCACCAATGAAGGCGACCTTGAATTGTTCGTGATGGACACCGGCAACGGCAGCATCCGGCAACGTCTGCGCCTGCCTGCACGCATGTCGGACGATGCGGTGCGCATTCGGTCCGTCACGTTCGATACCGCGCGCTACGTGCTCGCGCCTGGGCAGATGGCATTCGGGGTGCGCATCGTCAAAGAGGGCAGCTCGCGGCCCAATCCGTTCAACGAAACCGATCTATGGCTCTACACCGTCCAGGGCAATCAATTGAAACCGGTGTTGAACGGCGTTGTCGTGGAAAGCGGCGGCGGTGAATGGGATACCAACTGCGCCGGCGCGTTCGAGCAAACCAAGCGCACGCTGAACATGGCATCGGACACCCACAACGGCTACGCCGATATCGCGGTGTCGGAAACCAAGTCCGGATCCACCAACACGGTCGACAAGGCCGGCGAATGCCAGACGCACGAAGCCAAGCCGCAGCGCACAACCTACCGGCTTGCGTATGACGGTAAGCAATACGTCGTGCCGAAGGCGCTGATGCCGTTGGATTGATAGGCAGACGTGGGCGAGTTGGCTACGCCCTCATCCTGGCGTCTACGCCTTCTCGCCTAGCCAACGGCTGATAACGCAAACGCGGCGCCCGTCCTATACCTACGGTGTTCGGCCATGCATGGCCGTGGCGGCTTTGTCGCGGCGCTTGCCCTGGCCATCACCCCGGAGGCAGATCATGCGCATGCTCGTCAACGTGCGGATTCCGCACGAACCCTTCAACACCTACGTGCGCGACGGCTCCATCGCCGAGCTGATTCCGCGCGTGATGGCCGAGAGCAAGCCCGAGGCCGTGTACTTCACCGAGCAGAACGGCCATCGCGGTGCGGTGCTCATCGTCAACGTGGAATCGGCTTCGCACATTCCCGCGCTGGCGGAGCCGTGGTTTCTGCTGTTCAACGCAGACTGTGAGTTCCGCATCGTGATGAGTGCGGAAGATTTGCAGAAAGCGGGGTTGGCGGAGATTGGTTCCAAGTGGAAATGAGGTCGCGCCTCGCGACGCTTATCCCCGCGCATTCCCTTGTGCGGTGCACCTGCGATTGCCGTTACGTTTGGTTGCACTGAAACGCACATCCTCATCTGCGCGTCCCTACAATCGGAGGAACCAAAAACCAGAAGGAGGAAGCAGATGACCCGAGCACAATGGATGGTGGCCGCCGCAATGGCCGCGCTGTGCACCGTTTCGCTGTCGGCGCAGGCCAAGGGCGGCAACGCCGGTGGTGGTTCCGCGGCGCATATGAGCAGCCAGGGCATGTCCAACACCAACGGCCCACGCAGCCTGGACCGCGATAAAGGCAAGGCGCGTGCGGCAGACCGTGCGCATCAGCATGGCAAATCCACGCAGCACAAGCACGCGGGCAAGGGCAAGTAAGCGCCGCTCAGCAGCAAAGAAAGAGCCGGTCACGCAGACCGGCTTCTTTGTTGCGCGAGCGCTAAGTCAAAGGCTCAGCAATTGCCCTTCTTTGCCTGTCCCGGCGGGCAGAAGCCGTTGCCCGGGCCGCCTTGCGGGCGCGCGACGGGGCCATCGTCGGGCAGATAGACGCAACCGCCCAGCAGCGATGCGCCCAAAGACAGGATGAGGATGATGTTCTTCATTGTGTTGTGAGGGGCGGCTTCGCCCCTTTCTCCCTGGTTAGAAACTGAAATTGACACCGGTCTGGTTGCCCGCCGAGACGTTGACCGCATTGCTCAGCGTGGTACCCGATGCACTGGTGGCCTGCACCGAATACTGACCCGCCGACGCCGACGCCGCCGACAACGCGATCGGCAGCGTCGCGCTGTATGTGCCGACCAACGGCGCAGCTGCAGGCAACGCCAGCGAGTACGCGCCGGTATCGAGGTTGGCATTGGTTGAGGTGATCTCGTACGACACCGAGCTGACCGTCTGCAGGGCGCGCAGCGTGGCCTGCGCTGACGCAGTGGCCGTGCCGGAGGCGGTATTGGTGGTGGAGGCCGGCAGCGTGATCGGCGCGCCCGTAGTGGAAACCGTGGTCGTGGTGCTGGCTGTGACGGGCACGGTGCGAATGATGCCCGTGGCATGGCCGGTCGGCAGTGCGTTGTCTACGATCACCACGTCATAAGCGCCATTGGTGCTGCTTTGCACCAGCGGCGACAGGACGAACTTGCCTGTGGCGTCCGCCACCGTGCCGCGAATGACCTGGCCGTTCTGCTCGGCATAGACCGTAGCGCCAGCCTGTGCGGCGGGCACGTAGCCGGTAATCGAACCGCTCACGACCGTGGGCGTTGCCGTGACGACAGGCTTGAGGCTGTAGCCGCCATTGCCCTGTTGCACGATGGATTTACAGGCATTGAAATCCAGCACCAGATCAACCAGCGTGTTGGCCTGCACCGTGAAGGGCTGGATGATCTTGTAGCCGCTCTGTGCGCCACTGGGAGTGGCCAGTGCCTGCTCGGTCGACGAGCCCGTGACCACCACGGAATTGGACAGCGTGTTGCCTTGGTTGGCGGATAACACCAGGCGCAACTGCTGATATTGCCCGGCTGGCAACGGCGCCGTACCGAGGTCAGTCAGCACGCCGTTGGTGAGCGCGAGCAGGTCGACCTTCTGAGGCGTGGCCAAGGCGATGTCGGTCCAGCCAGCGTCGGTGTCGGCCGCCGACGCGCTGGCGTGCACGCGCACCTTGTTGACGGTGACATAGACGTGATCAAAACCGCAGGACGGTGCGTCCGTCATCGAGACATGGAGGGTGCCCGTGCCGGCATCCGTGCCGCCGTCCCCGCCCCCGCACGCAGCGAAGAGGAACGGGAGGGGCAGCGCAATGAGGGCGTTCCGATAGGTTGTTTTCATGGTTATCTCCTCGGGTGGGGGGTGCCCGAAGCATAGTCCTGGCTCTGCCACGCACTTTGGGCAAAGTGCAACCAATCGTAACGCCGCTGGGGCGGGCGTGGTCTCACCCAATTGCGTTGCAAACGGTTGCGGAGCGCGGGAGATATTGCGGTCCCGCTCACGCATCAGCGGTGCATCAGCGGATACAGCGCCAAGCCCAGCAACGCTGCCCCCGCCACGATCACCGGCTCGGGTAGCTTCTTGAACTTCACCAGCAGCAACACCGTGGCCACGGCCAGCAGCGCCGTCGGCACATCGACGATGGAGCGCTTGGCCAGCACGATCACCGCGCCGGTAATGGCGCCCACGGCCGCTGCGGTAACGCCATCCACAAACGCGAGGATGGAGGGCAGCTTGCCGTATTTCTTGAAGTACGGCGCCGGCAGGATGGTGAAGAGGTAGCACGGCAGAAACGTGCCAAGCGCGGCCACGCATGCGCCGGGCACGCCCGCCACCAGGTAGCCGATAAAGCCGACGGTGATGACGACCGGGCCGGGCGTGATCATCGCCACGGCCACCGCGTCAACGAACTGCTTTTCGTTGAGCCAGTGGTGCTCCGTGACCACACCGCCGTAGAGAAATGGCACGATGGCCAGCCCCGAGCCGAATACGAACGCCCCGGCCTTGGCGAAGAACGCGCCAAGCTGCGAAAGCAGGGGCCAGTCGATCGCGCCCAGCAAACCGCTGGCCGCTGCGACGGGTGTGACGGCAACCGCGTTCATGCGGCCCTGGCGCAGCCACTTGGGCGGCGCACGCCAGAACCACACCAGCACGCCGGCCGCCAGAAACAGCCACGCGACCTCGGACTCCGTAACGACAGTCACCGCCGCCAGCAACAGGTAGATAGCCCACAGCAGCTTGTCTTTGCCGACACTCTTGGTGGTGAGCTTGTGCGCGCTGATGGCGATGATGCCGATCACTGCAGCGCCCACGCCGTAGAACACCGACTGCATCCACGTCAGCCCGCCAAAGCGCACATAGGCCCAGCCCAGCGCCACCACCATGAGAAACGAAGGCAGCACGAAGGCCATGCCGACCAGCGTGGCGCCAACGATGCGGTAGTGCACGTAGCCGAGGTAGATGGCCAGTTGCGCAGCGAGCGGCCCGGGCGCGAGCTGGGCGAGCGCAAGGCCTTCCTTGTAGTCCGCCTCGGTGATCCAGTGGCGTGCTTCAACGAGGTCGCGGCGCATGTAGCCGGCCAGCGCCACCGGGCCGCCAAAGCCCAGTGCGCCAAGCCGGAGGAAGTACAGCACCAGCTGCCGCAGCGTGTAGGAGGAGCGTTCAGGGGCAATGTTCATAAGCTACCTGCGATGGGTGACCGCGGTCATGCTTTCCGGCCGCCGGAAAAATGCACATACAACGAGTCGAGCACGGTGCCGATCTCTGCGAGCAGGGCATCGTCGTTCGCCACGCGCTTGCGGGCACCTGCCAGGATGGCTTCGAACCCGCCGGCTTCAGGCGTGGCCGCGCCGCCCACGTCGAGCGCATGCACCATGGCGCCCAGCCGCGCGAGCCCGGCGTCGTCATCGAGCCCAAAACTGGCGATGAGCACCTCAAACGAAACGCGCTCGCCAACATGCGTGAACGCTGCGCCGTCAAAGTCGAAGCCGAGCGCATCGGCAGGGCAATCGGCCGGGCTGTCGAGCCACAGGAACCGCGCGTGCGGATCGATGAAGCGCTGGATGAGCCACGCGCTGGCAACGCGGTCCACCCATAAATGCCGGCGTGTTGCCCACAGGCGGCCCTGGTATTGGGTTGGATCACGGCGCGGAATGCCGCCCGAAGCAGCGCGCGGTTCGCCCGCCGATTGCGTGGCTTCGACCGCCGCAGCAAAGTCGCGCCATTGCGCATCGGCGCGCACGGTCGCTTCGTTAGAGAAGAAATCGATTTTGCGGATGGCCTCGTAGGCGCGGGCATGGCGGCGCAGCAGCCGGTTGCGCTCGGCGGTGGGCAGGTCCGGCAGCGTCTTGCGCGCTTCAGACAACTCGGCCAGCCAGTCAGCGTAGTCGGGCGTGCGGTCGAACAAGGTGCGGTAGGCCGCGTCTTCCGCCGCGTCGCTGGCCTGCACGTGCAGTACCCAGGCCTGGCCGTCTTCCTGCAATGTCTCGTCTGCCAGGTCATTGAGCTGTGCGGCATGCTCGGCACGCGCGGGCAGCAGGTAGACGCCATCCCGCAGCGCTGCACAGCCGATCGCCTTGATGGCGCGCCAGATACGCATGCGCGCGGTGGCTCGGGCAGTCGGCAGGCTGACGATCAGGAGCAGCCAGGAATCGGGGGAGGCGGTCATGACGGCAGCATAGGCGCGCGTCATAACCGCTGCAATGTTGTAGAGGTTTCTACATCAGTGCGGCGGGAGGTTCATGGCTTTGGTCAGGAACGCTCTGACGTCGGCCTCTGCGCGCTGAGCCTGGTCCAGGTTGGCGCCGGTGGATACGCCCCGGACGGTGCAGCGCTTGTAGTCCGCCTCCATGGCCTGCAGGCTGGCGTATTTTTCGCCGGTCTGCAGGTGGTAGTACGCATCGTGCTGCACGTCGATCATCGTCTGCGGGCACCCGCGCGCCGTGGTCGCTCCGGGGAAGTACTTGAAGTACGCACGCGTGTTGTCGAAGTCGTGATACGCGCCGGGGTAGACGTGCACGTCAACGGCCTGCCCGTCACGCTGCATGACCTCCGCCGCATTGCGGCAGAGCTGCGCAGGCGTGTAGTCATCTTTCTCGCCCAACGCGAGCATGAGCGGGGCGCCAGTCAGCGGTGGCGGCGGGATCTCCCACCACAGCGCCGAGCACCCGGGGTAGAAGCCGATGAGCGCCGCAAACCGTGTGTCGTCATCGATGACACCTTTGCGGAATGCGTCGAGCGTCATGTCCAGTGCCACACCGCCGCCGCGTGAAAAACCGATCTGCCCGATGCGCTTCGGGTCGATACGCGGATCGGTGCTCAGCAGCTTAAGCGCGAACAGCGCATCGGCGTCGTTGGCGGCCGGGTTCAGCTGCGACTGGTTGTCCATCGTGTTGGTGATGCCGCGTGGGCCAAACGAGTCCACCACAAAGGCGGCCATGCCCATCTGGTTGAACAGCCGCACCCACCGGTCGACGTCTTTCTGCTGCGGCCCGGCAGAGCCATGCGAAATCACCATCGCAGGCACGCGGCCCTGCAGGGTCTCGGGCAGATACAACGTGCCCCAGATGGGCGTGGGCATCTTGTCGAACTTGCGATGCACCAGCTCCCATTTGCTCTTGGGGGTGATGCTGTTGAAGTGGATGCGGCCAGTTGGTTTTGCAGAGAGGTCGTTGACGATTTCCTGCGCTGATGCAGGTGCGGAGATCAGCGCGATGACGAAGATGCCAAGCATCAACACGCCGATTGCATTCCACCGCCACGCGCGCATGCACCAGGCGCCTTTTTCATCGCGCAAATCATCGCAGCTTCTCATTTGTTCTTTCAACAGCGGAGAAAGGGGCATCGCTGGAATCCTAGGTTGGTAGAGGTTCTTCGCTTCTTTCTTTATTGAATGGAAATAAAACGCGGCTCATTCGATGTTGGGAAGGAACACATTCTCAAATACCGTTGATTTTTACATTCTTTGTACATCGCTATTGATTGGCATTCCTAGAATCACGCCGTCCGCAACACTTTAAAAATAAATGCAGTGGGTCAAGTCGCGCGGACAGGGCTGATGCTCGCAGCGATGAGTTGGTCTGGCATGTGCACCGCTAAAGACGGGGCAGGTTCAGAGACAACCTTAGCGAGATGATCAGCCCACCGGGGAAGTTGGACTTCATCAAACCATCAAAGATAAGAAGGGGAAGTCTGCGCAAATCGCGCTACGTCTGTCCGGGGGGACAGACGTAGCGGCTTCTTTTCGCTGCGCGCGGACGCAAACGTATGTCTACGCCATTGTTCCAGCGCCGCCGCGGGCGGCTTCAGTTTGTCTCCATCGCGCTTGTTGCTTCGCCATTCGCCTTGTTTGGGGCGCTTGCGCATGCAGACTGCACCACCACCGGGCAGACCACCGTCTGCGATACGGCGGCACCCAACCCCGCCACATCCACCGTCGGCACCGGCAACGTGGCGGCAGAAGACAACCGCACGGTGACAGTGCAGAACGGCAGCACGCTGGCGGTGGGTGACACCAGCGCTATTGCCCTGCGCGACAACGCCAACATCACGGTGCAAACCGGCGGCACGGTCAGCGCAAACGCGGTGTCGAACTCCGGCTTTTACGGTACGGGCGGCAACGCGATCGACTTCCGCAACAACAGCACGCTCACGGTGCAGCAAGGCGCGCAGGTGCTGGCCAACGGCACACAGTTGAGCGGAGAGGCTGTCAACCCGGAAGGCACGGGCAACACCATCGTCAATGACGGCCTGATCAAATCGGCGCACGGCGCGGCGATCTGGTTCCAGAACACTTCGGGCGGCAACACGGTCATCAACAACGCCACGGGGACGATCCAGACGGACGTGGCTGGTGGCAATGTGATGGGCGCGTCGGGCAACGGGTCAGTCGACTTCACCAACCGTGGCAAGGTGATCGGCAACCTGATCTTTGCGGGCGGCAATGATGCCTTGCACTTCTATACCGGCTCGTCGGTGAGCGGCAGCATCAACGGCGGCGGCGGTGCCAACGTCATCACGCTCAACGGCACCGACAGCGCGACGCTGGGCACCATCACCAACTTCCAGACGCTGCAGAAGCAGGACAGCGGCACGTGGACGCTGTCCAAGACGCTCGCCAGCATGGGCGTGACCAATGCGGAGGTGCAGCAAGGCACGCTGATCCTGCAAGGCAACAACGGCACCTACACCGGCACGATGCAGGTGGACGCCGGGGGCACGCTGCAAGGCGACGCGCTGAGCGTGACGAAGGCCGTGACGAACAACGGCCTCGTGCGCTTCCAGCAGGACGTGGATGGCAGCTATGCCGGCCAGATCGTCGGCGCAGGTGCGCTGGAGAAAACCGGCACGGGCACGCTCACGCTCGGTGCAGGCAATACGTACAGCGGCGGCACGACCATTACGCAAGGCACGCTCGCCATCGGTGCGGATAGCGCATTGGGCAGCACCACGGGCGGCCTGACGTTCAACGGCGGCACGCTGCAACTGACGGGCAATGTGGATGTGGCCGCCACGCGCGCCGTCAGCATCACCAATGCCAACGGCACGATTGACACCCAGGGCTTTACGTCGACCCTGAGCCAGGGCATTTCGGGTGCGGGGGCGCTCACCAAGGCCGGCAGCGGCACGCTGGTGCTGGCGGGCGACAACACGTACCAGGGCGGTACCACCATCGCCACCGGTACGCTGCAACTCGGCAATGGCGGCACGTCGGGCAGCATCGTGGGCGACGTGGCCAACAACGGCACGCTGGCCTTCAACCGATCCGATACGTACACGTATGGTGGTCAGGTCTCCGGCACGGGCGCGGTCAACCAGAGCGGCACCGGCACGACGGTACTGACGGCAGATCACACCTATTCGGGCGGCACGACCATCTCTGCGGGGACGTTGCAACTCGGTAACGGTGGCACGTCGGGCTCGATCCTGGGCAATGTGGTGGACAACGGCACACTGACGTTCAACCGATCGGACGTGTTCACCTTCGGTGGCACCGTCTCCGGCACGGGCGGCATCACGCAGGCCGGCACGGGCACGACCGTGCTCACCGCCAACAACGCGATCCGGGGCGACACGCTGGTCGCCAGCGGGGCGCTGGCCATCGGCGACGCGACACACGCCAGTGCCGCGCTCGGCATGTCGGCCGCCAATGCGCCGCAGAGCCTGCGGCCGATGGCGGGCGCCAGCGGCAACAATGTCCAGATCGCGGCCAACGCCACGCTGGGCGGCTACGGCACAGTGAACGGTGCCGTCACCAACAACGGCACGGTGGCCGTGGCCGATGCGCTGGCGGCGTTTGCCAACGCTGGCGGCGGCAGCCTGACGATCAACGGGTCGCTGAATAACGCCGGCACGGTGCAGGTTGGTGGCGCAGGCGTCGGCAACAAGCTGGTGGTCAACGGCAACTACGTCGGCAATGGCGGCGTGCTGGCCATCAACACCAAGCTGGGCACCGACAACTCGCCGACAGACAAGCTCGTCATCTCGGGCGGCACGGCAAGCGGCAATACGGCGGTGCGCGTCACCAATGCCGGCGGCGCCGGTGCGCGAACCACGGGTGATGGCATCGAAGTCGTCAGCGCCATCAATGGCGCGTCCACGCAGGCCAATGCCTTCGCACTCGCCAACCGTGTCGTCGCCGGCCCGTACGAATACACGCTGCAACGCGGTGGCTCAGCCAGTGCGGACAGCTGGTATCTGCGCACTCTGCAAACAGCAACCGAGGGCACCAGCGGCGCTGGCACTGGCACCACGCAAGCGGCATTGCGTCCGGAAGTCTCGCTCTACACCGCCATTCCTTCGCTGACCTTGCTGTACGGCCGCACGCTGCTCGATACGCTGCACGAACGCGTGGGTGAAGAGAGCAATCAGCCCACCGCACCGGCAGGCACATCCCCCGTGCTGCGCACCGGCTGGGCACGCGTGATCGCGCAGAAGGGCAGCCGCATGTCGGATGGCAACGGTATCTACGGTAACCAGGGCCCGGCGTTCAGCTACGACTTCGGCGGCGTGCAGGTCGGTGCCGATGTCTACCAGCGCCAGCGCGAAGACGGCAGCCACGACCATGCCGGCGGCTACTTCGCCACCGGCCGCATCGCGGCAGACGTGACGCACGCCGACGGCGCAGATGCCGGCCGCGACACCGTCAACGCCAACACGGTCGGCCTGTATTGGACGCACTTCGGTCCGTCAGGCTGGTATCTGGATGGCGTGGTGCAGGGCACGCGCTACGACGCCGATGCCTCGCCGCATGGCGTGAACGGCCTGAAGACGCATGCGCTCGGTTACGCCGCATCGCTCGAGGCGGGCTACCCGATCGCGCTGTCGCAGCAATGGCGTGTCGAGCCGCAAGCGCAGCTCGTGTATCAGCGTGCCGCGTTTGCCGATGCCAACGACGGTGCCGCCGATGTGCGCTTCAACTCGGTGAACTCGATGCTCGGCCGCCTGGGCGTGCGCGTGAGCAAGCGCTGGGGTGAATCGCCGGAACGTCAGCACACCGCGTGGCTGCGTGCGAATGTGTGGCATGAGTTCCGCGGTGAGACGGGCACGCAGATGTCGTCGCCGGACGGTGGCTTCGTGCCGTTCACGTCGCAACTGCCGAGCACGACGCTGGAGCTGACGGGCGGGCTCACGGCGCAGGTGGCGAAGAACGGCGTGTTCTATGCCAGCCTCGGCTACCAGGTCAGCGCGGACCGTCGCCTGCATGGCGTGAACGGCAAGGCTGGGGTGCGCTGGGGTTGGTAATGTGACATCGCTGATCCAGCCTGTGAAATAGAAAGAGCCGCATCAAGCGGCTCTTTTTTCTTAAACAGCAGCGCACGCTTACGCCGCGTTATCCCCACCTTCCTGCGCCTCCCGCTCTTCGCGTTCCTCGCGCTCTTCACGGGGCAGGGTCAGCATGCCGGTGTTGTAGACGTACTCATACACCTCGCCGTAGCGGCCCCATTCAATGCCGATCTTGAGCACGCGTTCGGCTTCTTCGGGCTTGAGGTACGCCTCCAGTTCGCGCAGCACATGTTCTTCGCGGATCTCGCCGTCTTCGTTGGCGTCCAGCTCGGCGCGAATGTGCGCGGCCAGGGCCACGCGCTCCAGCAGCTTTTGGCCGAACAGCACCTTGCGCTCGGGCGGTTCGGTTTCCATGTAGGTCTTGCCGAACGGGGTGACGATGATGTCGCCGCGCTCGATGGTGGCCAGTTGCAGCAGGGCCAGCGCTTCGCACGCGGGCAGCAGGTCGTCGTCGGTCACGCCGGCTTCTTCTGCCAGGTGCGGCAGGTCGGCACGGCCGTTGAACGGCGCTTCGACCAGCAGGTCGAGAATGGCCTCCATCTGGCCGATTTCGGCATCGGGCAGACGGTAGGCAAGCTGCTCGGCCGCAGGCTCCACGCCCACATGCACGCCCACACGCTCCGGCGAGGTCATCAGGCCGTACACCTCGTCGATGAGGTTGCGCACGGCGGCGGAGTCACGGTTGCGCGGGCGCGGGAACGGCACGCGCACCTCGGCACGGATGCGCCCCGGATCGCTCGACAGGATGACGATGCGGTCGGCCATCATCACCGCCTCTTCAATGTTGTGCGAGACGATGAGGATGCTCTTGATGTTGGTGCGGCGGCCTTCCCACAGGTCGAGCATTTCGTCGCGCAGGTTCTCGCCGGTCAGCACGTCGAGCGCTGAAAACGCTTCATCCATCAGCAGCAGGTCGGGCTCGGTCACCAGCGCGCGCGCAATGCCCACACGCTGGCGCATGCCGCCGGAGAGTTCGCGCGGTAGGGCGCTGTTGAAACCCGACAGGCCGATCAGGTCGATGGCCTGTTCAGCGCGCTCTTCGCGCTCCGCCTTGGCCACGCCTTGCGCTTCCAGGCCCAGCTCGACGTTCTGCTGCACCGTCAGCCACGGAAACAGCGCAAACGACTGGAACACCATCGCGATGCCCTGCACGGGGCCGGCGTATTCGCGCCCACGGAACAGCACCTGGCCACGATCGGCGCGCACCAGGCCCGCCATGATGCGCAGCAGCGTCGATTTGCCCGAGCCCGATTTGCCCAGCATGGCGACGATCTCGCCCTGGCGCAGGTTGAGGTCCACGCCTTCGAGCACGGCGCGGTCGGTGTGGTCTGCGGTGCGGAAGATCTTCGAGACGCCGCGCAGCTCCATGACGCTTTCAGCGCTCTGGCTATGGGTGCTGGTGGTAACCATGTGTGTTCTCAGCTGAAAAGTCGTCGTCGTTACAGGCGGGTGCGCTCTTGCGCGATGTCGTACAGGCGGTTCCACAGCAGCCGGTTGAAGCCGACCACGAACAGGCTCATCACGGCAATTCCGAGAGCAATGCGCGGGAAGTCGCCCTTCGATGTCATCTCGGCGATGTAGCTGCCCAGGCCCGTTGCCACCAGCGTGCGGTCGCCCCAGGACACGTATTCGGAGACGATGCTGGCGTTCCACGAACCGCCGGCGGCCGTCACCAGGCCCGTCAGCAGATTGGGGAACACGGCGGGAATGAGGAAGCGCTTCCATAGCAGCCAGCCGCGCAGGCCGAAGTTGCGGGCGGCCAGTTTCAGCTCGGTCGGGATGGCCGACGCGCCGGCAATCACGTTGAAGAGGATGTACCACTGCGTGCCGAAAATCATCAGCGGGCTCAACCAGATTTCGGGGTTGAGCGCGAAGCGCGCGATCAGCATGACCGCCAGCGGGAACATCAGGTTGGCCGGGAACGCCGCCAGGAACTGTGCCACCGGCTGGGCGATGCGTGCCACGTTCGGGTTCAGGCCGATGCGGATGCCGATCGGCACCCACACCAGGGCTGCCAGGGCAATCAGCAGGATCACGCGCACCATGGTCAGGAAGCCGAGCCAGAAGACGTGGCCGACCTCGGCCCAGCCCACCTCGGAACGCACGAATTGCAGCACGTGCGCCACGGCCACCAGCGCGGCCAGGATGATGACGACATCAGCGATGCGGTGCGACCACGGGAAGCGCGGCAGAAACCCGCTGCCGCCGACAGCTGTAGGCCGCGTGCGCTCGGCACCCCAGGACAGCGTGCGCTCGGCCATCGCGGCGGTGCGCTCGAGCAGCGCCTTGACCCACTCGGAGCGGCGCAGCAGGTCGAGCAGCCACGATTGCGGTTCGCGCTCTGACGACATCGTGTCGAAGCGGAAGCGGTCTGCCCAGGCAATCAGCGGGCGGAACAGCAGTTGGTCGTACAGGATGATGCCGATCAGCATGGCCAGGATGGCCCAGCCGATGGCCGGCAGGTTCTGCTGCTGGATCGCCAGCGAGATGTACGAACCGATGCCCGGCAGCTTGATGTCGTGGCCCGACACCGAGATGGCTTCGGATGCCACCACGAAGAACCAGCCGCCCGACATCGACATCATCATGTTCCACAGCAGGCCTGGCATGGCGAACGGCACTTCCAGGCGCCAGAAGCGCTGCCACTTGGACAGCCGGAACACCGTGGCGGCCTCTTCCAGGTCGGTCGGGATGGTGCGAAACGATTGGTACAACGAGAACGCCATGTTCCACGCCTGCGACGTGAAGATGGCGAAGATGGCCGCGCATTCCACGCCCACCAGGTTGCCCGGGAACAGCGCAATGAAACCCGTGACCGTGATCGACAGGAAACCCAGCACCGGAATCGATTGCAGGATGTCCAGCGCCGGCACCATCACCTTCTCGGCCGTGCGGTTCTTGGAAGCAATGGCGGCAAACGCAAACGAGAACGCCAGCGACGCGCCCAGCGCCAGCAGCATGCGGATGCTGGTGCGCAGCAGGTAATACGGCAGCTCAATGACGTCCAGGCTCACGTCGAGCTGTTCGCCAGGCGTGTAGGGCACGTTCATCTGCTTGGCGGCATAGGCCACGAGCAAGATGGCCGCCAGGATGATCGGCAGCAGCGCCAGGTCAAACCGGTTGGGCGGCGCAGTCAGCAGGTGGCCGAAGTTGACGCCAAAGTTGGTACCGAAGGTGGTACCCAAGCGGCCCCGGATGGTGGTTTCGTTGTCGTTTTGCTGCATCTTGGATAACCGGGACGGAAACCGCGGACGAAATTCGGGCGCCTCAAGGCCTGGGGCCGAGGCGCGATACATGGCGTGCGGGGCGGGGCGCAGTGCTTTGCACAAGCGTTGCTTGGCACCCGGCGGCAAGCCGCCTAGTTTACCTTGCGTAACGTCAGAGCCCGCCGCGCGGTTGTCAGTCTGACGACGTCACATTCCAGAAATGTGACAGAGATACGACAACGCCGGTTTGTCATGTTTTATCCAACACATCACCTGCCGTGTCGCTCCGGAGGCCGCCATGTCCGTCATTGCGCAAGTGATCGTTACCGTACAGGGCCGCGTGCAAGGCGTCGGCTATCGCGCGGCGTGTGTCGACCGCGCCCGCCTACTCGGCCTGCGCGGCTGGGTGCGCAACCGCCGCGATGGGGCGGTCGAGGCGTTTCTGGCTGGCCCCGAGCCCAATGTGCTGAGTATGCGGGAATGGATGTGGGAGGGGCCAGACAACGCGCTGGTCACGCAGCTGGAGGTGGTCACGGGCGAGCATGAGGTGCTCGTCCACGGCTTCGAGATCCGCCCGACGGTGTAACGCTCGGCACCGCGGTCTTCCAAGCAACTGAAGGCGCGCATTGAAACAAAAAGGGCGACCGCGCAGGCCGCCCTTCTTTCGCTGATGGCATTGCTGGCGGATCAATAGACGTTCGGCACGATCATCTCTTCCGGCACCGGGTGGCGAATGTACTCCGCGTGGTGCACGCGCTCGGGCAGCGACACCGGCGAATGCGGCACCGGGTGGTAAGGCACTTGGCCAAGCAAGTGGTGGATGCAATTCAGGCGCGCGCGCTTCTTGTCGTCCGCCAGCACCACCCACCATGGCGATTCGGGAATGTGCGAGCGCTCGAGCATCGCCTCCTTGGCCTGCGTATAGGCTTCCCAGCGGCGGCGGCTTTCCAGGTCCATCGGGCTCAGCTTCCACTGCTTGAGCGGATCGGCGATACGGCTCTGGAACCGCACTTCCTGCTCTTCGTCCGTCACCGAGAACCAATACTTGACGATCTGGATGCCTGAGCGCACGAGCATCTTCTCGAACTCGGGCACGGAGCGGAAGAACTCGTCGTATTCCTCGTCGGTGCAGAAACCCATCACGCGTTCGACGCCGGCGCGGTTGTACCAGCTGCGATCGAACAGGACGATCTCGCCGGCGGCGGGCAGGTGCGCCACATAGCGCTGGAAGTACCACTGCGTACGTTCGCGGTTGGTGGGTGCGGGCAGGGCAGCCACGCGGCACACGCGCGGGTTCAGCCGCTGCGTGATGCGCTTGATGGCGCCACCCTTTCCAGCGGCATCGCGCCCTTCGAAGATCACCACCAGCCGGTGGCCGGTCTCGATCACCCAGTCCTGCAGCTTGACGAGCTCGCCTTGCAGGCGAAACAGCTCGCGGAAGTACATGCGTCGCGTTTCGCGCGCTTCGTCGCTGATGCCTTCGCCGCCACCGAGCAGGTGGTCGTCGATTTCCATCTCCAGCTCTTCGTCAAGCGTGTCGAGCAGGTCTTCCTGCAGGCGCGCCTGCCGGGCTGCGTCACGTTCGCTCATGGTGTGTTGCTCCTGCCGATCTTGCGGATATTGCCGAGAGGGGGGCGCTGCGCATGGGCAGCGCAGTGCAAGTCTAAGCCCGACTAGGTAGCACAAGCATGTGGCAGGGGAGTGACACGCGGGCGTCACGCCGCCCGAAGGCTTAACTGGACTCGCCTTCCAGCATGAACTTCGCGCCGTCGTCCTGGCCGAGCAGGCGCACCAGCGTGGGCATGGCTTCCTGCAATTGCGCCTTCAGCGTCCACGGCGGGTTGACGATGAACATGCCGCTGCCGTGCAAGCCTAGGCCACCCTCGACCGGGTGCCTGACGGTGAGCGTGACGTGCAGCCAATCCTTGGGGCGCAACTGCTTCAGGCGTGAGGGAAATTGCGCAGCTTCGCGCCGCTGCACGAGCGGATACCAGACCGCATACATGCCGGTCGCAAAGCGCTGCAGGCTGTCCTGCAGCGATTGCACGGTGCGGGCGTAATCCTGCTTGTCTTCAAACGACGGATCGATCAGCACCAGCGCGCGGCGCGGCGGCGGCGGCAGGATCGCCTTGATGCCGGCAAAGCCATCGCCGTCGTACAGCATGACTTTGCGGCCAGCACCTCGAAAGTTGTTGGACAGCACCTTGATTTCGGAGCTGTGCAGCTCGAACAGGCGCAGGCGATCGGCGTCGCGCAGCATCTGCCACGCCAGCCACGGCGAGCCCGGGTAGTGCCTCAGTTCACCGTTGGGATTCAGTTCGCGCACCTGGTCGAGGTAGGCATCGAGCAGCTGCGGCAGCGTTTCGCCGGCTTGGGCCGCGCGCCACAGCGGGCCAATGCCGGTATCGAACTCGGCCTTCTTTTGCGCCCATTCGTGGTCCAGCGCGTAGAGGCCGGCGCCGGCGTGCGTGTCGATGTACCAGAACGGCTTGTCCTTCTGCGTGAGGTAATCGAGCATCTGCACAAGCACGGCGTGCTTGAGGACATCGGCGTGATTGCCGGCGTGGAAGGCGTGACGGTAACTGAGCATCGGCGGGCCATGTGCGCCCGGAGTATCAAGCGCGGGCGGAGAAAACGGTAGGCGCGAATGCTACCACCGCGCGGGATGCGTCCCCAGCGGCACGCTGGGCAGCGTCCAGTGCGGCGGCGTGTCGGAGAGCTGCCCCGCGTGGCGCAACGCGGTGAGCGTGCCGAAGCCGGAGGGCGACGTTTCCAGATACGCGCCGATGTCTTCATAGCGCGGGTCGGCCGCATCAAAGCCGTTGGCCACGCGGCCGAAGCTGCGCAGCCAATGCGCCGTCTGCACAAGCGACACACGCACGTGCCAGCTTCCGCCCTCGGTCATGCGGCGTGCAAGTGCCGTCATGGCACCGGCGGCCATCAGATAACCCGCGCCGTGGTCCAGCGCCTGGGCGGGCAGGGGCCGTGGCTTCGCCTCACCGGCGGCTTGCGCTTCGGCCCAGTTGAAACCGCTGGCGGTCTGCACAAGCGAGTCGAAGCCTCGTCGATTGGCCCAGGGGCCGTCATAGCCGTATGCGCACAGGCTCACGTAGACGATGCCCGGGCGCAGCGCTGCCACCTGCTCGGGGCCAAACTGCAACGCCGCCAAGCCACCGGGCCGATACCCTTGCACGAAGATGTCGGCGTCGCGCAGCAGCGCGCGGAGTTGCTCGGCACCCGCCGCATCACGCAAGTCGAGCTGCGCAGAGCGCTTGCCGCGCCCGGTGTCGATCACCAGCGGCGGAACGGCGGGCAGATGCGGCGCCGTGACAAGCAGCACATCTGCCCCATGCGCCGCCAGTGTCCGGCCGCAAACGGGGCCGGCAATCACGCGCGTGAGATCGAGCACGCGCACACCCGAGAGCGGACGGCTATCGGCATGGGCGGGCAGGGGCTGCGGTGACGCGTCGCCAATGCGTTCGATCGTCATCAGAGGTTGGCGCGCCACGGCCATGCCTTGCGGGTGCGCGTCCCACTCTTCAAACGTGCGCGCGGCGGTCGCGACCATGCCGGCCTGCGCCGCCGCTTCTTCAAACGCTTCGGCCTTCCATTGTTTCAGCGCAGCGGCCACGGCCGCCCGGTCATACGCGCAGCCGAGCAACTTCAGCACGCCGTCACGGTGATGCGGAAAGTTGGTGTGCAGACGCACCCAGCGGCCATCGCCGCAGCGGTAGAGCCCGGCAATCTTGTCCCACGGTTCGGGCGGCAACTGGCCATCGAGACGGAAGTAGCGCTCCGAGCGAAATTCCAACGCGGCGTGGTGCATGTCGACCGACACGGCCTGCTGCCGCCCGCTGCGCAACGTGTCGACCTGCGCCGCCGCAAGCGCAGCGGCAGCGACGGTGCTTTGCGCGAGCGTGCCCACGGCAAACGACGACGCCAGCGCCGGCTCCGCGCCCGTGAGCGTTGCGCGCGACAGCGCATCCGCCGGTTGGCCGAGCACGCTCCACAACTGGCTGAGTGCGCCGGCGGGGCTGACAGTCTGCATGGAAGGATCAACCACATCAGCAACGGGTGACGGCATAGCGGGGCTCCGCGGGGAAGGTGCGCCCATTACAGTCCCGCACCGCCGATAGCGTCAACATTGACTAGACTGATCAACCTCGATTGCCGTCCACTTCATCCGGCCCGATGACCACCTACCTCAATGCCGCCGAAGCCGCCGCGCGCCTGCATATCTCGCGCCCAACGCTTTACGCCTATGTGAGCCGCGGGCTGCTGGCGGCGTATCCGTCGCCCGATGGACGCGGCAGCCGCTATCGCGAAGCCGATGTTGCCCGCCTGGCCGATCAGCGTTCCGGCGGACGGCGCCCGCGCCAGGTGGTGCGCCATGCGCTGGACTGGGGACTGCCCGTCATGGAATCGGCCATCACGCTGATCGATCACGGGCAGTTGTTCTATCGCGGCACGCCTGCTGTGGAATTGGCCGAACGCGCCACGCTGGAGGCCGTTGCGGCGCAACTATGGCAATGCGAAGAGGCGGCGGCCTTCAACGCGCCGGCGCCGGTGTTGCCGAAAAGTTGGTACGCAGCGCTCACGTCGTTGGCAGACGCGGACATCCGCCAACGCTGCATGGCGCTGTGCGCGCTTGCCTTGCCGGCGCTGGACGAGGCTGCGTGGCGGCAGGATTCTGCACGCACGGCACGCGATGCCGGTGCACTCCTGCGCGTGGTGTTTGCTGCAATGCTCGGGCGCAAGCCCGACACTGCGCCCGTGCATCTGCAATGCCAGCAGGCATGGAACCTTGACGCGCACGCCGCCGAGGCCATCCGCGTCGCACTGGTGCTCTGCGCCGATCACGAACTCAATGCCTCAAGCTTTGCTGCACGCGTTGTCGCATCGACGGGCGCCAGCCTGGGCGCCGCGGTGAGCGCCGGCTTGGCTGCGCTCACCGGTGGCCGCCATGGCGGCACCACGGCGCGCGTGGAGGCATTGCTGAGCGAGCTGGAAGGGGAGCGCTCCGTGGCAACGGCACTGCGCCGTCGGCTTGATCGCGGCGATACGCTGCCGGGCTTTGGCCACCCGCTGTATCGCAAGGCCGACCCGCGCGCCGACGCAATCCTGGCGCAGTTGCCGAAGGCAGGCGCAGTACGCAGGCGGTTGCAAACCGTGATTGATGCCGTGGCCGGGCTGACCGGCGATGGGCCATCGGTGGATTTCGCGCTGGTGGCCGCCCGGCGTGTGCTCGGGCTACCGGAAGGTTCTGGCTTTGGCCTGTTTGCAGCGGGGCGTACGGCAGGCTGGATTGCCCACGCGCTGGAGCAGCGCGCGGCGGGGCAGTTGATCCGCCCGAGAGCCGCCTATGTGGGGCCGATGCCAGCCGCGCCGGACGCACCGGCGGGCCGCATCATTCGTGTGCGCTGAGGCGCGATCAGGCTTGCGGAATCTCGATCTTCACCTCAAGCACTTCCAGGTTGTCCTGGCGCTCGAGATTGACCTTGATGTCGTCGTTGCCGATCTTCACGTACTTCGAAATTACGGCCACCAGCTCGCGTTGCAGCGCGGGCAGGTAGTCGGCAGGCGCACCGCTGGCGGTACGTTCATGGGCGAGGATGATCTGCAGACGTTCCTTGGCGACGGTCGCAGTCTTCTTCTTCTCGCCCAGCAGGAAAGACAGAATCGACATGAATGTGCGTCTCCTTATTTACCGCTGCCGCCGAACAGGCGCTGCAGGAAGCCCGGCTTGTTGTATTCGACGTAGCGCAGTTCTTTCTCTTTGCCCAGGAAGCGGTCGATCACGTCGTGGTAGGCGTTCGCCACGTCGGAGCCTTCGATGTGGATGGCGGGCGTGCCCTGGTTGGACGCCTGCAGCACGGCTTCCGATTCCGGAATGACGCCGATCAGCTTGATGCGCAGGATTTCCTGAATGTCGGTGAGCGACAGCATTTCGCCTTCGGACACGCGCTTCGGGTTGTAGCGCGTGAGCAGCAGGTGCTCCTTGATCGGCTCCTTGCCTTCCACAGCGCGGCGCGACTTGGACGACAGGATGCCCAGAATGCGATCGGAGTCGCGCACCGAAGACACTTCCGGGTTCGTCACCACGATGGCCTCATCGGCAAAGTACATCGCCATCAGCGCGCCCGATTCGATACCGGCCGGCGAATCGCAGACGATGTATTCGAAGCCCATTTCCTTCAGGCCTTCGATTACCTTCTCGACGCCTTCACGCGTCAGAGCATCCTTGTCGCGCGTTTGCGAGGCAGGGAGGATGAACAGGTTCTCGCACTTCTTGTCCTTGATGAGGGCCTGGTTCAGGTTGGCCTCGCCGTGGATCACGTTGATCAGGTCATACACCACGCGGCGCTCGCAGCCCATGATGAGGTCGAGGTTGCGCAGGCCGACGTCGAAGTCGATGACGGCGGTCTTGTGGCCGCGCAGCGCAAGGCCGGCAGAGAACGCCGCACTGGTGGTCGTCTTGCCGACGCCGCCCTTGCCGGAGGTGACTACGATGATCTTGGTCATGGCTCGTATATCGAAAAGTTAAATCGCTCGGCGCACGGGGTGCGTCACTTCATCCGCAACGGTTCGAAAACCAGCGTGTTGTCCGCGAGCCGGACCTGCGCAGGCTTGCTGGCGTAGGGCTCCGGCCACGGGGTTTCGCCGGTGCGGTAGATGCCGGCGATGGAAATCAGTTGGGGCTCCAGGCACGTGCAGAAGATACGCGCGTCCAGGTTGCCCTTGACGCCCGCCAGCGCGCGGCCGCGCAGCGAGGCATAGACGTAGATGTTGCCCTCGGCGATCACCTCGGCGCCGTCGCTCACCAGGTCGAGCACGACGAGGTCCCCGCGCGCATAGATGCGCTGGCCTGAACGCAACGGGCGATCAATGATCATCGTGCCGGGCTGCATGGCCGCGGCATCGACGGGAGGAACAGCAGCGGCGGGGGCCGGCGCTTCGGCAGCCTGGGCGTGCTCGGCGGCGTCCTGGCCTTCGCCGTTGTCCTTGGCGTCTTTCTCGCCGCGCGGACGGCGTCCGTGGCTGTCGAGCAGCGGCAGGCCAAAGGCCTGGGCCCACTCAGCCTGCTCCGGGCTGGCAACCACGCCGATCGCGCGGGCACGCAGCGCGGTCAGGGTCTCCACCAAACGGTCGATGGGCAGGCGCTCGTCTTCGGCCAGCCGGCGCACATCGATGGCGATCACGTCGTTGGAGAAAAACTCCGGCGTGTCGGCAAAGCGTCGCGTGAGTTCGGCGGCCAGGGCGTCCATGTCGGCGGTGCGCGGCGACAGCAGCAGGGCATCGACGGTGCCGCTGCGGATCTCGAACAGCGGCGCTTTCTTCTGGGACATAGAACGGCTACGCGGAAAAATGGGCTCATTCTAACGTTGTTGACGAAACGCCTTGGATTTTTTGGGCCCGCCGCTCCCCCATCCGGCTGAGACCCGCAGCCGGCGCCGTTCTCCACACTGCCGGCGCCGCGCGCAAATGTCATGCGATGGTCACAGCATCGTCATGCACGCTTTTGATACTTCTCCGCTTCTGCGCCCCCCGGCCCAGTCTGTTGTCCTTTCGCGTTGCGCAAACGGTTCCGCCGATTCTGCGTGTGCGCCCACGCGTCATTCGCTTCATCAGCAATTCGCATTTCGCAGTCCGTAGTTCGCATACCAAAAAATAGACTTCAGGGAGAAGTTCATGCGAGTCCGACCGTTGTGTTCGGCGGCGTTGCCGCTTGCTGTGTTCTTGTCGATGTCGTTGGCTGCCTGCGGTGGCGGCGGCGATAGCCCTTCGAACGGTAGCGCCACGCCCGCTGCCAGCGCCGCCCCCGCGGGCACCAAGGCCACGCTGGCCGTGCTGGAGACGACCGACCTGCACACCAACGTGCTGTCGTACGACTATTTCAAGCTCGCGGCCGACAATTCGCTTGGCTTCGAACGCGTGGCAACGCTCATTAGCCAGGCGCGCACGCAATTCCCGAACACGCTGCTGCTGGATAACGGCGACACCATCCAGGGCACCGCGCTGTCGGACTACCAGGCCATGGTGAGCCCGGTCACGTGCGACCAGACGCTGGCGATCTACAAGGTGATGAACGCTGCGAAGTACGACGGCGGCGGTATCGGAAACCACGAGTTCAATTACGGCCTGCCGTATCTGTCGCAAGTCACGGGCAATACGTTCAACGTCGATGGCCTGCCCGATCCGGCCACGCAGAAGAAATGCGCGGGCCCGAACTTCCCGCAAGTGCTGGCCAACGTGATCAGTGCCAAGACGAATGCGCCGCTGTTCCAGCCGTACACGATCATCACCAAGACGGTGACGGCCACTGCGCCGGATGGCAGCACCGTGAGCGCGCCGGTCAAGGTCGGCATCATCAGCTTTACGCCGCCCACGATCACGAGCTGGGACAAACGCTGGCTCGACGGCAAGGTCTATACCGTCGGCATCAAGGAAACTGCTGCCAAGTACATCCCCGAGATGCGCGCGAAGGGGGCTGACCTTGTGGTCGCGATTTCGCACGGCGGTCTGGATAACTCGACGTATTCGCCGACGATGGAAAACGGCAGCTGGTGGCTTTCCACCGTGCCGGGCATCGATGCCATGTTGATCGGCCATTCGCATCAGCTCTTCCCGGATGCAAAGAGCACGGTCAGCCAGTTCAACCTGCCGGGTGTCGACAAGGTGGCCGGCACCGTGAACGGCGTGCCGACGGTGATGGCGAACTACTGGGGCAAGCACCTGGGTGTGATCAAGCTTGGCCTGACGTTCAACGGCACGAACTGGGCTGTCGACAAGACGCAGACCACGGTGGAAGCGCGCTCGATCCAGAACGCCGACAAGACGTACGTGGCAGCCGACCCGACTGTTTCCGCAGCCATCGCCACCGAACACCAGGCGACGATCAACTACGTGAAGACGCCGGTGGGCAGCACCGACTTCAACATGAGCACGTACTTTGCCGACGTGGGTGACCCGGGCGCAATCGAGATCGTCAACCAGGCGCAGGCGGATTACGTGTCGGCGTATGTTCAGGCGAACCTGCCGCAGTACGCGTCGCTGCCAGTGCTGTCGGTCAGCGCGCCGTTCAAGAGCGGTTTTGGTGGCGGTACGGATTTCACCGATGTAGCGGCTGGTCCGCTGGCGATCAACAACGCGGCTGACCTGTACCTGTATCCGAACACGATCTACGCAGTGAAGGTGGCAGGCTCCGACATCAAGAACTGGCTGGAGACGGCCGCCAAGCGCTTCAACACCATTGACCCGACGCAAGCGACGGTGCAGAAGCTGGTGAGCACGTTCCCGGGCTACAACTTCGATATGTTCACCACGCCGGACCTGACGTATGAGATTGACGTCACGCAGCCCGTGGGCAGCCGCATCAAAAACCTCCTGTACAAGGGCGTGGCACTCGACCCAGCGGCGCAGTTCATCGTGGCGACCAACAACTACCGTGCAAGCGGCGGTGGCAACTTCCCGGGCCTGGACGGCAGCAAGACGATCTATGCGTCGCCGGATGCCAACCGCGACGTGCTGATCAGCTACATCAAGAAGATCGGCAGCGTGAAGCGTGCGACGAACGGCTCGCAGCGCAGCTGGCGCTTTACGAAGCTGGCGACGTCGGCGGCAACGGTGGTGTTCCCGTCGGCGGCGGGCAAGCTGGCTGCAGCCGGGGCAGCGGGCATCAACAACGTCACGCTGTATCAGGCCGACGACGGCACCAACAAGGGACTGTCGCTGTACCAGATCGATCTGACGCAGTAAGAGGAACACGCCATGCCTTCTCTTCGTTCCGCATGGGTTGGTGCGCCAGCCATGGAATCTCCGCGCCAGTCGGTGCCGATGCTCACGGTGGCCGCGGCCCTGGCGATCATCGTAACGGCTGGCGGTTGGCTGTCGCACGCACGCCAGGCGCCCACCGTGGACGCCACGCAGCTGGAATCGTGGCGCGCGATGGTCGTGCAAGCGATGGAGCCCGAGGCGCTGCAGCAGTTGCGTCAGCTCGCACGCAGCGGCTCGGTGCCGGCGCAGTCAGCGTTGGGCGAAGCGTTGCTTAGCGCGCACGACAGCGCCTTGCGTAACGAAGGGATGCGCTGGCTTGAAACCGCTGCACCGAGCGATGCGCGTGCGCAGCTGTCGCTGGGCAAGGCGCTGCTGCTCGGCACGGGCGGCGTTGAACGAGACTATCCGCGCGCGCTGCGCCTGCTGCGTCAATCCGCTGACAAGGGCGACGCGGCGGCCGCGTATTACCTGGGCGTGATGTATCGCAGCGGCTACGGCACGGCCATCGACACCGCACAGGCTGCGCACTGGTTTGATCGCGCTGCCCGTCACGAGATTCCGGCAGCGATGTTCATGCTGGCCAACGCGTACCGTGAAGGCGATGGTGTGCCGCGCGATGAAGCCCGCGCGCTGGCGTTGTACCAGGACGCCGCCGAGCACGAATTGCCGGAGGCCGTGCAAGCCTTGGCGATGGCGTATCAGAACGGCGAACTGGGTCTCAAGCGCGACGACGCGGCGTATCACCAGCAGTGGATCGAAACAGCACATGCGCTGAAGCATCCGGCGCTGGCGCCGTAAGCATCGCGCAGTTTTTCCTTTCGACTCGATGCGATCCTCGTCGCCATGGCGATGGATCGCCTTCGCCTGCCTGACGGGCACGCGAGCGGCCAGCTTTGCGTCGACTGAATGCGCCTCGAGCGCATTGCACATCGCCACGCCGCGGGCGATAGGAGAGCGTCTCCGCTTTCTCAATCACGACCAAGACAAGATTATTCCTAGCTACAGGCATCAGCTCCTGTGGTCCTATGCCGTCTTCCATGGCAGAGGGAGACAAACATGCGTGAGTGGTGCACCAAGCTGGCAATAGGAATCGTGTTAATTCCTGCAAAGGGAGCATTTGCCTTTACCTGTGAAGCGGTCACGAGCAGTACCACGGTTCAGCCGAAGACGATGACCATTCAGCGTGACCTGCCGGTCGGCTCACTCATTGCACAGGTCAAGTCAGGGATCGTGACGGCCTACAAGTGTTCCAATACCTCGCCACCCGTGAGTTGGCAGGGACGAGGGATCAGGGGAGCGGGCACCTATGCCGGCCATTTCGCCGGCAAGCGCGTGTACAAGACCAACATCAAAGGAATCGGCTATGCCTTGGGCGTTGCGCCGGTTGATGAGTGCAATATGGGACAGCAAGTCTGGGTTGACGCTCCTTCCTCTGTGTACCAGCCCGATCTCCGGCTCTACTGCAACGGCGGGTTCTTAGGTCCGCAGATGAAAGCCCAGGCGGTGATCAATTTCTACAAGACGGAATCGACCACTGGCACGGGTACCGTTTCGGGCAGACAGGTTGGTGCTTTCGTCCTGGGAAACAACGAAGATTGGCACCGCCCGGAATCCACTATCAGCATCGGCTCATTCAGCGTCGCCGCTGTGTCGTGCTCGGTGGGCAGCAAGCTGATCCTCGTAGACTTGGGGCGAGTAGACGTAGACGCGTTCAGCGGCCCTGGTACTTCGCCATCGCGCAACTGGACAAAGGCGTTCAACATTCCGCTGACCTGTGAAAAAGGCGCCAGCATCAACTTGCAATTGGATGGCACCGCGCATGATGCCGAGAAAGGGATGTTGAAGCTGAGCTCAACGCCGTCCAGCGCCACTGGCGTCGCAATCCAATTGCTGCATAACGACAAGCCCGTGACACTGGCCAAGCGCTTCAAATGGAAGATAGCCGATGCGGACGGCGACTACACGATTCCGCTCAAGGCCCGCTACGTGCAGACCAGTAAAAGCATCACGCCCGGCGTTGCCAATGGCAGCGCAACCTTTACGGTCACGTATCAGTAATCGGCATGCAGGCTCAGTAAAGCCCGCGGGTCTGAGCGTGCAGGCGCACCAGGCCCAGCAGGGCATCAATCTGGGGTGTCGGCACGCCCACGTGCTGGCCGATCTCTCGTACCGAGGCCACCAGCGCATCGATCTCCAGCGGGCCGCGCCCGGCCTCCGCATCCTGCAGCATCGACGTTTTGAATGCGCCGAGTTGACGCGTGACGGCGCTGCGTTCTTCGCCTCTTTGTTCGATCGGGCAACCGATGCGCGCACCGATCGCTTTGGCCTCTTCCATGACGCCCAGGCAAAACGCACTGACGAGCGGATCATCAAGAATGCGATCGCACGTCGCGCCCGTGAGCACCGACACCGGGTTCATCGTCATGTTGCCCCACAGCTTGAACCAGATGTCGCGTTGGATGGCTTCGCTGCGTTCGATCTGCAAACCGGCGCGTTCAAAGAGCGCACCGAGTGCATCCAAGCGTGATGAGGTGCCGCCTGCGGGTTCACCGAGAATCAATCGCTTGCCAAAACCATGGCGCACGTGTCCTGGTGCCGCCGTTGAACACGTCAGATGCACCACGCAACCCAGCACGTTCTTTGTTGGAATCGCCTGCGCGATGCGACCGTGTGGATCCACCGATTGAAGGCGCAGACCTTCCAGCGGCCCGTGTCGATCAAAGAACCACCACGGCACGCCATTCATCGCAACCACCACACACGTCTCTGGGCCAATGAGCGGGGCAATGCTTTGCGCCACGCTTCCCATGGCGGGAGCTTTTACGGCAACGATCACGACGTCCTGCACACCGAACGCATGCGCGTCGTCACTCGCATGCACTGACACAGAGTGTGTGTTGCCTTCTTCGGTCAGGCGCAGCCCTTCGGCACGCAATGCCTGAAGTGTCGCACCCCGCGCCAGTACATTGACGGGTTGATCCGCCAGCGCGAGCTTCGCGCCAAGATAGCCGCCGACAGCACCGGCGCCCACGATGCAAATGCGTGTCATGTGATCAGGTTCGGTAGGAAGGATCGATGCGGTCGATGGTGCGAGTGAGGGCCGCGAACACATCTTCGCCTGCGCCAAAGTTCGGATTGAACTGCAGTGAATCGCGCGTGCAGTTGCGTGCAATTGCTTCGGGAATCTCCAGCACAGGGCCCATCGATGTGGAGGCGAGCTGGATCTCGCACGCGCGGTTGAGCAGCCACAGCACTGCAAACGCCCGCGCAATCGAATCGCCCCAGGCCAGCAGCCCGTGGTTACGCAAGATCACCGCGGGCTTGTCGCCGATGTTCTTTACCAGGCGCGGCCCTTCATCGGCATGCACGGTGATGCCTTCGAAGTCGTGATACGCCACCTTGCCGTGCAGTTGCGCCGCGTAGAAGTTGCTGATCGACAGACCGTCACGCGCACAGGCCACAGCCATACCGGCGGTCGTGTGGGTATGCATCACGCAATGCGCCCCCGGGATGCCCGCATGAATGGCGGCATGCACGGTAAAGCCGGCCGGGTTGACCGGCCAGTCCGGCTGACCCGACGCGCGCTGCACGTTGCCCTGCAAGTCGATCTTGACGAGGTTCGACGCGCAAACCTCGGCATAGGTCAGGCCAAACGGATTGATCAGAAAGTGCGGACCTTCATCGCCGTCCACACCGTCTTCCGGCTGCAGGCGCAGCGTGATGTGGTTGTAGATGAGTTCGGTCCAGCCCAGCTGCGCAAAGATGCGGTAGCACGCCGCCAGCTTCACGCGCGCTGCCCATTCGCGTGGGCCGCACCAAGCCGGGCGATGGGCCTGAATGTTCGAACCAGAATCGGGCGAAAGCGAAAGCACCGTCATGACCTGTCTCCTGATCGCAGGGGCCATGCGCCGGTCGGTTGCCGGCGCTACATTTATTCACATGTTAATGAATTTGCGCCGGACGTCAAACCACGTTACATCCGCTGTCTGCTAGGGCAACTGGTTGCGCAGGATCACCAGCCACTGCATGACCGAATTGGTGTACGGATCAAGCTGGTTGGCGTCGTTCAACTCGGTAATGCTCATCGACGCGGATTGCTGCACGTTGCCGCCAATCGATTTCACCTCATGGCGCACCGGGTCCACCTCGACGACGAGATCACAGTGCATGGGGGTTCTGCCGGCCTGGATCTCCGCTGGGTCCGTCATGAAGCGATCGGCGCCGCGCGCGGTGCAGATGAGGTCGCCCGGGCGCGGCACGGCGGGTGTGCGTTCAAGAACGAAGGCGGGATGCTTGAGCAGATGGTCGCGCGCGTCAGTCACGTATTCCGCATGCGTGGCGCCGGTCAGGAACTGATCGTTCTGCAAGCCGGCCTTGCGCATGATCCACGAGATGAACACCGCAGACCACGCCCAGCCGCCGGTGGTCAACTGCTGGCACGTCGGTGTCTTGCCAACGATGCCCCAGTAGCGCTTGGCCAGCATGCAACCCCGTGAGGTGGCTTCACCGCCCGTGCCGTCCGGATAGCGCAGGCAAGGCGCAGGGGGCGGTACCGCAGACGTGGCAGCTGCGTTGGGCAACGGCATGTCGGTACCGCTTTCTTCATCGGACGGGACAGGGGTGGGGTCGTCGGCCGTCAGCCAGCGGCCCTGCGGCTGGTCGGGAAACCCACCGCCTGCCACGCAATACGTATCGTCACGCCCCACGCGCACCACCTGGCGCCCCCACCGATCCCATTCGGTCAGGGCAATCTCGATCATCTTCTCGCGCGGCGTGGCACCTGGCCGGGTTTGCACGACTTCGTTGTCAGGCAGCGGTTCGGCTTGCGGACGCGCAGGCGGCGTCGCGCAACCGGCAAACCAGAGGACCGGTGCGATCAGAACGATCGGCAGAGCAATGCGCAGAGCGAGCGAATTGCGCAGGAAAGGGCGGGACATGGAAGAAGGTGAAGGGATGGCCTGACGGGGAGACAGGCCTTCCGACGTGGTACGCCGATGCTGCGGTCGATTCACGCATGCAATGGCATGCCACGTCGTTGGCGCTAACCAGACCGGCTGGTCACGCCGAGGGTTGTCATTGCCTTAGGCGTTGACAGCGTCCTTGAACTTCTGGCCGGCCTTGAACTTGACCGTCTTGGCCGCTTCGACCTTGATTTCTTCGCCGGTACGCGGGTTGCGAGCCATACGCTCGGCACGCTCGCCTTGGCTGAAGGTACCAAAGCCGATGAGGCTGACCGCATCGCCCTTGCCAACGGATTCCATGATGGCTTGCAGCGTCACGTTCAGTGCCTGCTCGGCCTTGGCCTTGGTCAGACCGTCTACGCCGCTGGCGATGGCGTCGATCAGTTCGGTTTTCGTCATTGCTTGACTCCCTTCAAGAGTAGATAAAACACACAACAGAGCGTCCGGGGGATGGCTCCAAGGGCGACATGATACCGGCATGCGAACAGCGTCGGCACGTGAGCTTTGTAACCGCACCTGGCATTCGGGTTCCGTAAACCCACACGGGGCCTACGTTGCGCGGCGATCCCATCACATCAATGTTGACACTTGATGTTCTGCTTTGCGGTTGGCTTGTCTGCTCGCTGATAGGTTCGACGCAAGTCGATCAGTTGGTTTACCTTTTTCTTATGTATACAGATAGTAGTAGTAGATAACGGTGGATAGTTTCTGTGGATAAGTGGGAAAAGCGCTTTTTTTTCAAGCACTTGCTGCAAGCAAAACCAGAGGTACCGCGTGTGTCTTCGCGTGGATAGCTTTCTGATTGTTTAGACCCCCCGCCTAGCAACCCCGTAACTTGTGCCCACACCGTCGACAGGGCAGCCACAGACAGCCAACAGCCTTTGCCGGTAGTTATCCACAGCTGCAGGCGGAGTTATCCACACTGGCCGGGCAGCATGGGGTTGCGGCACGTGTCGAGAAGCCATGCTTTTGGTGTAGGCTCACGGCTTCGTTGATCGACGTTCTTGTTTCGCTTTCCTGCGCCTTTTCTCCATGACACGCACGTCCGCTGATGCCACGCCGGCTCTGGCTGAGTCCTCGCCCACGCCGGAAGCTCCGGCCAAACTGCGCCGCCGCGATCGCATCGAGGTGCGCGAATCTGGCGTACACGGACGCGGCGTGTATGCCGTGGTGGCCATCGCACGCGGCAAGAAGATCATCGAATACAAGGGTGAGCACATCACGTGGAAGGAGGCACTGCGCCGCCATCCGCACGACCCGTCCGACCCGAATCACACGTTCTACTTCAGCCTGGAAGACGGCAGCGTGATCGACGCCAAGTTTGGCGGCAACCGCGCGCGCTGGATCAACCACGCCTGCAAGCCGAACTGCGAGGCGCGAGAAGAGGATGGCCGCGTGTTCATTCACGCGCTGCGTGACATCGAACCTGGCGAAGAACTGTTCTATGACTACGGCCTCGTCATCGAAGGTCGCCAGACCAAGGCCCTGAAGGAGCAGTTTGCGTGCCGCTGCGGCGCGAAGAAGTGCCGCGGCACAATGCTGGCGCCGCCCGAGAAGAACAAGAAGAAGTAAGCCGAAGGTCGGTCAGTCAGACCGATTCGCTTGCCAGCGGCAGGCGCAACACGAAGCGCATCACGCGGCTGCCATCACGCGCAGTCGCATCGTCAATGGCGACGGTGCCGCCGTGCAGACGCACGATGTCATGCACGATGGCCAGGCCCAGGCCGCTCCCTTGCGGTTGTCCGGGGCGGTGGTCCGCATCCCCACGGAAGAATCGCTGGAAGACTTCACCGCGCCGCTCGGATGGAATGCCCGGGCCATTGTCTTCCACGCTCACAACACCCCACCACTGGGATGTCGCGTCGGCCTCCATCCCTGCGCGCAAGGTCACGCGTCCGCCGGCCGGCACGTATTTGATGGCGTTGTCGAGCAGGTTGTTAATGGCCTCGCGCAGCAGCACCACGTTGGCCAGCACCGGTGCCTGCAAGGAACCCGGCGACGTGGCTTCCTGCGGCCAGGCCTCAAAGCCCAGATCCAGCCCCCGCGCAAGCGCGCGCGGAACCCATTCGGCGCCGGTATCGAACGCCAGCGCGACGAGATCGACCCGCATCGGCGGGCCTAGCTGATCGAGCGTCATACCCGATTCGGCACGCGCCAGCGTCAGCAACTGGTTGGACAGACGCACCGCGCGGTTGGCACCCGATTGCAGCTCCAGCAGTGCAGGGCGGGCCTCGTCCAACGTCTTGGCATCGATGGCGCGATCGGCATGCAGCTTCAACGCGGTAAGCGGCGTGCGCAGTTGGTGTGCCGCGTCTGCGATGAAGGTGCGCTGCGCTTCCAGCGCGTCGCGCAGCCGGGCCAGCAGCGCGTTCATCGCGTTGATGAGCGGTTGCAGTTCGGCGGGCACGTGTTCCGCTGACTCCGCTGGCAGCGGCGTCACCGATCGTGCGCTCTGCTTGTTGAGTGTGTCGGCCAGCGTCTGCAACGGCTGCAATTCTTCCTTGAGCACGAGCGAGAGAATCAGGCCGCCGATTGCCAGCAGCACGATCAGCGGAATCGATACCGACAGCAGCACTTCCTTGGCCGCCGTATCGCGGTGGTCCAGCAGCTCCGCCACTTCCACGACGATGCCGTCTTCGGCCTTCATGGTGTCGGGCGGATTGGATGGGTTGAATGCCGGGGCTGTCTGCGCCTGCGTTGGCGCAAGCGCTGGGCGCGTGACGTCGTCTTCAGGTTCGGGCGGCACTGGCTGGCGCGGCGAGCGTGGTTTAGGCACCTCCGCACTCACGCCCGGAACGAGCAGATGCACGGCGCGCACCTGTTTGCCGTCGATCCAGCTATAGAACACACGCGCATCGCCAATGCGCACCTGGCCCGAGCCGTAGCCCAGCGGCGTGTCGCGCCCGACCAGCGTGCCTGTGGGGCCAGAAATGCGCCAGTAGATGCGGTCTTCGCCGCTGTTCTGTACAAGCGTCTGGGCGGTGAGGGCGATGTCGTAGAGCTTGGCCGCCGGCACGTTCGGGCCAGCAATGCGCAACTGTTCGGCTAGCGTGTTGGCCACCCCCACCAATGCGCGGTCGAACACCTGGGCGGTGTAGTGCGCCGCCAGCCAATACGACAGCGCGCCGGTACCCACGATCAAACCAAACAGCGGTGTCGCCAGCGCACGCAACAGATGCAGGCGTAAGCTGATGGCACCGTTGCCAGCACCCTTGGCTGGAGCTGATGAAGCCGACGACGAGGCAGGGCGGTGGCGCTTGAACATGGGCCGGACTACGCCGTGGAGCGTGCCTGCAACAGGTAACCGAAGCCACGCACCGTGACGATCTCTGCCTCGGAATGCTCGATCTTGCGGCGCACCCGGTGCACATAGACTTCGATGGCCGTATCGCCCACTACATCGTGACTGGCCTCACCGATGGCGTGCCCAAAGCTGGCAAGGTGGTCCTGCAACTGCACCTTGCTGACCACCCGGCCCTGGCGCAACATCAGCAACTCCAGCACGGCAAATTCGCGCGGCGAGAGTTCGAGCGGCGCGGCATCGACAAAGATGCGCCGTTCCACGCCGCTCATGCGCAGCCGTCCGACAAGGACTTCAGGGCGTGAGGCGGGTTCGGTCGAATCGTTGCGACGGCGCAGCAATGCGCCCACGCGGGCCACGAGTTCGAGCATCTCGAACGGCTTGAGCAGGTAATCGTCTGCACCGGCGTTCAGGCCGTTCACCTTGTCGAGCAGGCCGTCGCGTGCCGTCAGGATCAGCACGGGCGTCACACGATCGCGCGCCCGAAACTGCGACAGCAACGTCATGCCATCGATACCGGGCAACCCAAGATCCAGAATCACCAGATCGTGTGTCTGTCTGGCAAGTTGTTCAGTGGCAAAGACGCCGTCGTGCACGACATGCACGCGATGCCCGGCTTGCGTGAGTCCGGCATGGATGCCGCTGGCGATGGCACGGTCGTCTTCAATCAGCAGGATGCGCATTGACTCGATCCAGAGTGCAGGGCGGAAAAGGCAAAAAGGGGCAATCGGCGTGATTTGGCAGCGCTACAATGCGCGGATGACCGATGCCCTGCTCACCATCACCGATCTGGAGGCCGCCATCAATTTCTGGCGCGCCCGTTCACCCGCCGAAGGCGAGGAACTGCGGCTGTGTGCCGAGGCGTCGGCGCTGGCCAAGCCGTATGCGCTGATGATTGTACAAGGCGCCACCCGCATCGCCCCTGAGCAATTGGGCGACAAGGCGCGGGCAGCTTATGAGGCGTGGCGCGCAGCCTCACAGGGCTGAGCGCCAGCATTGCGGTCGTTACTTTGCGCCGGTGGCGCTGGTGCCTTTCGCGGCCTGCTCGATAAAGCGCGCGAGATCTGCATCACGGTGCGTGAGCCCGTTCGCATCATGTGTGGACAAGGTGATGTCCACGCGATTCCACACGTTGAACCACTCCGGATGGTGATTCATCTGCTCGGCCTTGATCGCCACGCGCGTCATGAAACCGAACGCGGCGTTGAAGTCGGCAAAGGTGAAGGTCTTCTGGATGGCGTCTCGCTCGCTCTGTAGCGTCCAGCCGGGCAGTTCGGCAAAGAGGGCCTTGCGTTGGTCTTCGTTCAGGGTCGGCATCATGATGGGGTGCGAAGTTGGGTCTTGAATGCGCGCAGTATAGTCAGCGCTCGACTATCTGCTGTCAGATGTCCGCAGTGTCTGCCCAACCTTCACGGTTGCCGACGTTCAGCACCACATCGCCATCCACCACATCGCCTGCGCCAATGGTGGGCAGCGCGGCCAGTTCTTCATACAGCGGCGTGAAGTCGGGGCGCGTGGCATCGAACAACTGCTCAAAGCTGTCGATGGTGAAGTAGGTCTTCTGAAAAGTGTCGATCCGATAGCGCGTGCGCATGATGCGGCGCACGTCAAAGCCGATGCGGTTCGGGCTGGCCGAATCCAGCGCGTACACCGATTCACTCTTGCTCGACACGATGCCCGCACCGTAGATGCGCAGACCAGCCGGCGTGCGGATCAGGCCAAACTCCACCGTGTACCAGTACAGGCGCGCGAGCATGTCGAGCTGGCCCAACCGTGCGGCCTTCAGGCCACCCTTGCCGTAGGCTTCCATGTAGTCGGCAAAGATCGGGTTAATCAGCAGCGGCACGTGGCCAAAGATGTCGTGAAAGCAATCCGGCTCTTGCAGGTAATCGAGCTGATCGGGGCGGCGCATCCACCAGCTTGCGGGGAAACGGCGGTTGGCCAGGTGATCGAAGAACACTTCGTCGGGCACCAGGCCCGGTACGGCAACGATCTGCCAGCCCGTGGCGCGCATCAGCGTTTCGTTGAGCTGGTCGAATGACGGCACGGCATCGCGGCTCATGCCCAGCGTTGACAGACCTTGCAGGAATTCATCGCATACACGGCCCGGCAACAGCGCTTCCTGGCGGTCGTACAGCGTGCGCCACGTTGCATGATCAGCGGCGGTGTAACGGTGCACCGGCTGCTGCATGGTGAAGTCGGCGCGCAGCGTCTGGCCATCGAGGCCTTCTGCGAATTGCTCGCGCAGTTTGTCGGTCAGGGTGCCGTTGAAGCCGGCCGGAGCGGCGTTTTGGGCTGCGTCGGGGGCGGTGGTTGCGAGGGCCATTTGTAATGTCGATTTTGTGCAATCAGGGTCCGGCCAGTGTATGGGCGCGCCCACGCGGATTGGCCGCAAAACCGCCACCCATTGCGCAGTGTTTGCGGAATTCATGCAGAATTCAACTTATCAACGCAGGAGATGTGCATGATTTCGCTCGATACCTTCGATCTGGCCCTGCTAGCGGCCCTTCAGCGCGATGGGCGTGCGACGCATCAGCAGCTCTCGGAGCAGGTTCACCTGTCGGCCAGCCAAGTCGGGCGGCGTCTGGCGCGGCTTGAATCGGAAGGCGTGATCGAGGGCTACCGTGTGGTGCTTTCGCCGACGGGCCTGGGCTTGGGCGTGACGGTGTTTGCCAGCGTCAAGCTCGCGCACCACGGCGACGCCATCGTCGAACGCTTTCACGAAGAGATCAGCCTGCTCGATGCGGTGCAGGAGTGCTATTCCGTGGCCGGCGACGCCGATTACATGCTGCGCGTGGTGGTGCCCGATCTGCCTGCGTTGTCGGAATTTGTCATGCGCAAGCTGATGCGGGTACCGGGTGTGGATAACGTGCGTTCCAATATCGTTCTGACGGCCTTGAAGCGGGATGGCGCGTTGCCGCTATCCCACCTTGGTGGGTAGACTCGCGCCTTGCGCCAGGGTGCACGGCGTGTCACGCTGCAAGCCGACAACACTTTGCCGATATGAAACGCCTGTCTTGGGCGGGAGACCACGATGGTTGACGGACACACCACGCATCCGGCGCACGCGCCGGCGCATCTGGCAGGCGGCTACGGCATGTCGGCACGGGTTCGCGCGTGGTGGGTGGCCGCTGCAGTGGCAGGCGTCACGTACGGCGGCATGCTCACCATGGTGGCCGTCGAGGTGCCCCCCGGCACGCCGCTGGTGGGCCGCATCGTCGCGCAGCCGCTGTGGAAAATGCTGATGGCGTTGCTGCTGGCGCGCGCCGCATCGTTGCACGACATTCCGCGCGAGCGGCGCTGGCTGATTGGGGCGATGGTGTTCTCCGCACTCGGCGATCTCTGGCTTGCGCTGCCGTGGCTGGCGTTCTCGTTCATGGCGGGGCTGGGCTGTTTCCTGCTGGCGCACGTGTGCTACCTGCGGGTGCTGGTGGGGCTGCGCGGGGCGTCGTCGGCCATCCGCATGATTGGTGTCGGGGTGATGATCGGCGTAGCCATCGGCATGTTGCTTTGGTATTGGCCCGGCCTGGGTGAGTTGAAGGGGCCGGTGATCGCCTACATGCTGGTGCTCTCGGCGATGGTGTGCGCGGCATTGCTGGCGCGCCTGCCAGGCCCGCTGACAGCCTGGGGCGCGCTCGCCTTTGCGGCTTCCGACGCCATGATCGGCATCAGCGTGTTTGTCTTTCCGTTCACCGACCATGAACTGGCGATCTGGTGGAGCTACGCTGCTGCCCAACTCCTCATCAGCGCCGGTTTGCTCACGCGCCGCATGCCGCCCGCGCGCCGCGCCGTGGCATAAGGTCCGTCCGACGTTTCTTCCCCTGCGGGAGCCCCATGCTGCAGACTCTCGACGCTGCCACCACGGCGGCCCGCTTGCCCTATGCCGCGTTGGCCGATGCCATCGCCCAAGTGTTGCGCGATGCGCGTGCGGGCCGGGCCCAGGCGCCCGCGCGGCTTGTGATGCCGGTGGCGGATGGCGGCAGTTTGCTGCTGATGCCCGCGTCCAACGCCGACATCGCCGTCACCAAGATGATCACCGTTCACCCGCACAACCCTGCGCAGGGCTTGCCGGCCATTCACGGCGAGGTGGTGGTGATGGACGCCCGCACCGGCGAGCGCCAACTCATGCTGGATGGCCCCACCGTCACCGCACACCGCACAGCGGCTGTGTCGTTGCTGGCGGCGCGCTTGCTGGCGCCTGAGCCGGCCGGGGATCTGCTGCTGATCGGCGCCGGGGCACAGGCGCGTGCGCACCTGGAAGCCTTCCGCTTCGGGCTAGGCACACGACGCGTCACGATCATCGCGCGCACGGCTGCCAGCGCGGATGGGCTGGCTGGGTACGCCCGAGCGCTCGGCATGGACGCCACGGCGCTGGCGGGTGGCGATGCGGCCGGCGTGGCAGACGCTGCCCGTGCGGTGCTGCCGCAAACACCGTTGGTCATCACCGCCACGCCGTCATCGCAGCCAGTGCTGCCGGATCTGGGTGACCCGAGCCACCCTGCCGGCTATGCGTGGGGCGCGCATCACTTCATTGCCGCCGTTGGCGCGTTCCGGCCCGACATGGCCGAGCTGCCGCCGCGCTTGTGTGTGCATGCCGCCGCGGCCGATCGGCTGTACGCCGACACCTTGGTCGACCTGGAAGCCGAAGCTGGCGACCTGCTGCAGGCGGGCGTGCCGTGGTCGCGTGTGCGGCCGTTACAACAGTGCGTCGATACGCCGCCAGACACGCTCGCGCAGCCCGCGCCGGTGTCGCCAGTGGTATTCAAAAGCGTTGGCAATGCCCTGTGGGATCTGGCCGCGTGCGTGCTCGCGCTGTCCAAGTCCAAGCCTGTTTAAAAACTGAGCATGTGCTGAAGACGCCCGCCACCAGCGGGTTTAGCGCACCGCTTGTAACAGGAAACCTCTAGAAAAAGGGTTCTAGCCAAGGCAATCACACGGGATAATGGCCATCCCTTCCGCCTGGGAGGAGACTTAGAACGCACCGCAAACGTATCAACCCGTCTGCATCGGATGCGTCTGACACAGGAGCACATACAGAGATGGCCTATAAAAAAGCACTGGCGGCCGCCGCCGGGATGATCCTCGCCACCGCCGCGCACGCACAGGCTGCGGGCAGCAATATCGTCAGCCTCGGCTGGTTCCGCGTGATGCCGAACAGTTCGAGCGATCCGCTGTTCATCAACAGCGTTGGCGGCGCACCCATCAACCAATCGGTGCCGAACACCGGCGCGAAGATCAAGGAAGCCGATACCGTTGGTCTCGCCTTTACGCACTTCTTCACGGACAACATCGCCGTGGAACTGGTTGGTGGCATTCCGCCGCGCCACAAGATTGAAGGCACGGGCTCGTTCTCCGGCTATGGCGAAATCGGTTCCGCCAAGCAATGGAGCCCGGCCGTGCTCGCCAAGTGGTACTTCTTCAGCGCGGACAGCAAGTTCCGTCCGTATGTCGGCGCCGGCCTGAACTACACGTGGTTCTCCGACGAGAAGATCACCAACAGCGCTTTCCAGAACCAGGTCCTGGGCCGCGGCACGCCAGGCAGCACGAGCAACGTGACGACCGACAGCTCGCTCAACCCGGTGCTGAACGTGGGCGCCACCTACGCCATCACCAAGGATTGGTTCGTTGGCTTGTCGGTGTCCTACCTGCCGCTGAAGACCACGGCCAAGATCGACACCACGCTGATCAACGGCGTGCACATCCAGAGCGAAGCGAAGATCAAGATCAACCCGGTCGTGACCTTCCTCAGCGTCGGCTACCGCTTCTAAGCGGTTTCCGCGCAACAAAAAAGGCGTGCCACAGCGGCACGCCTTTTTTGTTGCCCGTGCCGGGTTCAGGCGAAGGCTTTGACGGGGTAGCCGGCTTGCTCGATGGCGGCCTTGACCGCATCGGTGCTGGCGCCGCTGGTGACGGCCACGGTCTGCTTGTCCAGATCTACCTTCACATTGGCAGCGGCATCGACTTGTTGCACCGCACGCGTGACGGCCGACACGCAATGGCCGCAGCTCATGCCACTCACGGAAAAGGTCGTGGAAGACGTTGTCATGGTTTGCTCCTGAAAGAGGGGAGAGAGAATCACGGGAGGAGTATGAACCTTCCCATCGTTGGAAGCGCAAGCGTAAAATGTGGGCTTGACCTTGCCAAGATGGGAAGGTCTAGGGTGATGCCATCTTCCTTAGAACGGACGCTTCCATGACCGCCGCCAGCCTTGCCGACGTGACCTCCACCGACCTCGATATCAGCGGGATGACGTGTGCCGCCTGTGCAGGCCGTGTCGAACGTGCCTTGCGCGCCGTGCCTGGGGTGACCGAAGCCAGCGTGAATCTCGCGACCGAGCGCGCCCGCGTGCAGGGCGCCGCCGCCAGCGATGCACTGATCGCCGCTGTGACGGACGCCGGCTATGAGGCGCGCGTCGCTTCCGACGAAACCGCCGCCCCTGCTGCTGCGGAACCCGACTTCTGGGAAGGCGCCGGCCCCGTGTGGATTGCTGCCGCACTGTCCGTGCCGCTCGTACTGCCGATGATTGCCGGCTGGCTCGGCAGTGACTGGATGTTGCCCGCCTGGGCGCAATGGCTGCTGGCGACGCCGGTGCAGTTCGTGATCGGCGCGCGCTTCTACAAGGCGGGCTGGAAGGCGGTACGCGCGGGTGCCGGCAATATGGATCTGCTGGTCGCGCTCGGCACATCGGCGGCGTATGGGTTGTCGCTGTGGCTGTGGGCGCGCGCGGGAGCGGACGGGATGCACCATGAGCCGCACCTGTACTTCGAAAGCGCGGCCGTGGTCATCACGCTGGTGCGGCTTGGCAAGTGGCTGGAAGTGCGTGCCAAGCGCCAGACCGCGCAGGCCATCCGTGCCCTGCAGGCGCTGCGCCCCGATACCGCTCGCGTGCGCAGCGCAGATGGCACGCTGCGCGATACCCCCGTGGCCCAGGTGCGCGTGGGCGATGTGGTGTCTGTGCGTGCCGGGGAACGCATCCCGGTGGATGCGGTGGTGCTGGAAGGCGCGAGCCACGTCGATGAATCCATGCTGACTGGTGAGAGCCTGCCCGTGCCCAAGCATGAAGGCGACCGCGTGACCGCCGGCGCGATCGCCACCGATGGCGTGCTGCTCGTGCGCACCACGGCGATCGGCGCAGACACTATGCTCTCGCGCATCATCCGCCTCGTCGAAGACGCGCAGGCCGCCAAGCCGCCGATCCAGCAACTGGTCGACCGCGTAAGCGCCATCTTTGTGCCGGCGGTGCTCGTGGCGGCGTTGCTTACGCTGGCTGGTTGGTTTATCGCTGGTGCGGGGTGGGAGACGGCCATCGTCAACGCCGTGGCCGTGCTGGTGATTGCCTGCCCGTGTGCGCTGGGTCTTGCCACGCCGTCCGCCATCATGGCCGGCACCGGTGCGGGTGCACGGCGCGGCATCCTGATTGCCGATGCGCAGGCGCTGGAGCGCGCACAGCAAGTGGATTTCGTCGTCTTCGACAAGACGGGCACGCTCACCGTCGGTCAGCCGCGCGTGACGGCGGTGGAAGCGGCTTCAGGCATTGACGCCGACACGCTGCTCGATCAGCTTGCTGCGCTGCAGGCCGAGAACACGCATCCGCTTGCGCAGGCCACGCGTGAACATGTGAAAGAGCTGGGCCGCGCAATCACGCCCGCACAATCGCCGGAAGTGTTGGCTGGCCGCGGTACGCGCGGCATCGTGAATGGCGCATTGCTGCAACTGGGCAATGCGCGGTGGATGGATGAACTGGGGCTGGATCGCAGTGCATTGCAAGCGCGTGCCGATGCGCTGGAAGCACAAGGCAATACCGTCTCGTGGCTCGCGCAGGGTGATGGAGGCAGCGCGCAACTGCGGGGCCTGATTGCATTTGGCGATGCACTCAAGCCGGGTGCCCGGGACGCCGTAGCCTTGCTGCAGGCGCGTGGCGTGCGCACCGCGCTCGTGACGGGCGACAACGCAGGCGCCGCACGCAGCGTGGCCCAGGCACTGGGGATCGACGAAGTGGCCGCGCAAGTGCTGCCGCAAGACAAGGCCGCGCGCGTGACGGCGTGGCAGCAGAGCGGCCATGTGGTTGCGATGGTGGGCGATGGCATCAACGATGCACCTGCGCTGGCGGTGGCCGATGTCGGCATTGCCATGGCCACGGGCACGGATGTGGCGATGCAAGCCGCTGGTATCACCCTCATGCGTGGCGAGCCGCGTCTGGTGAGCGACGCGCTGGACCTGTCGCGCCGCACCGTTGCCAAGATTCGGCAGAACCTGTTCTGGGCCTTCATCTATAACGTGGTGGGCATTCCGCTGGCGGCATTCGGCTTGCTGAACCCCACCTTTGCCGGCGCGGCCATGGCGTTCTCCAGCGTGAGCGTGGTCACCAATGCGCTGATGCTGCGCCGCTGGCGCGCCACCGGAGACAACGCATGACTCGCACGGACCTCAACGAGACCCAAGGCCCCGTCAACATTGGCGAGGCCGCGAAGGCCAGTGGCGTGTCGGCCAAGATGATCCGCTATTACGAAAGCATCGGCCTGCTGCCGCCCAGCCCGCGCACCGAAGGCAACTACCGCATGTACGACGCGCGGGCGGTGCACGTGCTGCGCTTTATCCACAGGTCGCGCTCGCTGGGTTTCTCGCTGGAAGAGATTCGCACGCTGCTTTCGCTATGGAACGACCGCGAACGCGCCAGCGCCGATGTGAAGGCCGTTACCCTGCGCCACGTGGCGGATCTCGACGCGCGCATCAGCGAGCTGCAAAGCATGCGCGACACGCTCATGACACTCGCTAATGCGTGCCACGGTGATGATCGCCCCGACTGCCCGATCCTCCAGAGCGTGGCCGGCGAGGGCGGTGACACCGACGCATGCTGTCACTGACGGGTCGCTCTACTGACACAGATTGCGGCAGGCGGCGTCTATGCCACAATCTGGCAACCCAAGGAGGAGACGCCGATGACGCAAGCCCCCGCTCAGGCCATCGCCCATCAAGCACTGGAAACCCGCCAGCGCATGAAGGACGGCACTGAACTGCTGGTCCGCACCTGGTTGCCCGCGCCCGACAGTGGCGAACCTCGCGGCACCGTCATCCTCGTCCACGGCATGGCCGAACACAGCGGCCGTTATCCACATGTGGCCAAGGTGCTCACCGACCTGGGCCTGCGCGTACGGGCCTTCGACCTGCGCGGCCACGGCAAGAGCGGCGGCCCGCGCATGGCGCTCGACGCGCAAGACAACTACCTCACCGATCTCGCAGAAATCATCGACGCCGCCGTCGCCGAATGGCACGAGATGCCGTTCGTGCTTGGACACAGCATGGGCGGATTGATCGTCGCGCGCTTCACCACGGCGCGCATCCGGCCCGTGCGTGGCGTGCTGCTGTCATCGCCCGCGCTGCGCGTGAAGTTGCCGCCAGGGGCGGGCATCGTGCGTGGGGTTCTTTCTGCGCTGGCGCCCAAGCTGGCGGTGCCCAATCCGGTGGACCCGGCCAAGCTGTCGCATGACCCGAGTGTTGCGCCCGCCTATCGAGCGGACCCGCTGGTGCAGGGCACCATCAGCGCATCATTGCTGGAGTTCATGCTCAATGCGATCACGCAGGCGCAGCAAGACGCGCCGCGCCTGGAAGCGCCGATGCTGCTCATGGCCGGCGGCGCGGATTCGATTGTCGATCCTTCCGGCAGCCGGGATTTCTATGCGAATGCGCCCGAGGATCTGCGGACCTTGGCCTGGTTCGACCATGGCTATCACGAGATTTTCAACGAGGCCGAACCGCTGCGTAGTGAGGTGTTTGGGAAGATGACCGAGTGGCTCCGTAGCCGGATTTGATCTTTTTGAAACCCCATCCGTCTTGCATGTGTGGACGGTGTGGTTTCGCTAGCCCAAGCGACGCACGTTTGGAACGGAGCACGTAAGCGCAACTGCTCTTAGTCGCATGGCTTGTCTCCCGAATACGACTCGACGATTTGCCCCGCCAGATTGTCTTGGGCTCTCGCAGAGGCATTAAGACGCTCCCGCGTATTGAGGAACATCGAGAGAACGTCTTTGGTCGCATCGAGCCAAGCGTCACCTAGTTGACGTTGTGTGCAAGCAAAGGCTCGCCATAGCTCGGTTGCTGCGGCTTTGGCGTTTTCTGGTGTGGTTGCTGTCAGGATGAAGTTCTGGCGGGCCTTTGCGTACTGCATCATCGCGGCCCTTTGCGCCGGGTCCGGATACTTCTTTTCGATGTACTGCTCGACGTCGTCGCGTATGCCGTTCTTATTGGCGTCGATGCCGGCGACGGAAGCGTCGAAATCCCTCGATTTCACGCCGGGGCGGCCGGCCTGATTTTCGACCGCGCCAATCTGTGGGTTCAGTACCGAACTCTTGTTGGCTTGAGCGGCGCTGGATGTTGTTGGTACGTTGCTCGTTGTTGCGCCGGTTACCTGGTTCCGAGCATCGCCCTCGCTTCGGGATGAGAAAGACCACCAAGCAGCGGCAACTGAGCACACGGCAACCGAGGCCACGATTCTTGCCTTCACATCTCCCCCTTTTGCGGGGCGATTGGCTCATCGCCTGCGCTGGACTTTTATTTGAATGCGTTTCTGGAACGTAGGAAAAGGGGCAAGCGGGTGCAAGTCGGGCGTGCGAAATTTCGCTGAGCATTGGCTTATATCCGGCAAGGCAAGGCTGCCGCATCCAGCTTGCCGTGACGTTGTCCCGCAGGCGCAGTGCGGCGTCAGCCAAGATCCCCGCGACTACGAGGAAGAGTGCAAGGACATCGGAGGCGTATTCCAGCGAAGGCTGCTTAAGCGCCCCGTATCGCCTTTGGTGACCAGCCTCAACGCTGTACCGAGACGGTGGCAGGCGAATCCGTGCACAATGGCTTTTCGCCGGTGGGATGGAGCCGCAGCCTTAGCAAACCAACAAGGTGGCCGTTCCTGCAAGATGGCGCTTTTCTTTGCTTACGTTTTTTGGCAAAGATATAGAAAGTGAGTTAGCTCGGCAGGACATGAAACGAGGGTTGCACCACAACAATAAAAACCAATAACACCAAGGAAAAGAAGCACGGAGACATGGAAACCTACGACTACATCATCATCGGTGCAGGCTCCGCAGGCTGCGTCCTCGCCAACCGCCTGACCCGCGACCCCGACGTCTCCGTGCTGCTGCTGGAAGCGGGCGGCAAGGACGATTACCACTGGATCCACATCCCAGTTGGCTATCTGTATTGCATCGGCAATCCACGCACCGACTGGCTCTATCGCACCCGCGAAGAACCTGGCCTGAATGGCCGTTCGCTCGGGTATCCGCGCGGCCGCGTGCTGGGTGGTTGCTCGTCGATCAACGGGATGATCTACATGCGCGGTCAGCGCGAGGATTACGACGGCTGGGCCGCCATGACCGGCGACGATTCATGGAAGTGGGATGCCGTGCTGCCACAGTTCAAGGCCAGCGAGAACCATCACGGCGGCGCGAACGCATGGCACGGCGCGAACGGCGAATGGCGGGTCGAGCCGCAACGCCTGCACTGGCAGGTGCTGGAGACTTTCATCGAGGCGGCCGTGCAGGCGGGCATTCCGCGCACGAGCGATTTCAACCGCGGCGACAACTTCGGCGTCGGCTACTTCGAGGTCAACCAGAAGCGCGGTATCCGCTGGAACACGGCCAAGGGCTTTCTGCGCCCGGCATCGCAGCGGCCGAACCTGACGATCGTCACGGGCGCGCAGGTGCGGGCGCTGACGTTTGATGGCAAGCGCTGCACCGGCGTGACGTATCGCGGGGCAGGGCAGGACTACACGGTGGCCGCGCGCGAAGAGGTGATTCTTTCGGCTGGCGCGATCAACTCGCCGCAGTTGCTGGAGCTGGCGGGCATCGGCCAACCGGAGCGTCTGCAAGCGCTTGGCATTCCGGTGCGCCACGCATTGCCGGGGGTGGGAGAAAACCTGCAGGACCATCTGCAACTGCGCAGCGTGGTCAAGGTAAACGGCGTGCCCACGCTCAACACGCGCGCTTCCAAATGGTGGGGAAAAGCGCTCATCGGCATGCAATACGCGTTCAACCAGAGCGGGCCGATGAGCATGGCGCCGTCACAACTGGGCGTGTTCGCGCGCTCGAATCCGCACGTGTCGCGGCCAGATGTGGAGTATCACGTGCAGCCGCTTTCGCTCGACAAGTTTGGCGATCCGCTGCACGCGTTCAATGCGTTTACGGCGAGCGTGTGCAACCTGCGGCCGACCTCGCGCGGCACGGTGCATGTCACATCCGCCGACCCGTTTGCTGCGCCGAGCATCGCGCCGAACTACTTGTCCACAGAGGAAGACCGCAAGGTCGCGGCGGATTCGCTGCGGCTCACGCGCCGCATCGTCGCGCAGCCGGCCTTGGCGCAATACCGGCCGGAAGAGTACCTGCCTGGCGCGGCGTTCCAAACTGACGAGGAACTCGCCCGCGCCGCTGGCGAGATTGGCACGACCATCTTCCACCCGGTCGGCACTTGCCGCATGGGGCGCGCCGATGATGCAAACGCGGTGGTCGACGCGCAATTGCGCGTGCGCGGCATCGAGGGGCTGCGGGTGGTCGACGCGTCCGTCATGCCGACGATTACGTCAGGCAATACCAACTCACCGACGATCATGATTGCGGAGAAGGCGAGCGAGATGATCCGTGCCGCGCGCAAGGCCCGTGCACGCGGTGAGGCCGTGCCAGCCTGACGCCGGCTCCGATGCCGATGACACGGGCGTGACACACCGCCCGTGTCATATGAATACGCAATCCGCATTGCCCCGATAGGTAACTCTACGTAACGCCCTCCTGTGAGGCGGAAAGCCAATACCGGTGCGGGTTTCCGGGGCGTAAGCGGGGTGTAATCGTCTCGGTAAAAACCCCGATGTTTTGCAACGCAACAGCCGTTGACAATCATCCGCACCATAAAAAGGGCGGGAGACAAGAGGGAATCATGGCGCAGGACATCATTCTCGAAACGCGCGGACTGACCAAGGGCTTCAAAGGCTTTACCGCCGTGTCCGACGTCAACTTGCGCGTGCAGCGTGGGTCCATCCATGCGCTCATTGGCCCGAACGGTGCCGGCAAGACGACCTGTTTCAACCTGCTGACCAAATTTCTGGTGCCCACGCGCGGCACGATTCTGTTCAACGGCGCCGATATCACATCGGAAAAGCCGGCACAGATTGCGCGCCGCGGCGTGATCCGCTCGTTTCAGATCTCCGCCGTGTTTCCGCATCTGACGGTGATGGAAAACGTTCGCGTTGGGTTGCAACGGCAGCTCGGTACGGCGTACGCGTTCTGGCGCAGCGAGCAGTCGCTCAACAGGCTGAACGCGCGTGCGATGGAGCTGCTCGAGCAGGTGGGCCTGACGGAGTTCGCGCACACCGTGACGGTGGAGCTGCCCTACGGCCGCAAGCGCGCGCTGGAAATTGCCACCACGCTGGCGATGGAGCCGGAGCTGATGCTGCTCGACGAGCCCACGCAGGGCATGGGCCACGAAGACGTGGACCGTGTGACGGAGCTGATCAAGCGCGTCGCGCAGGGCCGCACGATCCTGATGGTCGAACACAACATGAACGTGGTCTCGTCCATCGCCGACAAGATCACGGTGCTGCAGCGCGGCCAGATCCTGGCCGAAGGCCCGTACGAAGACGTCTCGAAGAACCCGCAGGTGATGGAGGCCTATATGGGCACCGCCGATGCGGCGCTGGAAGGCCATTGAGGCTATTGAGGCCACTGATCGACGCCGATCGATCACGCGACGCGGCTGCGTGCCGCGTATCAAACGTAAGCGAACGCTAGACCCGAACACACGAGAACACTGAATGAGCACGCCCGCGCTCCAGATCAAGGACCTGCACGCCTGGTACGGCGAATCGCACATCCTGCATGGTGTCGACCTGACCGTGAACCGCGGCGAGGTCGTCACGCTGCTCGGCCGCAATGGCGCGGGTCGTACCACCACGCTGCGCGCCATCATGGGCCTGGTGGGCACGCGCAAGGGCTCCATCGTCGTGCATGACGCAAGCGGGGCGGGCGTAGAAACGATCGACCTGCCCACGCACAAGATCGCCCATTGCGGCATTGGCTACTGCCCAGAAGAGCGCGGCATTTTCTCGAGCCTGTCGTGCGAAGAAAACCTGATGCTGCCGCCGATTCTGAAGGGCCAGGTGGCCAAGACCGGCAATGCCGGCATGAGCATCGACGAGATCTACGAGATGTTCCCGAACCTGGCCGAGCGCCGCCAGAGCCAGGGCACGCGCCTGTCGGGCGGCGAACAGCAGATGCTGGCGGTTGGGCGGATTCTGCGCACCGGCGCGAACCTGCTGCTGCTCGATGAGATTTCCGAAGGACTGGCCCCGGTGATCGTGCAGGCGCTGGCCCGCATGATCCTGATGCTCAAGAAGCGCGGCTACACGGTGGTGATGGTGGAGCAGAACTTCCGCTTTGCCGCGCCGCTGGCAGACCGCTTCTATGTGATGGAACACGGCCGCATCGTCGAGCGCTTCGAAGCGGCGCAGTTGCAGGACAAGATGCCGGTGCTGCACGAGCTGCTCGGCGTTTAAGGCGTTTTCCCGATCGACTTGCAAGACCCTTGCGCCAGCGTGATCCGCGGCGCGTACGACACAGGAGACAAGACCATGACACTCAAGAAGCTGGCTGGTGCATTGATGGCGGTAGGGCTGGGCGCGGCTGCATTTGGCGCGCACGCACAGGTAAGCGGCGACAAGGTGAAGATCGGCTACATCACCGATCTCTCGGGTCTGTATGCCGACATCGACGGGCAGGGCGGTGTTGAGGCAGTGAAGATGGCGATCGAAGATGCGGGCGGCAAGGTGCTCGGCAAGCCGATCGAACTGGTGACGGCTGATCACCAGAACAAGGCCGACATTGCCGCTTCGAAGGCGCGCGAGTGGATGGACCAGCAAGGCCTGGACATGCTGCTGGGCGGCACGAACTCCGCCACGGGCCTGGCCATGAACAAGGTGGCTTCCGAGAAGAAGCGCGTGTTCATCGACATTGGTGCCGGCACGGCGCGCCTGACCAACGAAGAGTGCACGCCGTACACGATCCACTATGCATATGACACCGTGGCGCTGGCCAAGGGCACGGGCAGCGCGGTGGTCAAGCAGGGCGGTAAGTCGTGGTTCTTCCTGACCGCTGATTACGCCTTCGGCCACTCGCTGGAGAACGACACGACGGCCGTGGTCAAAGCCAACGGCGGCACGGTGGTAGGTTCGGTCAAGCACCCGCTGTCGGCGTCGGACTTCTCGTCGTACCTGCTGCAGGCACAGGCATCCAAGGCGCAGATCCTGGGTCTGGCCAACGCTGGCGGCGACACGATCAACTCGATCAAGGCGGCCAAGGAATTCGGCATCACCAAGACGATGAAGATCGCCGGCCTGCTGATGTTCATCAACGACGTGCACAGCCTGGGCCTGCAGACGGCCGAAGGCCTGCTGATGACCGACAGCTGGTATTGGGACATGAACGACGCCACGCGCAAGTTCGCCAACCGCTACTTCATGAAGATGAAGAAGATGCCGAGCAGCCTGCAGGCGGCGGACTATTCGGCGGTGTCGAACTACATCAAGGCCGTGGCGGCTGCCGGCACGGATGATCCGGACAAGGTCATCGCGCAGCTTAAGAAGACCAAGATCGACGACTTCTACACGAAGGGCTACATCCGCCAGGACGGCCGTGGCATCCACGACATGTACCTGCTGCAGGTGAAGACGCCGGCCGAATCGAAGAAGCCGTGGGACTACCTGAAGGTCGTGGCGACGATCCCGGGCGAACAGGCCTTCACCACGCCGGCCGAGTCGAAGTGCTCGCTGATGAAGAAGTAAAAGCGTAGGCAATCCGGCGTCGCTGTCCGTGTGGATGGCGGCGCCATCAACGTTGTGTTGGTGTTCTTTCCCTGACCGCGATGGAAATTTTCGGCGTTCCGCTACCGGCCATGCTCAGCCAATTGCTGCTGGGTCTGGTCAACGGTTCCTTCTATGCGATGTTGAGCCTCGGCCTTGCGGTCATCTTCGGGCTGCTCAACGTCATCAATTTTGCGCACGGCGCGCTCTTCATGCTGGGCGCGGTGCTCACGTGGATGGGCTTCTCGTACCTGGGCGTGCCGTACTGGGCGATGCTGGTGCTCTCGCCGCTGGTGATCGGCCTGCTGGGCATGGTGATCGAACGCACGCTGCTGCGCTTCATCTACAAGCTGGACCATCTCTACGGCCTGCTGCTCACGCTGGGCGTGACGCTCGTCATCGAAGGCGTGTTCCGCGCCATTTACGGCGTGTCGGGCCTGCCGTATGACACGCCCGAATTGCTACAGGGTGCCACCGATCTCGGCTTCATGATGCTGCCCAACTATCGCGCGTGGGTGGTGGTGGCCTCGCTGGCGGTGTGCTTCGCCACGTGGTTCATGATCGAAAAGACCAAGCTGGGCGCCTACCTGCGCGCCGGCACCGAAAACCCGAAGCTGGTTGAAGCCTTTGGCGTGAACGTGCCGCTGATGGTCACGCTCACCTACGGTTTTGGCGTGGCGCTGGCGGCGTTTGCCGGCGTGCTGGCTGCGCCCGTCATCCAGATCTCGCCGCTGATGGGGCAGAGCATGATCATCACCGTGTTTGCGGTGGTGGTGATTGGCGGCATGGGGTCGATTCTCGGTTCGATCATCACCGGGCTGGGCCTGGGCGTGATCGAGGGGCTGACCAAGGTGTTTTATCCACAGGCGTCGGCGACCGTGGTGTTCGTGATCATGGTGCTGGTGCTGCTGGTGCGTCCGGCGGGCCTGTTCGGTAAAGAGAAATGAGCGGCGCGGCCAACATGACCAACTCTTCTTCCCTCAAATACGTCCTGTACGGCCTGCTGCTGGTTGCGCTGATTGCCGCACCGCTGGTGGGCGCGTATCCGGTGTTCGTCGCCAAGCTGCTGTGCTTCGCGCTGTTTGCCTCCGCATTCAACCTGCTGCTGGGCTACACGGGGCTGCTGTCGTTCGGGCACGCTGCCTTCTTTGGCGGCGCGGGCTACGTGGCCGGGTACATGATGCGCGACCTGCATGTCACGCCTGAACTGGGGTTGCTGGCCGGCACCGCGGCGGGCGCGTTCATCGGATTGATCGTCGGCCTGCTGGCCATCCGCCGCCAGGGCATCTATTTCGCGATGATCACGCTGGCGCTGGCGCAGATGCTGTACTTCTTCTGCCTGCAGGTGCCGTTCACCGGCGGTGAAGATGGGCTGCAAGGCGTGCCGCGCGGCAAGCTGTTCGGCGTGCTGGATCTGTCGTCCGACCTGACGCTGTATTACGTTGTGCTCGCCATCGTGGCGCTGGCGTTTCTGCTGATCGTGCGCACGATCCACTCACCGTTCGGGCAGATCCTCAAAGCCATCAAGGAGAACGAGCCGCGCGCTACGTCCCTCGGCTACGACACCGATCGTTTCAAGCTGCTGGCCTTCGTGTTGTCGGCGGCGCTCACGGGTCTGGCTGGATCGCTCAAGACGCTGGTGCTTGGCTTCGAGACGCTCACCGATGTGCACTGGTCGATGTCCGGCTCGGTCATCCTGATGACGCTTGTGGGCGGCCTGGGTATCCTGTCGGGTCCGCTGCTGGGCGCGGCGTTGGTGATTGCGCTGGAAAACAAGCTCGGCGACATCGGCAGCTTCCTGGCCGGCGCGACCGGCATCGACGGCTTCAATATCCTCGGCGAATCGGTCACTACGGTCACGGGCGCGATCTTCGTGATCTGCGTGCTGACCTTCCGCCGCGGCATCATGGGCGAAATCGCGGCTCGCGTGCCCTGGTTGCGACGTTGACGCCACAATGCGAGAAGATGCCGGCGAGTTTCAGCCAGACGGCTGAACTTGGTGCCTCATGCACCGTAAGGGTTTGCTCTAGTTGCTGCATTGCGGTGCATCTTTTACAGTCGCGTTACGGTTTTCGCACGAGATAAATGAGGCGGGAGCGAGGAGACGACAGCACACACCGCATGTACGGTGGAGATGCAAAATAAATGAAGGCCCTGCCAGGCGATCCCCGGCAGGGCCTTTTAGTTTGCGCGCTCAATCGGTGGCGCTTGCCGCTAATAGCGCCCGGCCCCGGGCGCTAACCGTCACCAGATGCGATTCCGGCGCGTAGTCCACCAGTCCATCGATGCACGCATCTTCCCAGATCGACAAACGCGGACACGACGTCCGCCACGTTTCCAGCACTTCGGCGTAAGGCCTGGGCCGCTCGGCCAGCGACTGCAGCAATTGCAGGGTGAGGGCACGGGTCGGATCGGCCATGGCGGGCTCCGGAGGGTGACGGCTCCATTCTGGTTCGCGCGCGTTCACCAGAGAAATGCATTCGGTGTCGACGCCTATGCGCGCACTGCATGACAATGGCGCCTTCGCCAGAGCTGCCCATGACTCTCTCCACTCGCCTTGCCACGCCTGACGACCGGCCGCGCCTGCTGGCCGCCGTTGCATCGACCGCCTCGCCGCTGCAGTTGGCGCATGCCGTCGATACGCTGCTCGCGCATCCGAGCGTGCATCCTTGCTTCCTGGTGGAAAAAGGGGAGGTGTTGGCCGGCGTGGCGCCGATCACGCTCGTGCCGCATCTGGTGCTGGGCGGCTTGGTGGCGTGGTTGCCCGTTGGCGTGATGGTGCTTTCCGGTGACATGGCTACCCGTGACATCGCCTTGGCCGCCATCAATGAGTACGCCAGAGCACATGGCATACTCCACGTCCTGCTGCCGCCCGCGGCGCTTTCTGCTGAAGACGCCGCAGCGCTCGACTTTGCGCCCGATGCATCCGGCTGCTGGCGGCGCAGCGCGCGCCCGTCGCCCAAGTCGCTGGGCTAATCCTTCCCGTTTCGTTTCTCCTGATGGAATTCGCTTTGCTCGCCGTGGCTGGCTTTCTGGCCGGCCTGATCGATGCCGTGGCCGGTGGCGGCGGCTTGGTGCAGATTCCTGCGCTGTTCTCGGCGTATCCCAACATCGCGCCCGCTACGCTGATCGGCACGAACAAGGTCGCGTCGATGTCGGGCACCGCTACGGCGGCGGTGCGTTACGGCCGCACGGTGCGCATCTATTGGGGCGCGACGGCGCCGGCGGTGGTCACGGCGTTTGCCTTTTCGCTGCTGGGCGCGTGGGCGCTCATGCATATCCCGGCCGAGCCGCTGCGCCGCGCGCTGCCGTTCGTGCTGGCCGTGCTGCTCGTCTACACGGTCGCCAAGAAGGATCTTGGCGCCGATCACGCCCCGAGCCTCAAGGGCTGGCGTGAGCGTGCGGCAGCCCTGGTGGCCGGCGCCGCCATTGGCTTCTACGACGGTGTGTTCGGCCCGGGCACCGGCAGCTTTCTAATGATCGTGTTCGTGCGCGTGTTCGGATACGACTTCCTGCACGCGTCGGCGTCCACCAAGATCGTCAACTTGGCGACCAACGTGGCGGCCCTGTTGCTGTTGGCCGCCAAGGGCCACGTGTGGTGGCAGCTCGGCGTGGTGATGGCGGTGGCGAACGTCGCCGGCAACCAGGTGGGCAGCCACCTTGCGTTGCGGCACGGCAGCCGCTTCGTGCGCAAGGTGTTCATCGTGGTGGTGTTGGCGCTGATTTTGAAGACGGCTTACGACGCGTTCATCCGTTGAGTTGCTTATCGAGCGCTACCGTGCGCTCGGTCATGACATCGCCCGTGTGCTGCGTGGTGACGGTCTCGATCAACATGATTCCGCATTCCTCGTCGGCAACCGGAAAGTGACGCACGCCGCGCGGTACGACGCAGAACTCGCCGGGGCCGAGGTGTACGTCGGCGCGGTCTTCGAAGGCGATTTTCAGGTGGCCGTAGACCACGAAGAACAACTCGTCTTCATTTGGGTGGTCGTGCCAGACGAATTCACCCTTGAGCTTGGCCACCTTGATGTATTGGTCGTTGACTTGGCCGACAATGCGCGGCGACCAATAGTCCGTGACCTGTTCCAGCGCGTGCGTGACCTGTACGGCGTGTCCTGCGAGCATATTGCGCTCCGGTGTGTGGGAAGGCTCTGAAGATAAGGGCGGCCGCCGCGCATTCCCAACCAAACTTTCTAATCGCGCCGATCACGCAGGCTAATGCTCGGCGCGCTGTCACCCCGTTGACGCACGCGCGGACTAGGCTGCAAGGTTCCGCCTTCTCCCGCGCAGCATCATGGCCCTCAGCCTCAACGATATCCGCACGCTATTCGATCGCCACGGCCACATCGCTTACAGCGGCGAGCCCGTCACCCAGCTCGAACATGCCTTGCAGACGGCGGCACTGGCGGAGGCGGCCGGCGCCTCGGATGCGCTAATCACGGCGGCGCTGCTGCACGACCTTGGCCATTTGCTGAACCTGCAGGGTGAGACGCCGACCGCCCACGGCATCGACGATCAGCACCAATACTTTGCACTGCCGTTTCTGCGTGCGACGTTTCCCGATGCCGTGCTGGAGCCGATCCGCCTGCATGTGGATGCCAAGCGCTGCCTGTGCGCGATGGATGCGCATTACTACGCGCGTCTGTCAGCGGATTCCGTACGGAGTCTGGCATTGCAGGGCGGTGTATTTTCAGCGCACGAGGCCGAGGCATTCATGCAGCGTCCGTACGCGGCTGATGCACTGCAACTGCGTCGGTGGGATGACCTCGCCAAGGTAGCCGGTCAGTGCACGCCTGATCTTGCCCACTTCCTGGCGACGGCCGCGCGGGTTTCAGTGGCAGCCTAGGCTACGCAGCGTCGTGCCCACGGCTTCGTCCCACGGTGTGTGCGGCTCGGCCCCGAGCGCCTGCACGAGCTTGGCGTTGTCCATGCGCACCGGCTGCTGCCACAGATAACGCATTTCGCGCATCTCGCGCAGCATCTCCGAAAACGGCGCCAGCACGGGCATCAGCCACCACGGGAATGCGCGCGTCTTGACCGGGTGGCCCACCGCACGGCCGATCGATGCGGGCATCTGCGTGCCGTCGGCATCCCAGTGCCCGCGCATGTGATAAACGGCGAAGTCCGGCAGACGGTCGCCTTGCTCGACAAGACGCAGCATGGTTTCGGCCACATCGGGCAAGTAAGCCCATTGATGCCCTACGCCCGCCGCGCCCGGATACGTGACGGTGCGCACGGGCTTGCCCGGCTTGACCAACGCACCCGCGAACCACGTATTGCTTGTTTGCGGCCCGAAGAAGTCGCCCGCACGCACGATCAGGCTACGCACGCCCTCGGCGCTGGCGGCCTGCATGCGGCGCTCCAGTTCTGCGCGGATCTTGCCCTTGCGCGTGAGCGGTGCCTGCTTTGTCGTTTCGCGCAGCACCGGAAATGTGTCCGGCGCGAAGTTGTACACCGTGCCCGGCAGCACGATGCGCGCCCCCCAGGCGCGGGCAGCGGCGATGGTGTTGTCGATCATCGGCAGCACCTGGCCGGCCCAGTTCTTGTAGCCCGGCGGGTTGACGGCGTGGACGATCAACTCCGCGCCTTGTGCCGCGCCAACCACGTCTTCGCGCACCATCGCGTCGCCGCGAATCCATTCGAATGCGGTGTTGCGGTTCGTCAGTGCGTCCGGATTGCGCTGCAGCGCCCGCACATGCCAGCCACGTGCCACCAGCCGACGTGCCACTTCGCCGCCGATGCCGCCGGTGGCGCCCAATACCAATGCAATGCGTTGTGCCTGTTCCATGACCGTGCTCCTGGTTTGTGTGAGAGCGTTGCGATGGAGGCATTCTGGGCGCCGCTGTGCTTCAATTGAATTGTTTACGATGAGCGTGCAGCTATACGAATTTGTATGGGCGGATCTGAACCGGGTTGGGAGCTGTATCGGACCTTTCTTGCTGTCGTGCGAGAAGGATCGCTGTCGGGCGCGGCGCGCGCGCTCGGGCTGACGCAGCCGACGGCGGGCCGGCATGTCGATGCGCTGGAACGGGCGCTGGGCATGTCGCTGTTCATCCGCACGCAGCAGGGGCTGAGCCCGACAGAAGCGGCGCTATCGCTGCGGCCGTTTGCCGAATCGCTCGAAGCCACCAGCGCCGCCTTGCTGCGCGCCGCCTCCAGCCAGGGCGAGGGTGTGCGCGGCACCGTGCGCATCACCGCCAGCGAGGTCGTGGCGGTGGAGGTGTTGCCGCCCATCCTCGCCGATCTGCACGCCGCCTATCCGGAGCTGACGCTCGAACTTGTGCCGTCCAACCGCATGGAAGACCTGCTGCGCCGCGAGGCGGACATCGCCGTGCGCATGCAGCCGCCGAGCCAGGGCGTGCTAGTCGCGCGGCACCTGGGCGAGATTGAATTGGGGCTGTTTGCGCATCGGCGCTATCTGGCACAGCGCGGCACGCCAACCACGGTGGAAGAACTCGCTGGCCACACTTTGATCGGCTACGACAAAGAAAACGCATTCCTGCGCAGCGTGCGGACGCAGTTCCCATGGATCCAACGCAACCGCTTCGCACTGCGCACCGACAGTGATCTGGCTGCGATCGCCGCGCTGCGTGCTGGTTTTGGTGTTGGCTTTTGCCAGGTCGGCTTGGTACGGCACAACGCGGATCTCGTCCGGCTGTTCAGCGATCAGATCGCCATCACGCTCGACACCTGGCTCGCGATGCACGAAGACCTGCGTGACAGCCCGCGCTGCCGCGTCGTGTTTGATGCGTTGGCGACGGGGCTGCGGCGGTACATCAACGGAGATTGATCGATCGCGTTGTCACCGGCCCTGGCGCAACGGGTCGAGCAGACCCTTCAGCCCGTTGTGATCCAGCTCCTGCATCAGCGCGAGCAAGCGGCCGATCTGCCCCGGCGGAAAGCCCTCGCGCGCGAACCAGTTGAGGTAATGGCCCGGCAGGTCGGCAATCAGGCGGCCCTTGTATTTGCCGAAGGGCATTTGCGTGGTGACGAGGCGTTGGAGATCTTCGGGGTTCATGGGCGCTATTGTGCCGTCGATGTGGGGACGAGCGCGGGCACCTGCTCCAGCAAATGCGCAACAAAACCGGAGAGCTTCGGCAACGGCCGCCGGTCTTGCCGATACACGACATGAATCGGCCGCGGCTCGGGCGCATACGCTTGCAGCACGCGCACGAGGCGGCCGCTTGCCAAGTCCTCTGCGACGAGCACTTCGGGCTGCAGCAGCAGACCCGCACCGGCAACCGCTGCAGCGCGCAGGCCGTGGCCGTCGTTGCAGGTGAAGGCAGGGTCGTCGCGCCACGGCGTGTCGCCATCCCAGCCGCGCAGCTGCCACGCATTGCGGTTGTTCCACACCATGTGTGAGAGGCAGCGATGCTGCGATAGGTCCGCCGGTGTTTCCGGCCGCCCGTGCCGCGCAAGGTAATCCGGCGAGGCGCAGATGACCATGCGATACACGCACAGCGGCTTGGCGATCAAGTCGGCGTCGCCCAGCGGCCCGATGCGGATGGCAAGGTCGAACCCCTCGTCGACGAGATCGACCATGCTGTTGCTCAGGTTCAGCTCCACGCGCACTTGCGGATGCGCCTGCTGGAACGTCGCCGCCAACGGCGCGATCACGCATGCGCCAAACGTGGTGGGCGCGCTCACGCGCAGCGTGCCCGATGGTGACGCGCGCAGCCGTTCGACGGACGTTTCCGCCCAGCGCACCTGTTCCAGCACGCGTTTGGCGTCTTCGTAAAACACGCGGCCGGCGTCGGTCAGGCTCTGGCGGCGCGTGCTGCGCTGGAGCAGGCGCGCGCCCAATTGCGTCTCCAGCGCGCTCACATATTTGCCGACCATGACCGCGGACATTTCCAGCCGCGCCGCTGCCTCGGTGAAATTGCCGCCATCCACCACAGCGACGAAGGTTTCCATGCTGCGAAGCTTGTCCATATTCCGAACTATTGATTTGGAATGGTCGAAGGTATCACGGCTTTATCGCATGATGGGTTCGACCAAGAATAGGCGCCATTCCAACCGGATTTGTGAAGGAGCAGAGCATGAAAATCGTCGTGATTGGTGCCAGCGGCACGCTTGGCCGCGCCGTAGTTACGGAACTGGAGCAGGGCGGTGCGCACGAGGTCATTCGCGTGGGCCGTACGCAGGGTGAACATCAGGTCGACATCACCAACGCCGACAGCGTGGCCGCGCTGTTCGACAGGCTTGGCCGTGTGGACGCCATCGTCTCCACCGCCGGCAACTTGTTCTTCGGGCCGCTCACCAAGATGACCGCGGCGGATTTTAATGTCGGCCTGCAGGACAAGCTGCTTGGGCAGGTGCGCCTGGCGCTGGTCGGCCAGCACTATCTGAACGATGGTGGATCGATCACGCTGACGACCGGCATCGTCGGGCAGGAACCGATCGCGCAGGGCGCCAACGCGACCGCCGTGAACGCGGGCGTAGAAGGCTTCGTGCGCGCAGCCGCGTGCGAGTTGCCGCGCAGCCTCCGCATCAATGCCGTAAGCCCGACCGTGCTGGCCGAATCCATGGGCGCATATGGCCCGTTCTTTCCCGGCTTCGAACCGGTGCCGGCGGCGCGGGCGGCGCTGGCCTACCGCCGCAGCGTGGAGGGCGTGCAGAGCGGGCGGGTGTATCGCGTGGGCTGAATCTGCCCAGGTTGTGAACACGTTAAGGTTTCGGGTATCTCCCCCTTGCCCGGGTGGCGTGACTCCTTCTAGACTCGTTCATCCCCGACCCAGCGGTCGGCCAATCGCAGATCAGGGCGGGCGCAGACCCGCTCGGCACATCTCAGGAGACGGCATGAAGGTTTCGCGCGCATCCCGCATTGCACTCGCCGCAATGGCGCTGTTGGCAGGTACGGCATTCGCCCAGGTAAAAGTCGGCATCACGGTGTCTGCCACGGGCCCGGCCGCCTCGCTCGGCATTCCGGAAAAGAACACCGTGGCGCTGCTGCCCAAGGAAATCGCGGGCAAGAAGATCGAGTACATCGTGCTCGACGATGCGTCGGACACGACGACTGCCGTCAAGAACACGCGCAAGCTGATCACCGAAGACAAGGTCGACCTAGTGATCGGCTCGACCGTCACGCCGAACTCGCTGGCGATGGTGGATGTGGTGGCCGAGAGCGAAACGCCGATGATCACCCTGGCGGCATCGGCGCGCATCATCGAGCCGATGGACGCCAAGCGGGCATGGGTATTCAAGACGCCGCAAAACGATTCGCACATGGCGACCGCCATTGCCGAACACATGGTCAACCACGGCGTGAAGACCGTCGCGCTGATCGGCTTTGCAGATGCCTATGGCGATTCGTGGGCGCAAGAGTTCGATAAGGTGGCGGGGCTGCGCAAGCTGAAGGTCGTCGCCAACGAGCGCTTTGCGCGCACCGATACGTCGGTGACGGGGCAGGTGCTGAAGATCATGTCGGCCAATCCGGATGCGGTGCTGATTGCGGGCTCGGGTACGCCTGCCGCGCTGCCGGAGCGGACGCTCAAGGAGCGAGGCTACAAGGGCAAGCTGTATCAGACGCACGGCGTGGCGAACGCCGACTTCCTGCGCGTGTGCGGCAAGGACTGTGACGGCACGTTCCTGCCGGCAGGCCCGATCTTGGTTGCCGAGCAACTGCCCGACAGCAACCCGGTGAAGAAGCCAGCGCTGGCGTACAAGACGGCATATGAGAAGGCCTATGGCGGGCAGGTTTCCACCTTCGGCGGCCACATGTGGGATGCCGGTTTGTTGTTCACGCATGCGATGCCCGAAGCGCTGAAGAAGGGGCAACCCGGCACACCGGCGTTCCGCAAGGGGCTGCGCGATGCGATGGAGATGACGACCAATCTAGCGATCTCGCACGGCGTGATGAACATGAACGCGAAGGATCACCTCGGGCTGGACCAGCGGGCGCGGGTGATGGTGGAGATCAAGGACGGGAAGTGGAAGCTGCAGAACTGACGGCGTAGCCAACGTCATCGTCCCACGCAAAATGCACGGTTCGCGCCGTGCGTTTTGCTTTCTGCGGCTCAAGCGGTGACGAGGCGCTTCGGTATGGGCGCTGCCGTAGTCTTGGGCAACGCGGCCTGGATTTCGGTGGGGCCCGTCAGCCAACTTCAGACCGGCCGTGCGACGAGGCGCTCACGTGTCATGCGCGACCGCAGTTCCGATTGCTGCTGGGAACACTCGATGCCGCGCATCAGTAGCGAATAGGGTGGTTGCAGCGAACAATCGGCGCGGCAGAGCGGCGTGTTCCATTTGCGCCGCATCGAAATTCAAAACGCCTATGTGGGGGATTCTGCCGGCACACGGCTGCCTGGCCGATCACGGTTTCCACGTGGCCGATTTATCGCTTTCATCTCTATTTTTCCCGCACCGCCATAGCTTCCCCGGCAAGCTTCGGGTCTTCATCGATTTTTCTGCGCGCGCATTCACACTGCGAAGGCGGAGCGCCAACCGCTTGATGTGTTTCACGTGAAACACAAACGCGGCCAACAAGCGGTGCATGTTTCACGTGAAACACGAAAAGCGTCCGAAATTTGTCTCGATTGCCGCATGGCCGAACTGTGGTGTAGCTGCGCGACTTATAATTCCGCTTCTCCAAATTTTTGATGCCTCCATGCGAGGAGGAAGCCATGCTGTATCCAACTGAATTCGATGTGATCGTGGTGGGCGGCGGACACGCCGGCACCGAGGCCGCCTTGGCGGCGGCGCGCATGGGTTGCCAGACCCTGCTGCTGACGCACAACATCGAGACACTGGGGCAGATGAGCTGCAATCCGTCCATCGGGGGCATTGGCAAGGGCCATCTGGTCAAGGAAGTGGATGCGCTGGGCGGGGCCATGGCCATCGCAACGGATGAGGGCGGTATCCAATTCCGTATCCTCAATTCCAGCAAGGGGCCGGCCGTGCGTGCGACCCGTGCTCAGGCGGACCGCGTGCTGTACAAAGCTGCCATCCGCCATCGCCTGGAAAACCAGCCGAACCTGATGCTGTTCCAGCAGGCCGTGGAAGACCTGCTGGTGGAAGGCGACCGCGTAGTCGGGGCAGTGACGCAGGTTGGCGTGCAGTTCCGTGCCCGTGCTGTGGTACTGACGGCAGGGACGTTCCTTGATGGCAAAATCCACGTCGGGCTGAACAACTACACCGGCGGCCGCGCGGGCGACCCGGCTGCGGTGTCGCTGTCGGCGCGTCTGAAGGAATTGAAGCTGCCGCAAGGGCGCCTCAAGACCGGCACGCCGCCGCGCATTGACGGTCGTTCCATCAATTTTTCTGTGCTGGAAGAGCAGCCGGGCGATCTCGACCCGGTGCCGGTGTTCTCGTTCATGGGGCGTGCGGACATGCATCCGCGCCAAGTGCCGTGCTGGGTGACGCACACCAACGAGCGCACGCATGACATCATCCGCGCCGGGTTGGATCGCTCCCCGATGTACACGGGCGTGATCGAAGGCGTGGGGCCGCGCTATTGCCCGAGCATCGAAGACAAGATCCACCGCTTCGCCAGCAAGGATAGCCACCAGATTTTTCTGGAGCCGGAGGGCCTGACGACCAACGAGTTTTACCCGAACGGCGTGTCGACCAGCCTGCCGTTTGATGTACAGCTCGACCTGATCCACTCGATGCGCGGCCTGGAAAGCGCCCACATCCTGCGCCCTGGTTACGCCATCGAGTACGACTACTTCGACCCGCGCGGGCTGAAGGCCTCGCTGGAATCCAAGGCGATTTCCGGCCTGTTCTTCGCCGGCCAGATCAACGGCACGACTGGTTACGAAGAGGCCGCGGCGCAAGGTCTGCTGGCCGGTATCAACGCCGGCTTGCAAGTGCAGGGCAAGGATGCATGGACGCCGCGCCGCGATCAGGCTTATCTGGGCGTGCTCGTAGACGACCTCATCACGCGAGGCGTGACCGAGCCTTACCGCATGTTCACCAGCCGTGCCGAATTCCGCCTGAGCCTGCGCGAAGACAACGCCGACATGCGCCTGACAGAAGTCGGCCGCACGCTGGGTGTGGTCGACGACGCGCGCTGGGATGCCTTCAACCGGAAGCGCGACGCTGTTTCACGTGAAACAGAGCGCCTCAAGTCGACTTGGGTGAACCCGGCCACGCTTCCGTTGGAAGACGCTGAGCCGGTCCTTGGGAAGGGGATCGAGCGCGAGTACGCTCTTGCTGACTTGCTGCGCCGCCCGAACGTGACCTACGAAACGCTCATGGGCATGCAGGGCGGCAAGTACGCGCTTGAAGCTCCGTTGGCTGAAGATCCGGTGCTGGCCGAGCAGATTCGCGAGCAGGTCGAAATCGGCATCAAATACCACGGCTACATCGCCCGGCAAGCCGATGAGGTGGAGCGTTTGGGTGCAAACGAAAACACCCGTCTGCCAGCGGATTTCGACTATTCGCAAGTGCGCGGCCTGTCGATCGAGGTGCAGCAGAAGCTGGCCAAGCACAAGCCCGAGACCATCGGGCAGGCGTCGCGTATCTCTGGGGTCACGCCGGCCGCCGTGTCGCTGCTGCTCGTGCACTTGAAGAAGGGCGTGTTGCGCGGCCAAGTGGGCCCTCGCACCGATTCCCAAGGCGAGGCAGCTTGATGGCGGAGGCACTAACTGACGCCCGGGCAGAGTTGGAAGCCGGCGCCCGCGCGCTTGGCTTGTCGCTGGACAGCGCGCAAGTCGATCGCCTGCTGGCGTACCAAGGGCTGCTCGCCAAATGGAATCGCGTCTATAACCTGACGGCCATTCGCGACGCCGGCGACATGCTGACGCATCACTTGCTGGATTCGCTCTCGGCCGTGTCGCGCATTGCTGAGCTGGCTCGGCGTGCTCAACCTGACGCGCCGCGCGTGCTGGACGTCGGTTCGGGCGGCGGCCTGCCTGGTATTCCGCTGGCCATCGCTTTTCCAGATGTGAGCGTCACGATGGTCGACATCGTGCAAAAGAAGACGGCCTTCCTGACGCAGTGCCGTGCAGAGCTTGGCCTGACCAATGCCCAGTCGCATTGGGGCCACGTGGAAAAACTGGCCGATGCCACCGGCTACGGCGTCATCACCTCGCGCGCGTTTGCCGAGCTGGTGGATTTCGTGAATCTGGCCGGTCATCTGCTGGCTCCGGGCGGCCGCATGGTCGCCATGAAGGGCGTGCGCCCGGATGCCGAAATCGAACGCCTGCCCGCCGGCTGGACCGTCGAAGCCATCGAACGCCTGAGCGTGCCGGGGCTGTCGGCCGAGCGTCACCTGGTCATCCTTGCGCCGTCGGCGTGAGCGAACGTTGTAGCGAGCCATTCACCGCAGAGGAGTCATGTCGAATATTTTCGTGATCGCCAACCAGAAGGGTGGGGTCGGCAAGACCACCACCACGGTGAATCTCGCGGCCGGGCTGGCCGCGCAAGGGCAGCGCGTGCTGCTGGTCGATCTCGACCCGCAGGGCAATGCCTCGATGGGCTCGGGCATTGACAAGCACACGCTGGAATTCAGCGTCTACCAAGTCCTTGTTGGGCTGGCGACGATCCCGCAGGCGCGCAAGCGCTCCGAGGCGGGGCGCTATGACGTGTTGCCAGCGAACCGTGACCTGGCCGGCGCCGAAGTCGAACTGGTCGATCTGGAGCATCGCGAAAATCGCCTCAAGCTCGCGCTCGCCGAGGTAGAAGCCGATTACGATTTCGTCCTCATCGATTGCCCGCCGTCGCTGTCGCTGCTCACGCTCAACGGCCTGTGTGCCGCGCACGGCGTCGTCGTCCCAATGCAGTGCGAGTACTTTGCGCTCGAAGGCCTGTCGGATCTGGTGAACACCATCAAGCAGGTGCACGCCAATCTGAACCGCGACCTCAAGGTGATCGGTCTGTTGCGCGTGATGTTCGACCCGCGCGTGACGCTGCAGCAGCAGGTATCGGCGCAGCTCGAATCGCATTTCGGCGACAAAGTGTTCAAGACAGTCATTCCGCGCAACGTGCGTCTGGCCGAGGCGCCATCGTACGGCATGCCGGGCGTGGCGTTTGACGTGGCATCGAAAGGCGCCAAGGCCTATCTGGATTTCGGCGCCGAGATGATCGCGCGCGTGCGGCAGATGGCCGACGTGCCGGCCTGAGCGGCAAGAGGAACAACATGAGCACGATGAAGAAAAAGGGACTGGGCCGAGGCCTCGAAGCGCTGCTCGGCAGTCCGGCCGAGATTGTCGAAGCTGCCAAGCAAGAGGGCGCGCCGACGGTGCTGAAGCTCGAGCAGATGCAGCCCGGCAAGTACCAGCCCCGTACGCGCATGGACGAAGGCGCGCTGCAGGAACTCGCCGCGAGCATCCGCGCGCAGGGCCTGATGCAGCCGATTCTGGTGCGCAAGGTCGAGTCCGACGGCACCAAGCCGAAGTACGAAATCATTGCGGGTGAACGCCGCTTCCGCGCTTCGCGCCTTGCCGGTCTGACTGAAGTGCCGGTGCTTGTGAAGGACGTGCCGGATGAATCGGCCGCCGCCATGGCGCTGATCGAAAACATCCAGCGCGAAGATCTCAACCCGCTGGAAGAGGCGCAGGGCATCGCGCGCCTGGTGCGTGAATTCCAGTTCACACATGAGCAAGCGGCGGAATCGGTGGGGCGTTCGCGCAGCGCGGTGTCGAACCTGCTACGCCTACTGAATCTTGCCCAGCCCGTGCAGACCATGCTGATGGCCGGCGACCTGGATATGGGCCACGCACGTGCGCTGCTCGCAGTCGATGGTGCTACGCAAATCACCTTGGCCAATCAGATCGTCAACAAGCGCCTGTCGGTCCGCGAGACGGAAAAACTGGTGGCGTTGACGCTCAAGCCGTTTGAGCTGAAGTCACTGAAGCAGAAGGGCGGCCACCAGGGCGGTCGCGACGTCGCGCGTCTGGAAGAGGAATTGGCTGATCAACTGGGCTTGGGCGTGCAGATCAAGCTGGCAGCGAAGGGCCGTGGTCAGCTGACCGTGCAATTCAGCAGCCTCGATGAGTTCGACGGTCTGTTGGCGCGTCTGCGTCCTGACGGCGACGAAGAAGCTGCCTGAGTTCCGTCTGCGACAGTTTGACGCATAGGCCTTCGCCCGCGTCGTTGCGCCATTTGAGGGCAGTCAGTTGGCACGGAATTGGTGCGATTACCTCCCGCGTCATCGACGCGGAGTGTTGCCAACACCATCATGAAATCAACGGGGTGCCGCTCCATCAGGCGGATTCGGTGCCCCGGCAGCAGCAACGCATTGCGCACGCGGTATGGAACGCGGCCGCGCAGAGTGCTGTCGAAGGCGCCCGCACGAGCGTTCGCGTGCGCGTTGACTGGTGAACGCCATGTCCCGTAAAATCGTGCGGTTTTAAATCCGCCTGACCCAAAGCGGTGCGGCATGATGAAAGCACATTCTTCCATGCAGCCAGCCGACCGGCAACGGCCCGATTCTTACGCTTCGTTGAACGCCGCCCGACCTCAGTCGGTGCAGGATCCGAAGCACGACAGTTGGGACGATGAGGAGACGGCGGAGCCGCCGGTGCATGTGCTCTCACATGACGAAGCGGTCGCCCTGTTTGGCGAGCAGGCTCTGCAGGCCTCGCGCATCACGCCTTTTTCTATCGTGCTCGGCCAGGTGGCCATCACACTGTTGTGTGCGCTCGGTTGGTATGTCGGCAGTTGGTTCGCGGGCACGGGCGCTGCGTCAGCGGGCGAGGCTGCGCTTTCTGCGCTGTTGGGCGGCGGCGTGTGCGTGGTGCCTTCGGCATGGTTCGCGATGCGGCTGTCGAAGGCCAAGGGGTTCGAATCCATCGCCCGCCTGGTGGTGGGCGAAGCGATCAAGGTGCTCGGCACGGTCGCGCTGCTGGTGATCGTGGTGGTTGTCTTCAAGGGCCTGCATTGGCCGCCCTTGCTGATCACCCTGATCCTGGCGCTCAAGATGTATTGGGTCGGGCTCGCGCTGCGATAGCGCGTTGAGTCGGCTCCAGCCCACCGCGACATGGCGGGCACACTGGACGTGTTGGCACGTGGCAGGAACCTGTGTGGCAGGAGAGGCCCCCGGTTCATTGCGCTGACACTCCGAAAGAATAAGGTGGCGCGTTCCAGCCGCGTGCAGTCCGCGATCTCCAGGAGAAACCTGGTTGAATCGGGCGCGAGTCGGAACGGGTCACGAAGAATGTTTCGCAATATTGGACTGAATCATCATGGCAACTGAAGTCGCAGAAGCCGCCGGCCACGCCGCCGAGCACGCTCTCACGCCTTCCGCGTATATCGCGGAGCATTTGCAGAATTTCAATAGCATCGGTGGCAAGCAGGCCTCCGTTGTCGACTTCTCCGTCATCAACTGGGACACGATGTTCTGGTCCGTGTTGATGGGTCTGATCGGCATCATCTTCCTGGGCATTGCTGCACGCCGCGTCACCTCCGGCGTTCCTGGCCGCTTCCAGGCTTTCGTTGAACTCGTCGTCGAGATGGTCGATGACCAGGCCAAGGGCATCATCCACGGCGATCGTTCCTGGATTGCTCCGCTGGCGCTGATGGTCTTCGTGTGGGTCACGCTCATGAACGCGGTCGACTTGATCCCGGTGGACTGGGTCACGGGCGTCAACCACCTCCTCGGTACGTTTGGCGTGCACGTGCCGCACCACCGCGCAGTGGCCACGGCTGACCTGAACGGCACGTTCGGCATGTCGTTCGCTGTGCTGATCCTGATGATCTACTACAGCTTCAAGATCAAGGGCGCTGGCGGCTTTGCGCACGAGCTGCTGTCGGCACCGTTCGGCGCCAAGTGGTACCTCGCGCCGTTCAACCTGATCCTCAACATCATCGAATTCCTCGCCAAGGCTGTGTCGCTGGGCATGCGGCTGTTCGGCAACATGTACGCGGGCGAGCTGGTGTTCCTGCTGATCGCGCTGCTTGGCTCGGTCTGGACGTTCGGTGCCGACGCGTCGGCGCTGGGTTTCGTGGGTCACGTGGTGGCTGGTGCAGTGTGGGCGATCTTCCACATCCTGATCGTGCTGCTGCAAGCCTTCATCTTCATGATGCTGACGCTGGTGTATATCGGCCAGGCACATGAACACCACTAAGTAGTTGCGGTTCAGGTTCTCCGGTTCCGTTTTGATTTTTCCAAGTTCTCAAGTTCTTAGTCTTTCACGTAAAAGGGAGTCATCATGCAAGCATTTCTCGCCAACATCCAAGGTCTGACCGCCATCGGTATCGGCATCATCATTGGCCTGGGTGCTATCGGCGCCTGCCTGGGCATCGCACTGATGGGCGGCAAGTACATCGAAGCCTGCGCACGTCAGCCTGAACTGATGAACCCGCTGCAAACCAAGATGTTCCTGCTGGCTGGCCTGATCGACGCGGCATTCCTGATCGGCGTTGGTGTGGCCATGCTGTTCGCGTTCGCCAACCCGCTGCTGTCGGTCATCAAGTAATTCTTTTCGGTCTGCATGATGCCGGAGGCGGCCTGGGTGAACGCTACGCGTAACCCTCGCCGCTTCGTGCATTGATCCGTAGTCTCAATACCGAAAGGAACACACCATGAACCTGAACGCCACACTCGTCGCGCAGATGGTCGTGTTCTTCATCCTGTGGTGGGTTGTTGCCAAATTCATTTGGCCGCCCCTGGTGAAGGCGCTCGACGAACGCGCGAAGAAAATCGCCGATGGCCTGGCCGCTGCCGATAAGGGCAAGGCCGAGCTGGAGCTGGCCAACAAGCGGGTCGACCAAGCGCTGACCGAAGCGCGCAATGAAGGCGCGCAACGCATCGCGGACGCTGAAAAGCGCGCCCAGATGAGCGCCGATGAGATCAAGCAAAACGCCCAGGCCGAAGCCGCGCGCATCATCGCGCAGGCCAAGGCAGAAGCCGAGCAGCAAACCGTGCGCGCGCGTGAATCGCTGCGTGACCAGGTTGCTGTGCTGGCCGTCAAGGGTGCCGAGCAGATCCTCAAGCGTGAAGTCAATGCGCAGGTCCACGCCGATCTGCTCAATCAACTCAAGGCTGAGCTGTAATCATGGCAGAACTCGCAACCGTTGCCCGTCCGTACGCAGAGGCGCTGTTCCGCGTGGCGAAGGCCGGCAATCTGGGTGCATGGTCTGAGCTCGTGTCGGAAATGGGGCAAATTGCCGCCGTGCCCGACATGAAGGCAGTCGCCGATGATCCGAAGCTCTCCAAAGCCGATGTGGCGGGGATCTTCCTGTCGGCGCTGAAATCTCCGGTATCGCACGAAGCAAAGGAACTGGTTGGCCTGCTGGTGGCCAACAAGCGCCTGTCGTTGCTGCCGGAAATTGCCGCGCAATTCCATGTGCTGCGGAATGCCAGCGAAGGCGCCGCCGACGTCGAGATCACCAGTGCGTTCCCGCTTGAGGGCGCGCCCCTGACCGAACTGGTCGCCACGCTCGAACGCAAGTTCGGCAAGAAGCTGCAGGCTCACGTGAGCGTCGATCCTTCGTTGATCGGCGGCGTGCGTGTGCAGATTGGCGACGAAGTGCTCGACACCTCGGTGCGCGCGCGCCTGACGCAGATGCAGTCTGCGCTGACCGCCGCGTAATGCTGTTTCGCGAGGCGCCGATGCAATCGACGATATCGCGCTCGCAGACAGATTGAAGAATTAGGAGCATTCGATGCAACTGAACCCCTCCGAGATCAGCGACCTGATCAAGACCCGTATCGAGGGCTTGAAGGCTGGCGCTGACGCAAAGAACACCGGCACGGTCATCTCCGTGACGGACGGTATCTGCCGCATTCATGGCCTGTCGGGCGTGATGCAAGGCGAAATGCTGGAATTCCCGGGCAACACGTTCGGCCTCGCGCTGAACCTCGAGCGCGACTCTGTCGGCGCTGTGGTGCTGGGTGAGTACGAGCACATTTCCGAAGGCGACGAAGTCAAGTGCACGGGCCGCATTCTGGAAGTGCCGGTTGGCCCGGAACTGCTGGGCCGCGTGGTCAACGCACTGGGCCAGCCCATCGACGGCAAGGGCCCGATCAACGCCAAGAAGACGGACGTGATCGAGAAGGTCGCTCCGGGCGTGATCGCACGTCAATCGGTGAGCCAGCCGGTGCAGACCGGTCTGAAGTCGATCGACGCAATGGTGCCGATCGGCCGTGGCCAGCGTGAGCTGATCATTGGCGACCGTCAGACCGGCAAGACCGCTGTGGCAGTCGACGCCATCATCAACCAGAAGGGCAAGGGCATCTTCTGCGTGTACGTGGCAATCGGCCAGAAGGCTTCGACGATCGCCAACGTGGTGCGCAAGCTCGAAGAGCACGGCGCGCTGGAATACACGATCGTGGTGGCTGCTGCCGCTTCGGACTCGGCTGCCATGCAGTACCTGTCGGCCTACGCCGGCTGCACGATGGGCGAATACTTCCGCGACCGCGGCGAAGACGCCCTGATCGTGTATGACGATCTGACCAAGCAAGCTTGGGCGTACCGTCAGGTTTCGCTGCTGCTGCGCCGTCCGCCGGGCCGTGAGGCGTACCCCGGCGACGTGTTCTACCTGCACTCGCGTCTGCTGGAGCGTGCTGCACGTGTGAACGCCGAGCACATCGAGAAGATCACCAACGGTGAAGTCAAGGGCAAGACCGGTTCGCTGACCGCACTGCCCGTGATCGAAACGCAGGCCGGCGACGTGTCCGCGTTCGTTCCGACCAACGTGATCTCGATTACCGACGGCCAGATCTTCCTGGAAACCGACCTGTTCAACGCAGGTGTGCGCCCCGCAATCAACGCCGGTATTTCGGTGTCGCGTGTGGGCGGTGCTGCTCAGACCAAGGTCATCAAGAAGCTGTCCGGCGGTATCCGTACCGACTTGGCTCAGTATCGTGAACTGGCTGCGTTCGCGCAGTTTGCTTCCGACCTGGACGAAGCGACCCGCAAGCAGCTCGAGCGCGGCCGCCGCGTGACCGAACTGCTCAAGCAGCCGCAATACCAGCCGCTGCAAGTGTGGCAGCTGGCCGCGTCGCTGTACGCAGCCAACAACGGCTTCCTCGACAACGTGGACGTGAAGGACATCCTGGCTTTCGAAAAGGGCCTGCACGACACGCTGAAGACGAAGTACGCCGACCTCATCAACCGCATCGAAGATACGAAGGATCTTTCGAAGGAAGATGAAGCCGCCCTGCGTGCCGCGATCGAGGATTTCAAGAAGTCCGCCGCGTTCTAACCGCGTCATTCCCGAAACTGGTCGCGCGTAGCCAGCGTGACCAGGTTTGAACGGAGAGGAAGAAATGGCCGGAACAAAAGAAATCCGCACCAAGATCAAGAGCGTGCAAAACACGCGCAAGATCACCAAGGCGATGGAAATGGTCGCCGCATCCAAGATGCGCAAGGCGCAGGAACGGATGCGCGCTGCCCGCCCGTACGCCGAGAAGATCCGCAACGTGGCTGCGCACATGGCACTGGCCAATCCGGAGTACAAGCACCCGTTCATGGTTGCGCGCGACATCAAGCGTGCCGGCCTGATCGTGGTGACGACGGACAAGGGCCTTTGCGGTGGCTTGAACACCAACGTGCTGCGTGCCGTCACCACCCAACTGCGCGATCTGCAGAACAAGGGCGTTGAGACGCAAACCACCGCCATCGGTACCAAGGGCATGCAGTTCCTGGGCCGCGTCGGTGCGAAGGTGGTCTCGAACGTCGTGCATCTGGGCGACACGCCGCATCTGGAAAAGCTGATCGGCGCAATCAAGGTGCAACTGGACGCGTTCAACGCAGGCCAGATCGATGCCGTGTACCTCGCGTACACCCGCTTCATCAACACGATGAAGCAGGAGCCGGTGGTCGAGCAACTGCTGCCGCTGACCGCCGACAAGCTCGCGCAGAGCGACGCCGAGAAGCAGGCCTACTCGTGGGATTACATCTACGAGCCGGACGCACAGACGGTGGTCGACGAGCTGCTGATCCGCTACGTCGAGGCGCTGGTGTACCAGGCGGTGGCCGAGAACATGGCGTCCGAGCAATCGGCCCGGATGGTGGCGATGAAGGCGGCTTCGGACAATGCGAAGAACGTGATCGGCGAACTGCAACTGGTCTACAACAAGACCCGTCAGGCAGCGATCACGAAGGAACTGTCCGAAATCGTCAGCGGCGCAGCGGCAGTCTGATAGCCACGGCAAAGAATCAAGTTATTGGAGATACAAATGAGTATCGCAAACGGAAATATCGTGCAGTGCATCGGCGCCGTGGTGGACATTCAGTTCCCGCGCGACGCGATGCCGAAGGTCTACGACGCGCTGGTGCTGGACGACAGCAACGACGCTTCGTTCGCCGAGAAGGGCCTGACCTTCGAAGTGCAACAACAGCTGGGCGACGGCGTGGTGCGTACCATTGCGCTGGGTTCGTCCGACGGTCTGCGTCGCGGCATGCGCGTGGCGACCACCGGCGCGCCGATCTCGGTGCCGGTCGGTCACGGCACGCTGGGCCGCATCATGGACGTGCTGGGTCGTCCGATTGACGAAGCCGGCCCGATCGCCTGCGACGAAAAGCGCGCGATTCACCAGAAGGCCCCGAGGTTCGACGAGCTGTCGCCGTCGGTGGACCTGCTGGAGACCGGCATCAAGGTGATCGACCTGGTCTGCCCGTTCGCCAAGGGCGGTAAGGTGGGTCTGTTCGGTGGCGCCGGCGTCGGCAAGACCGTGAACATGATGGAGCTGATCAACAACATCGCCAAGCAGCACTCGGGCTTGTCGGTGTTCGCTGGCGTGGGCGAGCGTACCCGTGAGGGCAACGACTTCTACCACGAAATGAAGGACTCCAACGTGCTCGACAAGGTGGCCATGGTGTTCGGCCAGATGAACGAGCCGCCGGGCAACCGTCTGCGCGTGGCGCTGACCGGCCTGACGATGGCCGAGCGCTTCCGTGACGAAGGCCGTGACATCCTGTTCTTCGTCGACAACATCTACCGCTACACGCTGGCCGGTACCGAAGTGTCGGCACTGCTGGGCCGTATGCCTTCCGCCGTGGGCTATCAGCCGACGCTGGCTGAAGAAATGGGCAAGCTGCAGGAGCGTATTACGTCGACCAAGACTGGCTCGATCACGTCGATCCAGGCCGTGTACGTGCCTGCCGATGACTTGACCGACCCGTCGCCGGCAACGACCTTCCTGCACTTGGACTCGACCGTCGTGCTGTCGCGTGACATCGCTGCACTGGGTATCTACCCCGCAGTGGATCCGCTGGACTCGACTTCGCGCCAGCTCGACCCGCAAGTGGTTGGCCAGGAGCACTACGAAGTTGCCGACCGCGTGAAGAAGACGCTGCAGCGCTACAAGGAACTGCGCGACATCATCGCGATTCTGGGCATGGACGAACTGTCGCCGGAAGACAAGCTGGCCGTGGGCCGCGCTCGTAAGATCCAGCGTTTCCTGTCGCAGCCGTTCCACGTTGCAGAAGTGTTCACGGGCTCGCCGGGCAAGTACGTGCCGCTGAAGGAAACCATCCGCGGCTTCAAGATGCTGGTGGACGGCGAGTGCGATCACCTGCCGGAACAGGCGTTCTACATGGTCGGCTCGATCGACGAAGCCTTCGAGAAGGCCAAGAAGCTCCAGTAAGAGCAACGTCTGGCGCCGCGCGTAAGCCGGGGCCAGTACTGGCTTCCTGAAGCCCATTCAGGAAGCCGCTTTTCTGAGCAAAGGAATCGAGATGGCAACCATTCATGTAGACGTCGTCAGCGCTGAGCACGAGATCTTCTCCGGCAATGCCAAGTTTGTGGCCCTGCCCGGCGAAGCCGGCGAGCTGGGCATTCTGCCCGGTCACACGCCGCTGATCACGCGCATCAAGCCGGGCGCCGTGCGCATCGAGAAGGAAGATGGCGGCGAAGAGTTCGTGTTCGTTGCTGGTGGCATTCTCGAAGTGCAGCCGAAGAAGGTGACCGTGCTGGCCGATACCGCAATCCGCGGTCACGACCTGGACGAAGCCAAGGCGAACGAAGCCAAGCGTGCGGCCGAAGAGGCGCTGCAGAATCAAGGCAGCGACCTGGATCTGGCCCGTGCGCAAAGTGAACTGGCCGTGGCCGCTGCGCAGCTTGCAGCGATCGCCCGCCTGCGTCGCAAGCGCTAAGGCAAGTGTGTACCGGCCGGTGTCATCGGCCGGCGCAGACGAAAAAGCAGCCCCGAAGGGCTGCTTTTTTTTCGCCTGCGAACTGGCGCGGCACTTGGTCAGCGGTGCTCGCCTTCGCGCTTCTCATCACCGCGATTGCCTTGCGGATGCGGTTGGGCTTCATGGTGTTCCTGCCGTGGCGGTTGGGCCTGCGGTTGAGGTTGCGGCGGGCGCGCCTCAGGCGGACGCGGCTGGGCCTGCGGTTGCGGCGGGCGCATCTCAACATGCGGTTGCGGTGCGGGACGGGGGGCTTCCATATGCGGTTCCGGCCGACGCTGTTCAGGCTCCGGGCGTGCGCGCATCTGCGGCGGCTCGTTGTGCGGACGCTCCTGCATTGCCGGTGCGGGGTTGCTATTGAAGCGATTCGGCTCCTGGCCACTGCGCTGTGGTTGCGTTTGAGGATGCGGCGCCTGTGTGCCAGCCTGCGGCAGTTGCGGACGCGGCTCGAAGGCGCGGCGCTCGTCGCGCGGTGTACCTGGTGCGCCTTCGCGCTGCGGCGGACGTGTCGTCATGCCGGCCGGGCCTTGTGGCGCAGGCGCAGTCTGCGGTTGCGCCGGCCGCTCCTGCGGTGCGGCGGCGCCTGGCAAGGGGCGTGGACGGTTGATCGCGTCGGGGGCCATGAGGGCCCGCGGAGCCGGTCCAGGCTGGGCGCCATGCTGCGGCGGTGTGCCCTGCGGGTTCGGGGAGCCCATCAATCCTTGCGGACCATTCGGACCGCGTTGTTCCGCCGGTCGGACAGGCTCGGCGTGTGCGGCCCCGTTCGGTGCGGCGCGACTCAACCGTAGACCCGCTGCCTGCGCAGCCGCAGGTGCGGTCGGCACCTCCATTTTGGCGTGACCCCGCACCGGTGCAACGCGGGCGCCCACGTTGCCGCCCGTCCACGCCGGGCCTGCGCCCGGGAGCGCGCCGCCTTGAGAGCGGAAGCGTTCTGCCAACGCATCGTGTCCGCCTGCCGGTGTGGCGGGGGCGTGCACCGCAATTGCCTGACGTGTAAACGCCTGCGGCGGCGGCAACTGATGAGGCCCGCCGTTGGCCGCCGCGCCTACCAGGCTGGCACGCACCGGTGCCAGCGCCGGCGTCGACACAAACTGCGCGTGCGCCATCTGCGCGCGCAGTTGCTCCGGCCGCAGATGCGTCATGGCAGGGCCGACCGGCTGGCCGTTCACGAACGTCTTGGCCGGCACTGCCGTCAGTGCGGCGGGGTTGTTTGCGTTGACATAGGTGACCCGGTTCACGTTTCGAACGTTGGTCACGTTGGTGGTGTTGTTGATGATGGTCTTGTTGACCGTGACGTTGTTCACCACCACCGTGCGGTTGATGTTCGTCACGTACGTCGGGCTGGCCGCGTACACGGGGCGATATGCCTCGCCCGGCGCCAGCGGGAACCACGCCACACCCGGCGAGCCGATCGAGATGTTGATCCCCCAGCTCACGCCGCCGCCACCTCCGCCGCCCACGAAACCAACGAGTGCCGGCGCATAGACCGGACGCGGCACCACCGGCCCGGGCACCCAGCACCAAGTGGAGCCGACATACGCCCAACGGCCGTAGTGGAAAGGCGCGAAACCCCACGGCGCGTCATCGACCCATGTCCAGCCCCAGGGCGCCACCCACGCCCAATGGCCTGTGCGATATGGGGCCCAGCCGGCGGGCACGGCGCGCGGTACCCACACGGCGCCATAGCCGTCTTCTTCACGCCATGAGCCGTTGTCGTCGAGGGCTTCATAGCCAGTCATTTCACGACCGACGTAGCGGGCAGAGACGGATGCGTCTTCGCGGGCATCGCGCGATTCCGCCCAGCGGTCGAAGGCGTCGCGCCCGGGGTTGTCGGTGCCGCCGGCCTCGGCGAGGTCGGTGCCGCCAAAGCGGATTTGCTGGCCCGCGCCCAGCGGAGTGGAGCGGTCATCGCCGTAGGCCGTGCCCTGGCCGTGCCACACGGTGACGGTCGTGCTTGAGCCATCGGGGGCGACATCGAGACGGTATTCGCCCGGTGCCTGTGGCGTGAACGCAAGGTTGGGCGTGTCGATCTCGATGGTCTGGTCGGCGGGCAGCGAACGCACGCGAACCGACAGGGCGCCTTGGGTGAGTTTCACCTGGGTGTTGCGGTCGTCCAAGTCGACGAGCGTGGCGCCAGTGTTCTGGCCCAGCCGCAGCGCCGTGGACCCGACGTGCAGCTCGCTGTGGCTGCCCTGGTCCGACCACAGGCGGTCACCTGTGGTGAGCGGGCGGTTGAGCGAGGCGCCGGCCCAGTCATCGGAGCCGGCGGGCGCGAAGCTCACCGTGCCGGAAAAGTCCGACAGCCGCGCCACCCGCGAGGCCGGATCGGCGGCCATCGCGGCCTGCGCACCGCAGACAAGCAATACGGCGGCAACGCCCACCGCGCGCAACATATGCGGCAGCCGTACACCGGAGAGGGGAGAACGACGGGAAACATTGGACATGATGAGCCCTCGTTTTTATGGCGGCCTGTGCCGCGTGGATGTCTCCATTTAACGCGGCAGGCGTCGAGGGGTCGACTTGGCTTTGTAAGAGCGTGTTTCCTGGCGCGGGAAGCCGACACACAAGTCAGCCGCCTCCAGAGCGCGCTGGGGAAGGGCGGGAAGCAGGCGGGCAGGCGCGCGAATGGCGCGCACAAAAAAAAAGCGCGCGGGCCGGGGAGCACCGCGCGGACGGGAAATCCCTTCGAGGGGTCAATTCGAAAGGAGGGGGTAACCTTGCACCGTGGATCGTGTCGTCGCCATCGTGTCGGAGGAATGACCGTTTGGGGCGCGATATGGCGCACAACAATTGGACACAAACGCTGGGGTGCGAAGGCATTTTGGGTGACGGGCTCGCCCTGAGGCGTAACAAAGTGTGTCGGATTGCAATCGAATGCAAGCGCTGTAAAGGCCGCTTGGTGTGCATGCAAGAGCGCCTGGAGGGCCTGCTCAGGGAACGCCTGCTGCACCCGCACAGTCCCAGCACTTTGCCGCTTAGGCAGACGAGGCTTGGAGAAAGGCGAACCAGCGGGGTGTGTCCTAGTCTGGGGTGTCGGTTTCATAGGAGGGAGGCATGCACAGGCATGCGATGCACCATGTGTTGCAGAAGTCGGTGGGCGCGGGCGTTTTTGTTACCTTGATGGGGGCACTGGGCGCGGCCGGGGGCGCACAGGCCGGCACCGAAGCGGCCTCTGCTCCGCCTGCAACGCCGGCGAGTGCGCCTGCCGCCTCCGCACCTGTTGCTTCTGCGCCAACTGTCCCTCTTGCAAAAACGAAAGAGCAGTCCGAGCGTCCCGCCGGCAGTTTCTGGCAGGGCGCGGTGGGAAAGGGCGCCGACAGCCCCGGTTGGAACGTGTGGTTGAACGTGTACGACCCGCCACCCAAAGAGCAGGACAAAGACAAGGATCCGGTGGCCGACACACTGACCGGCGAAGCCTACGATGACCGCCCCCAGGGCCGCGCCTTATGGACCATCGAAGGGCGCAACGTGCCCGAGCGCCGCTTCGTGTGGCGCGAACATGCAGAAACGCTCGATGCGGCCGGCCAGTCCGTCGTGCGCGACGGCGGCACGCTCTCCGGTGCGTTCTCGGCCGACGGCGCCACCGCTACTGGCACCTGGAGCGACGGTGGCCGCAGCCAGCCCTTCACGTTAAAGCGCGTGGCGCGCTATCAGGAGGCCACGGGCGCCTCCGGCCAGGCCAAGCTGACCGAGCGCTATCCGGTGACGGGCGATGCCGCCATCGATGCGCTGATCCAATCGCTGCGCGTGCGCAAGTGCGACCAATACGACACCGAATGCGTCATCCGCATCAGCGCCGTCGGCCTGGGCGACACCGTGAGCCTGTTGCGCATGGTGTGGGCCTACAGCGGCGGGGCGCACGGCAACTACAGCTTCACAGCCGGCAACTGGCGACGTAGCGCGCAGGGCTTTCAGCCGATTGCCTTGGCAGATGTGCTGAACCCCACATCCGCGTGCCTGCAGAGCTTCAACACGCAGATTGTCGATGCGCTCAAGCGAGAAGGCGCACCCGATGCGCCGCGCGGCGCGCTCAAGGAGCGCGATCTGCGTAACGCCGCGTTTCCGTTTACGCTGCAAGGTGACCGCATCGTCGTGCACTACGGGCCGTATGAGGTCGGCCCGTATTCGTCGGGGGCGTTCCGTGCCGCCGTGCGCGTCGATGACCTGGGCTCCGCCTGCAAGCGGCCCACAACCTGATTGCCTCTGCACCGCCAACCATGTCTGCCAATCCTTCCTACGTCGACGAGCAAGCCACCATGCGCCGGCTGCTGTCCGGCAAGACCATCGCCGTGGTCGGGCTGTCGCCGCGGGCGACGCGGCCCAGCTATGACGTGGCGCGCTATCTGCAGCAGGCCGGCTATCGCATCGTGCCCGTCAACCCGCAGCACGCGGGCGAAGACGTGCTCGGCGAACCTTGCTACGCCACGCTCACCGAAGCGGCGACGACGCTTGCCGCCGCCGGCCAGCGCATCGATCTGGTCGATATCTTCCGGCGCTCAGAACAGGTTCTGCCCGTCGTGCAGGAGGCCGTGACGCTCGGCGTGGGAGGCATCTGGGTGCAGCTCGGCATCGTGAATGACGAGGCGATGGCCGTGGCGCGCAACGCCGGCATTCCGGCCGTGCAAGACCGCTGCACGAAGATCGAACACTGGCGACTCGGTATCGGCGAGCAAAAATGAACGCCGGCCCCACGGCCTTGTGACAAACACGATGGCGCAAAGGGCAGAGGTTTCGTCGACGACCGCGCCGATCACTTCCTGACGGATCAAGGGAGTTCAGCCAACCTGGCGCGCTACACTCTGGCGGTCATCGCATCCTGCTTACATCATGGCCGTCGATCCGCAAATCCTGCAGTTCTACCAACGCCTTGCCGAACAGTTCGGCGCCTTGCCCCCGCCTGAAGATGCACCCGCGCAGCGCGCGCGCTTTGAGGCGATTGCTGCGGTATCCGACCGCCCCGATCCTGATGGTGTTGAGGTTTCAGACCTCAGCCTGCCGCTCGCGGGACGCACGCTCGACGCCATCGTCTTTCGTCCAAGAGGCGTGACCACGCCGCGCCTGCTGGTGTGGTTCCACGGTGGCGGCTGGGTGGTTGGCGCGCCGCGCACAACGCATCGCATGCTCGCCGCATTGGTGGCGCAAGACACGGGCTGTGCCGTTGTGAGTGTCGATTACCGCCTTGCGCCCGAGCATGCATTTCCTACGCCGGCGGACGATGCACGCGATGCGCTCGCGTACTTGGCCGAGCAGCGCGCGGACCTCGACTTCGATCCGGACTTCCTGGCGGTGGGCGGCGACAGTGCGGGCGGCCATCTTGCGGTGCAGGCCGCGCAGGGCATGCGCCCCGGCCTCGTGAATGCGCAGTTGCTGCTGTACCCCGTTACCACGCCCGCATTTGGTAGCGAAAGCTACAACGCGTTTGCACAAGGCCCCGGCCTCACGCGTGACGAAATGCGCTGGTACTGGGAGAAATACATCGGTGCAGACGCCCTCGCCAAGCCGCTCGCCGAGCACGACCCACGCATCTTCCTGATGGCGCGTGCGCCGGCCTATACGCCGCCGGACACCGTTGTCATCGTGGCCGCGCACGACGTGTTGCGCGACGATGGCCTGCAATACGCCGACTACCTCGTGCAGCACGGCGCGCAGGTTATCACCATCGAAGCCTCCGGCATGACGCACGCCTTTGCGCGCATCCAGTTCGAAGCAGAGCGCGCACGCGAATGGATGCGCCGCGCAGCGCATGCATTCGTCGGGATGATCAGCGGGGAATAAGCAGGGCGGGACTAACGCGTGGGCGTGCGGCGCGGGCGGAACGCGGCGAGCACCCGGCGTGTGACAAACAGCGAGAGATAGTCGTGCACGCTGGCATCTGCGGCCAATGTGCGCATTGTCTGCATGTACTGCTCGCGGACGAGATCAGCCGGTGCGCCGGTGTCCTGTGCGATCTGGTGGATCTGCTCGTCCTGGTCTGCGATGGCGGTACCCATGTTTGCTTTCCGGTCGTTGCTTTGGCAGTGACGCGCGGGCTGACTTGCGCGGCGAGTGACCACTATAGGAAACGCGTCGAAACAATCCAGCCTTGTTGCAAAGCTTTCAACGGGTCACCTGCGCGGCATCAAAACGGTGCTGTTGCCAGTGCAGAGACTGCACCCGGCAATGATCATTTGCCCCAGTTCGCGGGCATGCTCTGCAGGCCGATGGCGGCGCCCGACGTATCGGTCACGCGTGCCAGTTCGCGATACGCAATCGCCTGCACGCGCTCGGGCAGCGGCACGAATTTCGCACGCGCGGCCAGCTCGTCGCCGTGGAAGTAACCCCACGTCAGGAACTTCAGCGCGGCCAGCGTACGCGGCCCCGATGCGCTGACTGCCGGCACGACGATGAAGGTGCCCATGGTGATCGGCCACGTCTCGGCACCCGGCAGGTTGACCAGCGGCGCGGTGAAATCCCCCTTGCGATTCCACGCGCTTTGCATCACGGCCTCGCGGAAACCGCTCACCTGCGCGCTGACAAAGCGGCCGGCCACGTTGCGTAGCTGCACGCCGCTCAGGTCGTTGTCGAGGATGTAGTTGTAGTCGACATAACCAATGGCTCCGGATGTAGCCTGCACCGCTTTGACCACATCGCCGCTGCCCTTTGCGGCTGTGAACCCCGCCGGCCAGTTGATGGTCGATTTGGTGCCGTAAGCGCTTTTCCAATCGGCGCTGACTGCGCTCAGATAATCGGTGAAGTGGTACGTCGTGCCTGAGCCATCGGAGCGCACCACGGGATGGATCTTCAGCTTGGGCAGCGTCACGCCCGGGTTCAGCGCACGCAGCTCCGGCGCATCCCAGCTCTCGATCTTGCCGAGGAAGATCTGCGCCAGCAGTTCACCTGTCAGCTTGAGCTGACCGCGCGGCACGCCTGGCACGTTCACAAACGGCACCGCTCCTGTCACCACCGACGGCACGCAGACGAGGCCTGCCTTGGCAGCCTCCGCGCTGGAGAGCGGCACGTCAGACGCACCAAAATCCACCGCGCCCGCGCGAATGCGCTTCAGGCCTTCTCCTGAACCTACCGCGTCATAGCTGAGCGCAACGCCCGACGATGCGGCATACCCCGCCGCCCAGACGCGATAGACCGGCGCAGCGGCGGTCGAACCTGCGCCGCGCACATCGGCGCGCGCGAGGAGCGGCAAGCCCGCAGCCGCAATGGCGAGGGCGAGAACAACGTGCTTGAACATGGGGAGAGCTGCGGACTGCAGAAGACGCGAAGCGTGCGATTGTAGCGACGCGCCTGTGACAGCACGGCGTGCAGCCCCGATAGGGCCCATCTACAACATGGGGATCTGTTGTAAGACGTTCCGCAAACGTTGGGCGGAGTAGGGGGTGGGATCGGCGGTTTTGTTTAGGGCTCGCCGATCCCGGGCCATCGGTCAGGCGACGGCGCTGGCTGCATCGGCCTTGATCAGGCCCTCGGCCGTCAACGCTTCAATCACCTGCGGCCGCGCGCCCACCCGCGCCATATACGCCTGCACGTTCGGATACGCGCTCATCGGCAGCGCCAGGAAGTTCGTCCAGTTCAGCACCGCAAAGGCATAAGCGTCGGCCACGCTGTACGTGTCGGCCAAGTACGGCTGTTTGGCGAAGCGTGCGTCGAGTTCGGCAAAGCGCTTGGCGAGCTTGTCCTTGGCGCCCTGGCGGGTGGATTCCGGCGTTTCCTTGTACCAGAGCGGCCCGAAGCCCTTGTGCAGCTCGGTGCTCACAAACGTGAGCCATTCGATCACGGCCAAGCGGTGCGCGCTGCCTGGCTTGCCGATCAGGGCCTGCGCCGGGTCGAGGTCGGCCACGTATTGCAGCAGCGCGGCGGCTTCGGTGTGGCGCGAGCCATCGGCCAGCTCCAGCAGTGGCACGTAGCCGCGCGGCGAGATCGTGTAGAAATCTGTGCCGTCGGCGGTGACATGCTTGGCAAGGTCAACGGCGGTCAGGTCAAACTGCACACCCACTTCGCGCAGGGCGATATGAACGGCCAGCGAGCAGGCGCCGGCGGAGTAGTAGAGCTTCATGGTTGTCATCTCGTGAACGGGTTGGGAAGCCGCCGACGGCGGCGGTGACGACACTGTAGGATTGCGTCGGTGCCAACGAAATAGGCGGAGCAGCAAATCATGCTTGCACAGACGCAATACCGATTAAGCGCGGCAGACCTTGAGATCGTGCTGGCGATGGTGCGCACGGGCACGCTGGCGGCGGCCGGCGAGCGGCTTGGCGTGGATGCATCCACCGTGTTCCGGTCATTGCAGCGCATCGAGCGCGGGCTGGGGGCCACGCTGTTTGCGCGTTCGCGTACGGGCTATCTGGCGGGGGACTTGGCGCAGGCCCTGGCCGAACAGGCCGAGCAGGTGGAGTCCGCGCTCGAGGCCGCGCGATCGGCGGTGCATGCGGTGCCGGATCAGGTGTCAGGCACGGTGCGCATCACCACCACGGACACGATCTTGGTCGGCATGGTCGCGCCCGCGTTGAAGGCGTTGCAAGCCGAGCACCCGAATCTGAGTTACGACCTTCGTGTGAGCAACGAGCTGGCCAGCCTGACCCGGCGCGATGCCGACATTGCCGTGCGGGCCACGCGGCGCCCGCCGCAGCATCTGGTGGGCAAACACATCGGGTCGATTCGCGTGGGGCTGTATGCGGGGCGCACGAGCGGCATCACCTACGCCGATGTCGAAGCCGGCCGCACGCCGTGGTTCGCCATTGACGACGCGATTCCAGATCACCCGTCGGTGAGTTGGCGCAAGCGGCATTTCCCCAAGGTCATGCCCACGTACTTCGTCAACAGCCTGCAGATCGCGGCCGAGATGGTGGGGATGGGTATGGGCGTCGGGATCCTGCCCGTGGTGATGGCGCAGGAGCGCAGCGATCTGGTGGCGCTGAGGGATCTGCAAGATGCCAATCAATCAGAGTTATGGCTGCTGACGCATCCGGAATCGAGGCACTTGCGGCGGATTGCCGTGGTGTATGGCCACCTGGCGCAGACGTTGCGTTTGCCCTGATTCAGTTGGCTGCAACGGCCGGTGCGATTGGCTGCTCTTCGGGAATGAGCGCGGCGCGGCGGCGCAAATCCTCCGTCGTGTCGCCATTGCCATCGGGCCGCCAGCCTGGCGGGCGGAACAGATAGCCGAGCACTTCGCTGGCCGAGCGCGCAGTCTTCAGGTCTTGCCACAGCCCGCGCCAATGTGCGAATTCGATCACCAGCAGGTTGTATGTGCGCATCGGGTGCACGAGGCCGTACCGGCAGGGCACGTTCTTGCGCTCGGGGATGTACGTGCCGAACAGCCGGTCGAACACGATCAGCACGCCGCCGTAGTTGCCGTCGAGGTATTCGAGGTTGGATGCGTGATGCACGCGGTGTGCCGACGGCGTGTTGAGCACCCATTCCAGGGGCCCCAGGCGGGGGATCCACGTGGCGTGAATCCAGAACTGGTACAGCAGATTGAGCGAAAGCAGCATCAGCACGATGCGCGGCGGCATGCCCAGCAGCGGCGCCAGCGCAAAGAAGGCGAGCGTGCCAGTCAACCGTCCTGTCCAGCCGAAGCGGTAGGCCGCCGACAGGTTCAGGTCATTTGGCGAATGGTGGATGGCGTGCGTACACCAGAACCAGCGCACGCGGTGCGCGGCGCGGTGGTACCAGTAGTAGCAGAACTCCTGGCCGAGAAAGCATGCGGCCCAGCCCGTCCAGTGGTCCATCGGCAGTGTCCACAAACGATGCTGGTAGACCCATTCCAGGCCTTGCATCCAGAACGCCAGCGGCACCAGCCAGCGCAGTGGGTACTCGCGTACCAGGAAATCCACCACCGACACGCCGGCGGCCTTCCAGTCGTAGTTGGTCCAGCCGTTTCTCAAGGACAGCACGATCGCCTCGGCCAGTGACGACACCAGCACGAGCACGACGGCAATCTTCAGGATGGTGAACAGCACGGCCATGGCGCGGGGCTCCCGGCTCCGTAGGAATGCCAGCGACGGTACTGCAAACGATGCCGGGGCGGCAATTGGGGCCGACGCCGGGGCCTCTTACAACGTATTCAGCGCCCCCAGGTGTTGTTGCGGTTGTGCAGAAAGATGTGCACGCCGCCGCTCTTGTCTTGCGCCACCCCGGCGCTGCCCCAGGGGTAGCGCGTCAGGCCGCCCGGGTCCTTGCCGAGTTTGCTGGCGATCCAGCGGCGGTGCCGTTCTTCCACGACGTCGATGTCGTCGTACGAGACCGGCTGCGCCAGCTCGACGAATACGCTGACGAGCGCATCGGCCTCAAACCGTAGGCTGACGGTCACGGGCGTGGCGTCGTCCAGCGCAGCCACTGTTGCGAATTGGCAGGGAACGTCTTTCCCCTCGACGCTCACGGAGCGCACGGGCCCGACTGCAAAGCGTGCCGGCAGGGCATCGGCTTTTGTCTGCGGCGTGATGCGGATGTCAGCGAACCGGATGTCGCCGGTGGCGGGGTCGATGTGGAGGGCGTCGTGCATGGGCTTCAGTTTCAGGGGAATGAATTGCCTGGGCAGTCATGTGGGGCGTTTCCTTTTATAGCAGTCATCCCCTCGTGGGGGCGGGTTTCGCCGGCTCAAGTTCGCCTGCGCGGTGCCGTAGCAGTTTGGAGTGGCCCCCGACAGCCGGCAGTCGGATCTGGAGGGCGCTACGGCAAATACCGTACGCAGTCAGATTCATGGAAAACGTTTGGCCTAGAAGAATCATGATCTCCTCTCTCCGCACCCGAATTCTCCTCATCTCATCGGTCACCGTAGTCGGTGCCCTGGCGTTGTCCGGCGCCGCCACCTATTCCATCGTGCGCTCCAACACGATGGAATCGATCGAACAGAATCTCGCTGCCATCACCAGCGCCAACACCCTCGTCATCGACAAATGGGTGGCCGCCAAAGCGCGTGCCGTAAAGACCACTGCAGACGTCGTCGAGCATGGCGATCCGCGCGGCCTGGTCAAGCACATGGGCGACGCCGATGGCTTTCCCATCACCACCATCGGCTGGACCGACAAATCGTTCCTGTCTACCAGCGCCACCACGCCCAAAGACTACGACCCAACGGTCCGCCCCTGGTACAAGGAGGCCATTGCAGCCGGCAAGCTGCTGGTCACCAAGCCCTACGGTGACGTGGCTACGGGCGTGAAATACGTATCGTTCTCTGCCCCGCTGATCCGCGGTGGCGAAGCCACCGGCGCGGTGAGCGGTGCCGTGCCGCTGGATCGCGTCCGCGACGTGGTGGCTGCGGTGCATCCGACGCCGTCGAGCCTCGCGTTTGTCGTGGCAAAGGACGGGCAAGTCATCGCCCACCCCGACGCCAAGCTGATGCTCAAGCCGGTGTCCGATGTGTCGGCGGCGCTCAATGCCGATGTGCTGGCATCGCTCGCCAAAGCCAATGCTCCGCTGGAAGTGGAACTTGCTGGCGCGCCGAAGCTGCTGAAGGCACAGGCCGTGCAAGGCACCGACTGGAGCCTGGTGATCGCGCTGGACAAAGCCGAGGCCACCGCGGGTTTGCGCAGTGTCGTACGTGCCCTGGCCGTCGCCATCGTGCTGCTGACACTTGCCGCGCTGGGCATCGCCGCGTTCTTCACGTCGCAGTCGTTCCGCCGCCTGTCGCAGGTGCGTGATGCGATGGACACCATCGGCTCCGGCGGCGGTGACCTCACGCACCGCCTGCCCGTGGTCGGCAACGATGAAGTCGCGCAGATCAGTGCCTCGTTCAACACGTTCATCGACAAGATTGGCGAAGTGCTGCTGGAAGTGCGCGCCAGCGTTGACAGCATGAAGTCCGCCACCGGCGAGATCGAAGCGGGCAACCGTGACCTGTCCAACCGCACCGAAGTCTCGGCCAGCAACTTGCAGGAAACCTCTGCCGCGTTGACCGAACTGACGACCAGCGTGAAGAACTCCGCCGACGCGGCCGTTCAGGCCACGCGCCTGGCCAGCGACGCCAGCGATGCCGCCACGCGCGGCGGCGACGTGGTCTCTAGCGCGGTCAGCACGATGGACGAGATTGCCAAATCGTCGGCGCGCATCACCGAAATCATCGGCGTGATCGACAGCATTGCGTTCCAGACCAACATCCTCGCGCTGAACGCCGCGGTGGAAGCCGCCCGTGCCGGCGAGAACGGCCGCGGCTTTGCCGTGGTGGCCGGCGAGGTGCGCACGCTGGCGCAACGCAGCGCTACGGCCGCCCGCGAGATCAAGGACCTGATCCAGGCATCGGAAGCCAGCGTGAAGACCGGCGCGCAACGCGTGCAGGCCGCCGGCGCAACGATGCAGGAGATCGTGCAGGGCATCGAGCGTGTCGCGCGCATCATCGGCGAAATCGACGGCGCGATGCACGAGCAAAGCACCGGTATCAGCCAGATCGATCGCAGCGTCGCCGAGATGGACCAGGCTACGCAGCAGAACGCCGCGCTGGTGGAGCAGTCGACGGCTGCATCGTCGATGCTCAACGAGCAAGCGCAAGGCTTGGCACGCACGGTCGGGCTGTTCAAGCTGCGCAGCGCCTGACGCGCCTTACCCCTCTTCAACGCGCCCGGGCCGGGTGCTCCTTTGCCTAGAATGGAGCCCCGGCAACTTCTCCCGCGCCTCTCGCCTTCGGCGGACGTTGCCTGACCTCAACGCTTCGCCGGTATGCCCAATGTGCTGATCCTCGGTGGCCGCGCGCCGGTGGCGCTCGACCACGCTCGCCGCTTTGCCCACCAGGGGTGGACGGTCTGCATTGCCGACAGCATTCCGTGCCAGATCAGCGGCGCCTCTCGGGCCGTCGCGGCCACCTTTCGCATTGCATCGCCACGTCATGCGCCGGCGCAGTTTGCGGCGGACCTTGCACGCATCGTGAACGAACGGTCCATCAATCTGGTGGTGCCGACTTGCGAGGAAGTCTTTTTCGTATCGCGTTATCGGCATCACTTGCCGAACCACGTGCGGGTGCTGGCCGAGGACTTCGACAAGCTGCGTGCGGTGCACAGCAAATGGCAGTTCCTGGAACTTGCGCAGGATTGCGGCGCGGATGTGCCGGTCTCTGCGCGGGTGCGCACGTTGGCTGAAGCGCGCGCCTGGGCAGGCGGGCGCCCGATCGTGCTCAAGCCGGAGTTCTCGCGCTTTGGCGTGCATGTGCGCCTGTATCGCAACGGCATTCCCGACGATGCACCGCCGCTGGCCGACCTGGGCGCGTGGGTGGTGCAGACGTTGGTGGCGGGGCAGGAATTCTGCTCGTACAGCGTGGCCGATCGCGGCCGACTTGTGGCCCATGCGCTGTATCGCCCCGATTGGCGTATGTCGACGAGCGCGAGTTTCTATTTCGCGCCCGCGCGCATCGACGCGGTACGCAATTTCGTTGCCAACTTTGCGCGCAAGCTTGATTTCACGGGGCAGCTCTCGTTCGACTGGATCCAGCAGGCCGATGGCCGCGTGAGCCCGCTTGAATGCAACCCGCGCGGCACCAGCGGCTGCCACCTGTTTGGCCTTGACGATGCACTGCCCGCCGCGCTGGCCGGCACGCTCGACGGTTGTATCGAACCGTCGCCGGGTGTGCCGCGCATGGCGGCTGCGGTAATGGCATCGGCGGGGCTGTTCGATGCGGTGCGCCACGGCAGGCTGCGCCAATGGCGCCAGGACTGGCGTGCCGCCACCGACGTCATCGCCACGCCGGGCGACCGCGGCCCGCTGTGGGGCGGCGTCTGCGATCTTGCCGCGTATGCGCGCATGGCTATCGCGCAGCGTTGCAATATGCGCGAAGCTGCCACGCAAGACATCGAGTGGGACGGCCAGGAGCTACCCGAGGTATGAATGCCCCCGGCGCCGTGCCGCATGCGTGCTTTGCCGACAAGGCGGGCGCGTTCCTGCACGTGCATCGCGGGCAGGCGTCGCTGCCGTTCGTCGCCAATCTGGTGACGCAGGTCGACGTGGTGGAGGCCGGCGGTTTGCCACTGCCGGTCACGATCAACGACGGGGAGGATCGCGCCGGTCATGCCGAGAATGCCTGGGTCTGCTCGCCCATCACCACGTATGGCCGCTATGCGGCGGAAGAGTCCGAGCGGTTGATGCCGCGCGTGCTCCGGCCGCTCTTGCGCGGTGCGATTGGGCTGGCCGATGCGTGGATGCGGCATGCGCAGCTGGACCGGGCGGTGGCTGTCAACAACTGGTTGGTCAGTACGAACCTGTATCCACCGGCGGCGGCTTTTGATCTGGATGTGTTGGTGCATACATGCCGCGACCGGTGGCCGGATCGCGCGATCTGGCTGCGTTCGCTCAATACATTGCAGCATGCCGATTGGCTGCGCGCCGCCACGTCGGCCGGCTTTGCGTTGATTCCCACGCGGCAGGTCTATGTGTTCCGGAATCTGCGCCGCACGCGCCAGCACCAGAACCTGCGCCGCGACCTGCAATGGCTGGACAAGACGCCGCTGACGTTCGTGCCGCACGACGCCTTTACCGACGCCGATTTCGCCCAGGCCGAGCGGCTGTATGCGCAGCTCTATCTCGACAAGTACTCGACGCTGAACCCGCGCTATACGGCTGCGTTCATGCGTGCATGGCACGCGGCGGGGTTGCTCGACTGCGCGGGCTTTCGTGATGCGCATGGTGTGCTGCGCGCGGTGGTCGGCGTGTTCGGCCAGGGGCCGCTGCTGACCGCGCCCATCGTCGGGTATGACACGACGTGGCCGCAGCATGCGGGGCTGTATCGGCTGCTGATGGCGCACGTGCTGCGCACCACGATCGCGCGTGATGCGGAGCTGAACCTGAGCGCCGGCGCCGCCCACTTCAAGCGCCTGCGCGGTGGCGTGCCGGCCATTGAGATGAGCGCCGTGTACTGCCGGCATCTGCCGCCCGCCACGCGCCGCGCCATTGCCGTGCTGCGTAACCTCACGACCCGGATCGGCGTGCCGATCATGCAACGCTTTCAGTTATGACTGCCTGGAATTCCACGCTGCTGCGCGGTTGGTATCCCGTTGCCGAAGCGCGCCGCCTGCGCGACAAGCCGATGCGCGTGACCGTATTTGGTCGTGCGGTGGTGCTCGCGCGTTTGCCTTCGGGCAGCCTGCTCGCGCTTGATGACCGCTGCCCGCATCGGCATGTGCCGTTGTCCGATGGACAGCTCGTCGGCGAGACACTTCAGTGCAAGTATCACGGCTGGACGTTCGGCGCCGACGGCCGCTGCACCGCCATGCCGGGTATGTGCCCGGGCGCGGCTGTGCCCGCCGTGCAAGTGAACGCGTGGCAGGTCTTCGAGCACGACGGGCTGATCTGGCTGAGCGCACGGGCGCCAGGTGAAGCCGCCCCCGCAGCATTGCCGGCGTTCCTGAATTGCTTGCCGGCCGGCAGCCGCCGCTTTCTGTGGAGCACGTTGTGGCATGCGCGCCCGGTTGATGCGCTGGAGAATTTTCTCGACCCGCTGCACACGCACCTTGTGCATCCTGGCCTCGTGCGCAGGCACGGCGCGCGCCAGCCCGTGACGGTCACGCTTACGCAATCGGCTGAGGGGCTGCAGGTGACTTACGCCGGCCAGGCGCAGCAAAGCGGTCTGCTCTATCGGCTGTTCGAATCGCCGCGTTCGATGGAGCGCGCGCACTTCGGCACCGCCGCGCCTGCCTCGGCCCAGCTCGAATACCGCTACGCCAACGGCAGCGCGCTGTACTTCACGCTGCATTTCACGCCCGAAGACGAAATGCGCACGCGCGTGTTCGGCACGCTGCATGTGGAAAAGCGCTGGGCGCCTGCCTGGGCCGTGCGTGCATTCGTCTGGCCGTTCCTATATCGGGTGGCTGAGCAGGACCGCCGGGCGGTCGAAGCGCAGGCTGCCAATAGCGTGCGCTTTGGCCGGCAGGACGGCATCTCCACCGAGCTCGACCTTGTGCGACCCATGCTCGATGCCGTGTGGATGCCCAATGGCAAGCCCGTGGAGCCGGGCGAGCGGATGATGCAGATGTGGCTGTAGCGCACCACGCCGTTACATTGACCGTCCGTCGAAGTGGGTGACCGGCACGCTGGCCAGATCGATATCTTCCAGGCAGCGGACGTTGACGGCAATCATTGGTGTGCCGTCGGGCATGACGCCTTCGGCATACGGATGGATGCCGCAAGTCGGGCAGAAGCGGTGTTTGATCACATGCTTGCGGAAGAGATAGGTGCTGGCGTTGTCTTCCGGCGTGAGCAGCCGCACCTTGTCGGGCGCCACGAACCACAGCAGCGAACCCTTGCGCTGGCAGATCGAGCAGTTGCACGCCATCGCACTTTCCGGATGACCTTCAACTTCGAACGCGACGTTTCCGCAGTGGCAGCTTCCCTTGTGTGTCATGCCGGTCTCCTTGTGGCGTGTTTGTGGTGGATGTGGCGCCGTCCCACTATAGGCGAGCCGGTCCGCGCACGATGCCCGCTTTCTCGGGAATCGCCCTAGGTCTCTGCCTCCGTGGAGCGATGCGACAATCGCCGCGAGTCGACCACACGAACGCCCCACGGATCGCCGCGCCTTGACGGCGACCGCGTCACGAGGAGCCATCATGCATCGCCATCGTCCTGTTGCTGTGATCCGGGCGGTTTCTGCCGCCGCCATCTTTGCCGGCTGCGCCGGTGCGTTTGCGCAAGCGTCGGAACCGGCGGCGGTTCCTCCCTCGGCGCCACCGCTCTCGGCGCAGATCATCAACATGGGCGGCATGACGCCGGACGAGATCGGCCCCGTCATCGCCGAGATGGGTACGCTGCGCACGAAGACGCTGGTGACGGCGGCCAACGGCACGGTCGGCATCCAGGTGGGCACCGTGGCCAGGCACACGCATACGTACTCGGACGAGATCCAGTACGTGATGTCGGGCACGGCCACCGTCTGGCTCGACAACGCGCCGCGCGAGGTGCGGGCGGGTGATCTGATCGTGATTCCACGAGGCGTGGTGCACGGAACGCTGACGACCAGCACGGATTTCAAGGCGATGGCGATCAAGCTGCCGCCGCAGCGTGCGGGCGATACGCACAAGGTGCCGTGATATCTGCAGCGTGATCTGCGACATGTTGGCCTGGGTCAGGGCGGGATAAAAACACCATCCCTTACAATGGCGCCCTCCTAAAGAGTCCATCGCCATGTCCGCCCCGCTCGCCAACGACACCTTCCTGCGCGCCCTGCGCCGCCAGCCCACCGACTACACGCCGCTGTGGCTAATGCGCCAGGCGGGCCGCTATCTGCCCGAGTACAACGCCACGCGCGCGCGGGCCGGCAGCTTTCTCGGCCTGGCTAAGTCGCCGGCGTATGCGACGGAAGTGACGCTGCAGCCGCTGGATCGCTATCCGCTGGACGCGGCGATTCTGTTCTCCGACATCCTGACCGTGCCTGATGCCATGGGCCTGGGCCTGTCGTTTGCGCAGGGCGAGGGCCCGCGCTTTGCCAAGCCGGTGCGCACGGAAGCCGATGTGGCGGCGCTGTCGGTGCCGGACATGTCGTCGCTGCAATATGTGTTCGATGCCGTGGCGGAAATCCGCCGCGCGCTGGTGCAGGACGGCCGCCAGCGTGTGCCGCTCATCGGTTTCTCGGGCAGCCCGTGGACGCTCGCCTGCTACATGGTCGAAGGCGGCGGCTCGGACGATTTCCGCACCGTCAAGTCGATGCTCTACGCGCGCCCGGACCTGATGCACCGCATCCTGGAGATCAACGCGCAGGCCGTCATCGACTATCTGAACGCGCAGATTGATGCCGGTGCCCAGGCAGTGCAGGTGTTCGATACCTGGGGCGGGGCGCTGGCCGATGGCATCTACCAGGAGTTTTCGCTGGCCTACATGGCGCGCGTGGTGAAGGGTATTCGCCCCGGGGCCGACGGCCAGCGCGTGCCGGTCATCCTGTTCACCAAGGGCGGTGGCCTGTGGCTCGAAGCCATGGCCGAGACCGGTGCCGACGCGCTGGGCGTGGACTGGACCGTCAACCTGCAGCTCGCCCGCCAGCGAACGGCAGGGCGCGTTGCCCTGCAGGGCAACCTGGACCCGACGGTGCTGTTTGCCGAGCCGGACGCCATTCGCGCCCAAGCGCGCCGCGTCCTGGAAGATTACGCAGCCAGCGGCGACAGCGACGGCCACATCTTCAACCTCGGCCATGGCATCTCGCAGTTCACGCCACCCGAAGCGGTGACGGTGCTGGTGGACGAGGTGCACAGCTTCAGCCGCGCACTTCGCACCAAAGCGAAGTAACACGTATAGATCAATGCTGCGGTGCGATAGCGTTTGAATTGGGCCGCAGTTGTGCGTGAAGCCGGGGGCACGGGTGGAATCTTCGCCGCTTTGGTGCAGTCGGGGTGAGTGACTGCTCGCCTGCGGGTGGCCCCATCTGGCGCCAAAAGGGTGTCAAGCGATTTATTTCGCGCTTTCTGGTGCGTAAGTCGGCTGTCAAGACTTGACTTATGCACAAAGCTGTCGCGGCTGGTTCTTTCCGCGGCGCAACAGGGCAGGCTGTGTGCATCCAACGCATAAGTGTTTGATTTTTATAAAAGAAAGCCGCGTGCGCGTAAATCGTGCAAGCTAGAAAAACGGTGAATCCATTGGCCTGCGCGGGCGCGGCAGGCGACTTTTCAACAAAGTTATCCACAGGCCGTGTGGATAGCCGGGAAAACGGTCGCCGATCAGGGCGCCAAGGCACAAACCTCAAGTAATACTTGAACATTGAGCCGACCACGGCAATGGCTGTGAAGGCAAGGTGAGATGGGCAAGACGCATTTCCCAGGTGCAGGATTCGCCGCTGCATCGCAACAATCCCTTTGCAATTCAACCGTTTGCGCTCTGCATGACCACCACCCAAGTCGACGCCGCTTTCTCTGATGCCAGGGCGTCGGCCGCCATCGCGCGCGTGGTGATCGATACGCCGCTTGATGCGGTGTTCGACTACAGGTGCGGGTCGCCTGTGCTTCCCGGGCAACTTGTGGTCGTGCCGTTCGGCAATCGCCGTGTGGTGGCGTTGGTGGTCGAAACTGCCGCGACCACCGACGTGCCGCAAGAGAAGCTGCGCGATGTCGAGCGCGTGCTCGACTGGGTGCCGCCGCTCGACGGCGAATGGCGTGCCCTGGCCGAATTTGCCGCCGGCTACTACCACCGCGCACTGGGCGAGGTGACGTTGCCGGCGCTGCCGCCTCTTTGGCGGACGCCCGGGAGCTGGGACAACCTTGCGCGCCAGGCCAACGAAACCGTCTATGTGATGTTCGAACCGGCCCGGGCCGCGTTGCTGGACAGCATCCCGAAACGAGCGTCCGGCGCCATGCGCCTGGCTGAAGCGCTGACCGGCGATGGCGAGCTGTCCACCAGCGCTGCCGTCGAACTGCACGGGCAAGCCGTCGCTAAGCTGCGGGATTGGGCGACCGTCGGATGGCTGCACGCAGAACTGCGGCCGAAGGCGCTGTTGCCGCAACCGCTCGAATTGCCGGCACCGTCCGTCGCGCCTGCCCTGAACGATGAACAGGCGACCGCCGTGGCGGCCATCGCCCAAGCTGGCGCGGCCGGCACATTTAGCCCATTCCTTCTGTACGGCGTCACGGGGAGCGGCAAGACCGAGGTCTACCTGCACGCCATCGCCGACGCCCTGGCACGCGATCCTGCCGCGCAGGTGCTGATGCTGGTGCCCGAGATCAACCTGACACCGCAACTGGAAGCGCGCATCGCCGCACGTTTTCCCGGCGTGCCCATGGCGGCGCTGCACAGCGGGCTGGCCGAGCAGCCGCGTGCGCTGAACTGGCTGGCCGCCCATCGCGGCGAGGCGCGCATCGTGCTCGGCACGCGGCTGGCGATGCTGGCGTCGCTGCCCAACCTCGCGCTCATCCTCGTCGATGAAGAGCACGACACGTCGTACAAGCAGCAGGAGGGGCTGCGCTACTCCGCACGCGACCTGGCGCTATGGCGTGCCAAGCAACGTAACATCCCTGTCGTGCTGGGCTCGGCCACGCCGTCGCTGGAAACCTGGTGGCGCGCGGAGCAGACCGCCACCACGCGCCTGACGCTCTCGCAACGTGCGCAGGCTGAAGCGGTGCTGCCGAGCGTATCGCTCATCGACCTGAACCTGGAACGCCGCGCCGGGCGTGAGATTCGCGATGGGCTGTCCAAACCGCTCGTCGATGCGATTGCCGATCGCCTCGCGCGCGGCGAACAGAGCCTGCTGTTTCTCAACCGCCGCGGCTACGCGCCCGTGCTCTCGTGCGACGCGTGTGGCTGGCTCTCGGGCTGCCCGCGCTGCTCGGCGTACCTGGTGCTGCACAAGCCCGAACGGCGCCTGCGATGCCACCACTGCGGGTATGAATCCCGCATCCCGCATCACTGCCCCGACTGCGGCAACGTCGACATCGCCCCGCTGGGGCGTGGTACACAGCGCATCGAAGAGACACTCGGCGAGCTGTTTCCGCAGGCCCGCGTCGCCCGCATCGACGCCGATTCCACCCGCCGCAAGGGCAGCGCCGAGGCGCTGTTCGACACCGTGCACGAAGGCAGCGTCGACATCCTGATCGGCACGCAGATGGTCGCCAAGGGGCATGACTTTCAGCGCGTGACGCTGGTGGGCGTAGTCGCCCCCGACTCCTCACTGTTCTCGCACGACTTTCGTGCGGGGGAGCATCTCTTTGCGTCGCTGATGCAGGTGGCGGGCCGCGCGGGCCGGGCCGGGCTGGCGGGGGAAGTGCTGATTCAGACGCGGTATCCGGATGCCCCCGCGCTGCAGGCGCTGGTTCGGCACGACTACGGCGGTTTCGCGCGCCAGTTGCTGCGGGAACGCAAGCAAGCCGGGCTGCCCCCGTTTGCCTATCAGGCGCTGCTGACCACCGAGCACAAGGAAGTGGCGCGGGCGCTGGAGTTCTTGGGGGCGGCGCGTTCTGCCGGTGAAGCCTTGGCCGCTGAATTGGGCGCGCCGGTGTTTTTGCATGATCCGGTGCCGATGACGATGGTGCGGCTGGCTAACCGCGAACGCGCGCAGTTGCTGGTGGAGTCGGCTTCTCGGGCGGCTTTGCAGAAGTTCTTGTCTGCCTGGACCGAGGGGTTTGCTGGGATCGGCAAGACTGTGAAGGGGGTGCGGTGGCAGTTGGAGATTGATCCTTTGAGGATTTGAGTGCTGGTGGTCCATCCCCCTTTCGTTCCCTGCCGGGACCGACCTACTTTTCTTTGGCAAGACAAAGAAAGTGAGTCAGCCCCGGCAGGGGATGAAACAAGGGATGCACCAAAAACAAAAAAAACCAAGCCCATAAATCGACCCCAAGCATCTCCAACATCACCTGCGGTTGCACCCCAATCTACCCATTTCGAACCAAGGGGTTTCACTAGGTTGCACCTTCAAGATCGCCAGGCGTATGATCCGCCCAATTTGCCGGCCACAAGCTAGGCAATGGCAGCTCTGGATAGGAACCCACATGGCTACAACCACCCTCGGGGTCAAGCTGGACGATGCTTCGCGTGAACGCCTCAAGCGCGTTGCGCAGTCCATTGACCGCACGCCGCACTGGCTGATCAAGCAGGCGATCTTCACGTATCTGGACCAAGTGGAGCGGGGGCAGCTGCCAACTGACGCAAACGGCACGGCAGCGGATGGCCTCCCGTCCGCCGCCGCAGCCGTCTCGGACGTGCCCGAGGGTGATGAGCCCGCGGTGCAACCGTTCCTCGAATTCGCACAAAGCGTGCAACCCCAGTCGGTCTTGCGCGCTGCCATCACCGCCGCTTATCGCCGGCCGGAAACCGAAGCCATTCCGATGCTGCTGGAGCAGGCCCGTCTGCCGGGTGCGCTCGCCTCGGAAGCCAAGCAGCTCGCCCGCGATCTGGCTGGCAAGCTGCGCACGCAAAAGGTCGGCACTGGCCGCGAAGGGCTGGTGCAGGGCCTGATCCAGGAATTCTCCTTGTCGAGCCAGGAAGGCGTGGCGCTGATGTGCCTGGCCGAGGCGCTGCTGCGCATTCCCGACAAGGCCACGCGCGACGCACTCATCCGCGACAAGATCAGCAACGGCAACTGGTATTCGCATGTCGGCCAGAGCCCGTCGCTGTTTGTGAATGCCGCCACCTGGGGCCTGCTGCTCACGGGCAAGCTGGTCGCCACGCACAACGAAGCGGGGCTGTCGAAGGCGCTCACGCGCATCATCGGCAAGAGCGGCGAGCCGCTGATCCGCAAGGGCGTGGATATGGCGATGCGCTTGATGGGCGAGCAGTTCGTCACCGGCGAAACCATTTCTGAAGCGCTGGCCAACGCGCGCAAGTTCGAGGCCGAAGGCTTCCGCTACTCCTACGACATGCTCGGCGAGGCCGCGATGACGGAGGAAGACGCGCAGCGCTACCTCGCGTCGTACGAGCAGGCCATCCGCGCGATCGGCCAGGCGTCGGGCGGGCGCGGCATCTACGAAGGGCCGGGCATCTCGATCAAGCTGTCGGCGCTGCATCCGCGCTACTCGCGCGCGCAGCACGACCGCACGATCAACGAGCTGTATCCGCGTGTGAAGGCGCTGGCGATGCTGGCGCGTGAATACGACATCGGCATCAACATCGACGCGGAAGAGGCCGACCGCCTGGAGCTGTCGCTCGACCTGCTGGAGCGCCTGTGCTTTGCGCCCGAGCTGGCCGGCTGGAACGGCATCGGCTTCGTGGTGCAGGGCTACCAGAAGCGCTGCCCGTTCGTGCTCGATTACATCATCGACCTGGCTCGCCGCAGCAAACACCGTCTGATGATCCGCCTGGTGAAGGGCGCGTATTGGGACAGCGAGGTCAAGCGCGCGCAGGTCGACGGCCTGGAGGGCTACCCGGTCTATACGCGCAAGGTCTACACCGACGTGTCGTACCTGGCCTGCGCCCGTAAGCTGCTGGCCGCGCCGGAGGCGATCTTCCCGCAGTTCGCCACGCACAACGCGCACACGCTGGCGGCCATTTACCACATGGCCGGCCAGAACTATTACCCCGGCCAATACGAATTCCAGTGCCTGCATGGCATGGGCGAACCGCTGTATGAGCAGGTCGTCGGCAACAAGCCGGGCAAGCTGAACCGCCCGTGCCGCATCTACGCGCCGGTCGGCACGCACGAAACGCTGCTGGCGTACCTCGTGCGCCGACTGCTGGAAAACGGCGCCAACACCTCGTTCGTGAACCGCATTGCGGATGAGTCGATTCCTCTGGACGACCTCGTCGCCGATCCGGTGGCGGTGGTGGAAAAGATGCACGCCGATGAAGGGACGCTCGGCCTGCCGCATCCGAAGATTCCGCTGCCGCGCCACCTCTACGGTGACGTGCGCGCCAACTCGTCCGGCATCGATCTGGCGAACGAGCAGCGCCTGGCGTCGTTGTCGTCCGCCCTTCTTGCGGGCACGAGCACGGTCTGGAACGCTGAGCCGACCATCGGCGATGCGCCTTACGCTGGCGGCACGCCGCAACCGGTGCGCAATCCGTCGGACCTGCGCGACGTGGTCGGCCACGTGACGGAAGCCACCGAAGCCGACGTGGATGCCGCGCTGTCGGCCGCTGTCGCTGCCGCCCCGATCTGGCAAGCCACGCCGCCCGAGGCGCGCGCCGCGTTGCTTGATCGCGCAGCAGACCTGATGGAAGGCGAGATGCAGCACCTGATGGGGCTGATCATCCGCGAGGCGGGCAAGACGCTGTCCAACGCCATTGCCGAAGTGCGCGAGGCCGTCGATTTCCTGCGCTATTACGCGGCGCAGGTGCGCGGCGGTTTCTCGAACGACACGCATCGTCCGCTGGGCCCCGTGGTCTGTATCAGCCCGTGGAACTTCCCGCTGGCGATCTTCACTGGCCAGGTGAGCGCAGCGTTGGCCGCCGGCAACCCGGTCCTGGCCAAGCCTGCCGAGCAGACCCCGCTGATCGCCGCCCAGGCTGTGCGCATTCTGCGTGAGGCCGGCGTGCCGGCTGGCGCCGTGCAACTGCTGCCGGGCCGCGGCGAGACCGTCGGCGCCGCGCTGGTGAAGGACATGCGTACCAAGGGCGTGATGTTTACCGGCTCGACCGAAGTCGCGCGCATTCTGCAGCGCACGCTGGCCGGCCGTCTGGACGCCAACGGCGCGCCGATCCCCCTGATTGCGGAGACGGGCGGCCAGAACGCGATGATTGTGGATTCTTCCGCGCTGGCTGAGCAGGTGGTGGCGGATGTGCTGTCGTCTGCGTTTGATTCGGCAGGCCAGCGTTGCTCGGCGCTGCGCGTGCTGTGCCTGCAGGATGACGTCGCCGACCGCGTGCTCGCGATGCTCAAGGGCGGCATGGCTGAATTGGCGATGGGCAATCCGGATCGCCTCGCCACGGATGTGGGCCCGGTGATCGACGCCGAAGCGCGCGACAACATCGTCGGCCACATCGAAGCAATGCGGGCCAAGGGCCGCCGCGTGCACCAGGCGCCTGTGCCGGCCGCGTGCGCGCACGGTACCTTCGTGCCCCCGACCGTGATCGAACTCGACAGCCTGTCGGACCTGACGCGCGAGATCTTCGGTCCCGTGCTGCACGTGGTGCGCTGGAAACGCTCCGGTGACAACGCCGGCCTGACCAAGCTGATCGAGCAGATCAACGGCACGGGCTACGGCCTGACGCTGGGCATCCATACGCGTATCGACGAGACCATCGCGCACGTGGTGGATCGGGCGCACGTCGGCAACCTGTATGTGAACCGCAATATCGTCGGTGCCGTGGTGGGCGTGCAGCCGTTCGGCGGCGAAGGCCTGTCGGGCACGGGCCCGAAGGCCGGCGGGCCGCTGTATCTGCTGCGTTTGCTCTCGACGTGCCCGCAGGACGGCATGCGCACCGCGCTGCAACTGACCGCAGGTGCCGGCACGGAAATCGATACCGATGCGCGCCGCGCGCTGTTGGCGCCGTTCGACGCGCTGACGGACTGGGCACGCAAGCAAGCGCCTGAGCTGGCTTCGCTGTGCGAACGCCTGGCTGCGGCGTCGGCCACGGGCGCCACGGCCACGCTGCCGGGCCCGACGGGCGAGCGCAACACCTACACGCTGCTGCCGCGCGAAGCGGTGCTGTGCGTGGCGGCAGATCCGGCCGATTGGCTGCGCCAGCTGGCGGCTGTGCTGGCCGTGGGCAGCGTGGCCGTTGTGCAGGAAAACCCTGCCGTCGAAGCGGTACTTCGGGGCTTGCCGGCGGCAGTACAATCGCGCGTCCGCGTGGTCGGGTCGACCGACGAAGCGGCGTTTGATGCGGTGCTGCACCACGGCGATTCGGACCATCTGCGCGCCATTTGCGAAGGACTGGCACGACGTGCCGGCCCCATCGTGGGCGTGCAAGGCCTGCCGCATGGCGGGGAAGGGCTGGCGCTGGAGCGCCTGCTGATCGAGCGTTCGCTGTCGGTCAATACGGCCGCAGCGGGTGGCAACGCCAGCCTGATGACCATCGGCTGACGGGGAGCACGAGCAGGATTCGCAGCGCCATCCGCACGACGGGTGCGGATGGAGCGCGAAGCGGGAGGAGGGCGACGGTGATCCCGTCGCGCTATTGATCCAAATTGCGTTTGAACTAGGAGACGCACAAATGAAATTGAAGCAACTGTGTCTGGCGGCAGCGCTGTGCGCGCTGGGTAGCGCGGCATCGGCCCAAGAAGTCATCAAGCTGGGCTACGCCGGCCCGATGACCGGTCCTCAAGCCCAGTACGGCAAGGACATGCAGAACGGCCTGACGCTGGCGGTCGAGGAATTCAACGCCACGCATCCGAAGATCGCCGGTAAGGAAGTCAAGTTCCAGCTGATTTCGGAAGACGACCAAGCTGACCCGAAGACCGGCACCACCGTCGCACAGAAGCTTGTGGACAGCGGCATCAAGGGCATGCTGGGCCACTTCAACTCGGGTACGACCATCCCGGCCTCGCGCATCTACAACAACGCCGGCATCGCAGAAATCGCGATGGCAACGGCACCGGAATACACGAAGCAAGGCTACAAGACGACGTTCCGCATGATGACCTCCGACACCCAGCAGGGTTCGGTGGTCGGCACGTACGCCGTCAAGAAGCTGGGCTACAAGAACATCGCCATCGTTGATGACCGCACGGCTTACGGCCAAGGTCTGGCAGACGAGTTCGAGAAGGCCGCCAAGGCTGCCGGCGCCACCATCGTGCGTCGCGAGTTCACCAACGACAAGGCCAGCGACTTCAAGTCGATCCTCACGCAGATCAAGGCCAAGAAGCCTGACGCCGTGTTCTACGGCGGCGCGGAAGGCCAATCGGCTCCGCTGGTCAAGCAGATGCGCGAACTGGGCATGAAGTCCACGCTGATGTCGGGCGAAATGTCCAAGACCGACGACTTCATCAAGCTGGCTGGCGCGCAATCGGCCGAAGGCGTGGTGTGCTCGCTGGCCGGTCTGCCGCTGGAGCAGATGCCGGGCGGCGCTGGCTACAAGGCCCGCTATGAGAAGCGCTTCGGCACGCCGGTGCAGACGTACTCGCCGTACGCCTACGACGGCGCAATGGCCCTGATGCAAGCCATGGTCAAGGCCGGCTCGTCGGATCCGAGCAAGTACCTGCCGATCCTGGCTGCGACCAACATGCAAGGCGTGACCGCCAAGCACTACGCCTATGACGAGAAGGGCGACCTGAAGGACGGCGGCATTACCGTCTACAAGGTCACCGGCGGCAAGTGGGCACCGCTGGAGAGCGTCGGCGGCAAGTAATCCGACCGGCTCTCAGCCATTCGCAGTATGAAAACCGCCCTCCGGGGCGGTTTTTCTTTGCCGGCAGCCCAAGGCCCCAAACGCAGGCTTGTCGCTTTCTACATCGAAAACCATCGATCTATCGTTAAATATCGGGTAACGCGGGTCTAACGCGTGTCAGTGCTTGGCTGACTTTTCCAATCGGGTGCTTCGGGTACCATGTCGGCCATGACAGGACTTCACGATCTCTTCCCTTCGTGGCCGCCCGCACCTGGCGGTCTCTTCTGGATCGGGCTGGCGCTGGTCGGCGCGGCGTTGTGCGGCGAGTTTGCGCGCGCGGCGCTCAAGCTGCCCCGCATCGTCGGCTATGCGGCGGCGGGCCTGGCGGCCGGCGTGCTCGGCCGCCCGCTCATCGACGCCGACATGCTCGACCAGACCCACATCCTGATCGAGATGGCGCTGGCGTTGGCGCTGTTCGAACTGGGGCACCGGCTGTCATTCGAGTGGCTGCGTGCCAATCGCTGGCTCTTGCTCACCAGTGGCTTCGAGAGCCTGCTGACCTGGGGCCTGGTCACCTGGGTGCTGCAGTTGTTTGGCGTGGCGGCGCCGGTGGCGGTGGCCGCAGGCGCCATCGCGGTGGCCACGTCCCCCACGGTGCTGCTGCAACTGAAGAACGAACTGCGCGCCGAAGGCCAGGTGACGGAGCGGTTGCTCTCGTTGGGCGCGCTCAACAGCATCTACGCAAGCGTGCTGGCGCCGCTCACCGCCGGGTGGCTGCACAGCGAATACGGCCACTGGGCGGCGGCGCTGTTCCATCCGCTGTACCTGCTGGCAGGTTCCGTGCTTCTAGCCTGGGTGGTCGGCAAGGTGGGCCATGCGCTGTATCACCGCATGGCGGGTGACGATCACTACGCGTTCCTGGTGCTGGTGGGGCTGGTGCTGTTTGCGCTGGCGATGGCCAAGCTGCTCAAGCTGTCGGTGCCGCTCACGCTGCTGCTGGCGGGCGTGGTGTTCAAGCACCAGGACGATCACCCGCGTGTGTGGCCATCGCACTTCGGCAGCGCGGGCAGCATCCTGATTGTGGTGATGATCGTGTCGCTCGGTTTGCCGCTCAAGGCGTCGGACTGGGTGATCGGCGGTGTGGCGGCGGTGGCATTGGTGCTCTCGCGCTTCATCGCCAAACTGGCGGCCACGACGGCGCTGGGCTCGTTCTCGGGCCTGTCGATGCGGCAGAGCATCGCGCTGGGCCTAGCGCTCGGGCCCATGTCAGGATTGTCATGGTTGCTGATGCACGATACGGCGGCACTGTATCCACAAACCGGCGGGCCGCTTGCGGCCATCATTCTTTGCACGCTGGCGATCCAACAGATTGTTGCGCCGATCCTGACCGCGCGTTCGCTGCGCTGGGCAGGTGAGGTGCGACAAGACGAAGGGAGGCACTGAACCCCATGTCCCTCGAACCGTTCTCGAAATCCGAAGCCCTGACGTTTGGCGTCGAGCTGGAATTGCAGCTCGTCAATCGCCATGACTATGATCTCGCTTCGGCGTCGCCCGACTTGCTGCGCATGCTCAAGGGCAAGGAATACCCCGGTGACATCAAGCCGGAGATCACCGATTCGATGATCGAGATCTCCACCGGCATCTGTCACAGCCATGATGAAGCGCTCTGGCAGTTGCGCGAGATGCGCGACCGCATGGCCGACGCCGCTACGGCGCTGAACATCGGCATCTGCGGCGGCGGCACGCATCCGTTCCAGCAATGGAGCCAGCGCCAGATTTCGCAATCGCCGCGCTACCAGTACATCTCGGATCTGTACGGTTACCTCGCCAAGCAGTTCACCGTGTTCGGGCAGCACGTGCATATTGGCTGCCCGAATCCGGACGACGCGCTGTATCTGCTGCACGCCATGTCGCGCTACGTGCCGCACTTCATTGCGCTGGCCGCGTCGTCACCGTTCGTGCAGGGCGTGGATACGGGGTTTGCTTCCGCGCGCATGAACTCGGTCAGCGCCTTCCCGATGTCGGGCCGCGCGCCGTTCGTGCTGACGTGGGATGCCTTCATTGCGTACTTCGACAAGATGCACGCCACCGGCGTCATCGAAAGCATGAAGGACTTCTACTGGGACATCCGCCCCAAGCCCGAATTCGGCACGATCGAAGTCCGCGTGATGGACACCCCGCTGACCGTCGAACGCGCGGCCGCCATCGCCGCTTATATCCAGGCATTGGGCCGCTGGCTGCTGCTCGATCGCCCGTTCATGCCCGTGGAAGACGATTACCTCGTCTACACCTTCAACCGCTTCCAGGCATGCCGCTTCGGGCTGGCCGGCGAATACGTCGACCCGGCCACGGGCAACCGCGGTGCGCTGGCCGATCACATCCTGGAGACAAGCAAGGTGCTGTCGACACATGCCGAAGCGCTGTCGTCCGAAGGCGCGCTCGATATGGTGCGGGAAGTGGTGGAGGCGCGCGATGCGGATGCAGAATGGATCCGCGCGGCGCAACGTGAAACCCGCAACCTGCACGAGACTGTGCGACGCGGTTGCGGGCGGTGGACGCAACAGGCGGCAACGCAGCCCGCCTGATGCATCAAGGAACGGTCAGTCGTTGCGGACCGTTCCTGGCGCTTCAAGCCACCGCTGCATGAAGACGAGGTCGAGCCACTGGCCGTGCTTGATGGCCGCCTCGGGCATGCGGCCCACTTCCTTGAAGCCAAGCTTTTCGTGCAGGCGGATTGAACCTGCATTGGCGCCGTCGATGGCGCCCACCATCAGGTGTTTGCCCAGCGCCGCGGCGCGTTCACACAGCGCCTCAACCAGCAGGCTGCCCAGGCCCTTGCCGCGCCAGTCGCGATGAATATGCACCGAGTGCTCGACGGTGGTGCGAAAGCCTGGGTACGGCCGGAAATCCCCAAACGATGCAACGCCCGCGACTTGCCCGCCATCATCGGCCACCAGCACCGGATACCCCTGCGTGGCACGCAACGCCAGCCACGCGGTGCGGTCTTCCAGCGTGACCGGCGTTTCGGTGTAGATCGCGTTGGAGGTGGCGATCACGTCGTTGTAGATGGCGAGAATGGCTGGCAGATCGGCCTGCGTTGCGTCGCGGAGCAGCATGATGCGTGATGGGCTCAATGGGTCGGGCGCACCGCCAGAACACGGCGCGCGAAGGCCCAGCATACCAAGGCAAACACGATCAGCCCAAGCCATTGCGCCGTGCCTTCAAACGACGCGCCCACGATCGCCAGCGGCGCATCTTTGCCTGTGGCCCCGATGACGGCCGCCATCAGCACGCCCACCAGGCTTTCGCCCACAATCAGGCCCGACGCCAGCAGCACGCCGTGGCGGTTCGGTACCTCGGCATAGCGCGCGTACGGCACGCCGGCTGCCTGCGCACGCTTGGCAAGAATCTTCTCGATGATCCACGCCAGCACCGCGCCGGTCACCAGCACCGTGCTGATCGTCGGCGGCAGGTAGATGCCGATGCCCACCGCCAGCACCGGCAGCCGGGCGACACCGCCACGCTGCTTGAGCGCCCAGTCGACAGCGATCAGCAGCATGCCGATGACGATGCCCGCAATCACCATGTTCCATTCCAACTGGTGCGTGAAGATGCCGGTGGCAATGGCCGTCATGAGCGTGGCCTGCGGGGCAGAGAGTGCCTGCGCAGCGTCCATGCCGGCACGCGGCAGCGCACCCGGAAAGCCATACGCGTTGTATAGCAGCTCCAGCACCGGCGAGATGACCGCAGCACCCGCAACGCACCCGATCAACAGCGCCACCTGTTGGCGCCACGGTGTGGCACCAACCAGCCAGCCCGTCTTCAGATCCTGCAGGTTGTCATTGGAGATGGTCGCCACGGCCACCACGGCCGACGTTGTGAAGATCGCCAGCGCAATGCCCAGCTTGCTCGCTTCGGGTGAGCCCACGATGCCGTTGTCCGCGCCGATAGCCAACAGCAGCAGCGACACCAAGGTGATGGCGATGATGCCAATGCCTGAAATCGGGCTCGACGACGAACCGATCAGCCCGGCCATGTAGCCGCACGCCGCTGCCACCAGAAAGCCGAACACCACCGCAAAGATCACCGCGCAGGTGATCAGCGTCCAGCGCGAGCCGGCCGACAGCATGGTCGGCGCCAGGAACGCGGCAAACGTGATCACCAGCACCACGACCATGGCCAGTGTGACCAGCAGAATCCAGCGCGGCGCCATGTCCTGCTCGATGCGCTGCGCGCCATCGGCCTTCGGGCGCAGGCTGCCGAACGAGCGCTTCACGCCGTGCACCACCGGGCCGATCAGCGTGCCCAGCGTCCACACGGCCGCCACCGCAATCACGCCTGCACCGATAAAACGCACCTGCGTGCGCCACACATCCGTGCCGAACGCCGAGAGCGCCTTGCCCGCCGGCACTGGCGTGATGGACGTCAGATACGGCACGGCGATGCCCCAGGCGATCACCAGGCCCACCAGCATGGCCAGCCCGGCCACGAGGCCGATCAGATAGCCAGCGCCCAGCAGTGCCGTTGAAAAGCCCAGCGGCAAGCGCACCACCGCGGCACCCGCTGCGAACCACCAGCTTGCCCCTTCGCCCAGCAGGCGCAGACCACTGGTTGCAAACGCCACGATGGCCGCGACGATGCCGCCAGCAGCCAGATCGCGCATGCCAGTGGCGGCGGGCACGGCGTCAGCGTCCGAGCCATCCGACGTTTGGCCGCTGCCCACGCGCAGGATTTCCGCCGCCGCCACGCCTTCGGGATAGGGCAGGTCGCTCTGCACCACCATCGCGTGGCGCAGCGGAATCGTGAACACCACGCCGAGCATGCCGCCCGCCATGCAGACCCCAAACGTTTGCCAGAACGGGAAACCTTGCCAGTGCCCAATCATCACCAGGCCGGGCAGGATGAAGATGATGGAAGACAGCGTCCCGGCCGCAGACGCCTGCGTCTGCACCATGTTGTTCTCAAGGATGTTCGTGCCGCCGAGCATGCGCAGCACCGCCATGGAAATCACCGCTGCGGGAATCGCCGATGAAAACGTCAGGCCGACTTTCAGGCCGAGGTACACGTTTGAAGCGGTAAAAATTACGGTGATGATGGCACCGAGGATCATGCCGCGTAGCGTCAGCTCGGGCAGGGTCGCTGCCGAAATGTGCTTGGGAGGATGGAGGGATTGCATCCTGCGGGTCTCCAAAGAGGGTTCTTGTGGCGCGGATTATAGGAGTGGATGGGGGC
>NZ_JBGLYZ010000016.1:0-107107 GCF_047304345.1 Ralstonia sp. Ralssp135
GCCCCAAGCTGCACCGGCTCCGGCCGCTGCTGCGCCGGCGCCCGCACCTGCCGCACAAGCACCGGCCTCCGCGCCCGCTGCTGCGGGTGGCGGTACGGTTGAGGTGAAAGTGCCGGACATCGGCGACTACACCGACGTGCCGGTCATCGAGATCAGCGTGAAGGTGGGCGACAAGGTGGAAGCCGAGCAGTCGCTGATCACGCTCGAATCGGACAAGGCCACGATGGATGTGCCTTCCCCGGCCGCTGGTGTCGTCAAGGAAATCCGCGTGAAGGTTGGCGATGCCGTGTCGCAAGGCACGCTGATCGTCTTGCTGGAAAGCGCAGGCGGCGCAGTTGCTGCCCCCGCACCGGCTCAAGCTCCGGCACCCGCACCGGTTGCCGCTGCACCGAGCCCGGCCCCTGCGGCTGCGCCCGCAGCTGCTCCGGCCGCAGCGCCCGCTACGTACACCGCCGATACCGTTGGTACGGTCGGCAAGGCTGCCCATGCAAGCCCCTCGGTGCGCAAGTACGCGCGTGAGCTTGGCGTGGACGTCAACCTCGTCGGTGGCACGGGTCCGAAGAACCGTATCACGCAGGAAGACGTGCAGCGCTACGTCAAGGGCGTGATGAGCGGCCAGGCCGCGGCGCCGGGCAAGGCTGCAGCGGGTGCACCAGCTGGCGGTGGCGAGCTGAACCTGCTGCCATGGCCGAAGGTCGACTTCACCAAGTTCGGCCCGATCGATCCGAAGCCACTGTCGCGTATCAAGAAGATTTCGGGTGCGAACCTGCACCGCAACTGGGTCATGATTCCGCACGTCACCAACAATGACGAAGCGGACATCACCGAGCTGGAAGCCTTCCGCGTGCAGATGAACAAGGACCACGAAAAGGCCGGCGTGAAGTTCACGATGCTGGCGTTCGTGATCAAGGCAGTCGTTGGTGCGCTCAAGAAATTCCCGACCTTCAACGCGAGCCTGGACGGCGACAACCTCGTCTTCAAGCAGTATTTCCACATCGGCTTTGCCGCCGATACGCCCAACGGGCTGATGGTGCCGGTGATCCGCGATGCGGACAAGAAGGGCCTGATCGACATCGCCAAGGAAATGGCGGACCTGTCGAAGGCTGCCCGCGAAGGCAAGCTCAAGCCGGACCAGATGCAGGGCGGCTGCTTCTCGATCTCGTCGCTGGGTGGTATTGGCGGCACGAACTTCACGCCGATCATCAACGCACCGGAAGTGGCCATCCTGGGCCTGTCGCGCGGCTATCAGAAGCCGGTTTGGGACGGCAAGCAATTCGTGCCGCGCCTGACGCTCCCGCTGTCGCTGTCGTACGATCACCGCGTGATCGACGGCGCGGAGGCTGCGCGCTTCAACGCGTATCTGGCCAGCGTGCTGGCGGACTTCCGCCGCGTTAGCCTGTAAGCCCATACGGGCCCGGCACGCATCTGGCTTCGGGCCTGTGCGTGCCGGCCCGGCTGGGTTTGCAGCGGTCGGCGGACTGGTCAGTGGACTGATGGCGAGGACGACATGACGACGTGCGTGGTGGTCAAGAAAGACGGCGAAGTAGCGATTGCGGCCGATTCACTGGTGACGTTCGGGGATACACGCTTGGCGCGCGGCTACGAGCAGAACCAGAAGATATTCCAGGTAGGCGATTCGCTGATCGCTCTGGCGGGCACGACGGCCCACTTCCCGGTCATGCGGAGCCTGCTGGCGGGGCTGGCCGATGAGTGCCGCCTCGGCACGCGCGACGACGTCTTCCGGACCTTCCTCAAGGTGCATGAAAAGCTCAAGGACGAGTATTTCGTCAACACCAAGGAAGACGACGACGACCCGTATGAGTCGTCGCAGATCACCTGCCTGATCGCCAACGCAACCGGCATCTACGGCGTCTATTCGTACCGCGAAGTGTTTGCATTCGACCGCTTCTGGGGCATCGGCTCGGGGCGCAACTTTGCGCTGGGAGCCATGTCGGCGGTGTTCGATATGCCGGGCAAGTCGGCGGCGGACGTTGCACAGGTTGGCGTGTCCGCAGGTGTGGAGTTCGACAAAAGTTCGGGCGGCCCGATCGAAGTGCACACAGTCCGTCTGCAGGATTGAAAAGCGTCAGCGGGCCCGGGCGATGCCGGGTGCCGACGACAAGAACAAGGAGTCAGGAATGAGCGTGGTGGAAATCAAGGTGCCGGACATCGGCGATTTCGATGCAGTGGAAGTCATCGAAGTGCTGATCAAGGCGGGCGATACCGTGGCGCCCGAGCAGTCGCTGATCGTGCTGGAATCCGACAAGGCAAGCATGGAAGTGCCGTCGGACGTGGCCGGCAAGATCGTTGACGTGAAGGTCAAGGTGGGCGACAAGGTCAGCAAGGGCATGGTGATCGCGACGGCGGAAGCCGGCACGGCTGCGGCTCCGGCGCCTGCTCAAGCACCGGCTGCGGCCGCGGCGCCTGCTGCCGCACCGGCAGCATCGGCTCCCGCACCGCAAGCCGCCAAGCACGCCGGCGGCGCTGACATCGAATGCGACATGCTCGTCCTCGGCTCCGGCCCGGGCGGCTACTCGGCAGCCTTCCGCAGCGCGGATCTGGGCATGAACACCGTGCTGGTCGAGCGTTTCTCCACGCTGGGCGGTGTCTGCCTGAACGTGGGCTGCATCCCGTCGAAGGCGCTGCTGCACACGGCGGCTGTCATGGACGAAGTCAAGGCGATGGCCGCACACGGGATTGTCTACAGCGAGCCGACGGTTGATATCAACCAACTGCGCAAGCACAAGGAATCCGTCATCGGCAAACTGACCGGCGGGCTGGCCGGCATGGCCAAGGCACGCAAGGTGCAAGTCGTGCGCGGCGTCGGCACGTTCCTCGATCCGAACCATCTGGAAGTCCAGCTGACGGATGGCGCTGGCAAAGCGACCACCGGTGAGAAGAAGGTCATCCGCTTCGCCAAGGCGATCATCGCTGCGGGTAGCGAGGCCGTGAAGCTGCCGTTTATTCCGGAAGACCCGCGCATCGTCGATTCGACCGGCGCGCTGGAGCTGCGCGAAGTGCCGGCCAAGATGCTGGTCATCGGTGGCGGCATCATTGGCCTGGAAATGGCCACGGTGTACAGCACACTGGGTGCCCGTATCGATGTGGTGGAAATGCTCGACGGCCTGATGCAGGGCGCTGACCGCGACCTCGTCAAGGTGTGGGACAAGATGAACAAGAGCCGCTTCGACAAGGTCATGCTCAAGACCAAGACGGTCGGGGTGGAAGCCAAGCCGGACGGCATCTACGTCAAGTTCGAAGGCGAAGCCGCACCCGCCGAGCCGCAACGCTATGACATGGTGCTGGTGGCCGTGGGCCGCGCGCCAAACGGCAAGCGCATCGGCGCGGAAAAGGCCGGCGTGGCCGTGACCGACCGCGGCTTCATCGACGTCGACAAGCAGCAGCGCACGAATGTGCCGCATATCTTCGCGATCGGCGACATCGTGGGTCAGCCGATGCTGGCACACAAGGCCGTGCATGAAGGCCATGTGGCGGCGGAAACTGCGCACGGCGAAAAGGCGTATTTCGACGCCAAGCAGATTCCGTCGGTCGCCTACACCGATCCGGAAGTGGCTTGGGCGGGCCTGACTGAAGACCAGTGCAAGGCGCAGGGCATCAAGTACAGCAAGGGCGTGTTCCCATGGGCTGCATCGGGCCGCGCGATTGCCAACGGCCGCGACGAGGGCTTCACCAAGCTCATCTTCGACGAGGAAACTCACCGCATCATCGGCGGCGGCATCGTCGGCACGCATGCGGGTGACCTTATCGGCGAGGTTTGCCTGGCCATCGAGATGGGCGCGGATGCTGTGGATATCGGCAAGACCATCCACCCGCACCCTACGCTGGGTGAGTCGGTGGGTATGGCTGCAGAAATCTACGAAGGCGTTTGCACGGACGTGCCGCCGGCTCGCAAGCGTTGAACTGCAATTAACCGCCGTATTTTAGAGCCAACTTCGAAGTCTGGCTGACAAAGAGAAGGGCCGCTCGATTGGGCGGCCCTTTGTCTTTGGCGTGATCGTTGGCCGGTCAGTGTCGAGGCTCGGTTCGGCGCCGATGCCGGCGTAGCAGGCGCACCGCCGCGATCAGGCGGCGCCATATCTGTTGCATTAACCCATGCCGCCGGGCGCGCCAGACGGCAATTCGCACCTGAAGCGCTTGCCAGGTCGGGGTTGCCTGCAGGGCGGCAATCATGCGCTGCTTCCATGCCAGAAACGCGGATTCCCAGCGCGCATACCACGCGATCGTGTGCAACTGTGGCCGAACGGCGGAATAAATGCGCACGCCCAGCCCCGTACTGACGATTTTCGCTGCGACCAGAACTATGGCGCCTGCAATGAGATGGCCCCGCGCCAGCACGTAGACGGCCGCCAGCTTGAACGGAAGCAATGCGAGCATTGGCAGGGCAAAGGCGCAGAGGGCTTCGATGGGCTCCAACTGCGCCAACTTCCGCTCCGCCGCTTGGACCCAGGGATGCGCCGCCAGACGGGCGGTTACCCGCTGCATGACGTTCCAGATCCACTCTTCTAACAGCAGGATAAGCGCAGCCGCGACGATCAGACTTCGCTTGGCCATGGATTCGCGAGACATTGGGAAGGAGAGGAGGGCGGCGAACCGCAATACAGAATGGAGCGTCGGCTGCGTGTAAAAGTTCGCAATTTGAAGAGCGAGACGTTTCCCATGCACACAAAAAACCCGGCCGAAGCCGGGCTAAAGGTACCCACTGATCACCACTGAGGACAGGTTTCGATAGCGGGACCGAGGAGACAATCGAACGAACACGGTTGAATGGACCACCGCCCGCGCATTTGGGTTCCGCGCAAATGCGCGCAAACGACGCGTTTGGAGGAGTGGCTCGACGGTCAAAACAAAACGGGCCTCCCGGAGGAGGCCCGCTTGAACAAGCAGGTAGCTGCAGCAGCTTAGCGCTTAGGCAGCGGTCGTTGCCGACTTCTTACCGGTAGCAGCGCGCGCTTGGGCCGAAGCTTGGGCAGTTGCCTTGCTCGCAGCGTTGGCGGCAGCGTGGAAGTTGCTTTCAGCCAGTTCCACAGCTTGCTTGGTAGCCTTCTGCACCGAGTCGTAGGCGTTGTTGGCGGCCGACAGAGCCGACTTCACCAGGGCAACTGCCGATTCCGAACCGGCCGGAGCGTTCTTCGACACGTTGTCGACCAGCGCTTGCAGCTTGCGGCTGTTTTCAGCGATTTGCACTTCAGCAGCCTTGCTGAATTCGGTTTGCGTGTCCGAAGCGATTTCGTACAGGTGGCGGCTGTAAGCCAGAACCTTTTCAGCCAGCGGCTGCACGGCGGCGGTTTGCACCGACAGCAGCTCTTGAGCGTCCTTGGCGGTCAGTGCCTTCTTGGCGTGTTCGACGTTCTCGGCCAGGGTAGCCTTGACGACTTGCAGGTTCAGCTCGACCAGCTTTTCGACGCCTTCAAATGCCTTGTTGGTCAGGCCGAAGAACGTTTCCAGGTTGGCCTTGTGCGCCGCAGCGATTTGTTCCTGAGTCAGCATGTTGTCTCTCCAAATACAAAGGTGGGTCGGGGAATCAAAATGAAAATTTAGATCGCCCAGATGTACAAAGCATGACGGTCAGCGTCGGGCCTTCCAGGCGACATCGCGATCAAATTAGGGATGGTGCATCGCAACAATTTCATTGTTGTTGAATGTCAAACCAGTGTCAAGCGCCATTTGTGCATCGCACAAAAATCAGAATTCGTTGATTTTTCGTGCACAGGAATTGCGCGACCAACCGTTTGGCGTAATTTTTTGTGGCAGAAAAATGCCCGTCCGTGGTGCAGGTGAAATGCATTTGACCACTTCCGGCGGTAATTCCGTCTCAAAAAACATACGAGTGCAGCGTAGGTTAGGATGCGCCCGGGTGCCATTTTTGTTGCGTTGCGATTTGTTATTCACATGCGGGCGCTCTACACCGACCATTTTGTTTTGCCGCTGCCGCCGGGCCATCGGTTCCCGATGCGCAAGTACAGCGACCTGCGGGCACGGGTTTTGGCCGACGTGCCGGGGCTGTCCCTGCATGAGGCGCCGCGCGCCGAGGACGACGCGTTGCTGCTGGCGCACACGCCCGAATATGTTGAGGCGGTAAGCGCTGGTCGGCTTGACCCGGCGCGCCAGCGCGAGATCGGGTTTCCTTGGTCGCCGGAAATGGTGGAGCGCAGCCGTCGTTCGGCGGGCGCCACTATGGCCGCGAGCGAGGCCGCGTTGGCGGAGGGGATTGCCGTCAACCTGGCGGGCGGGACGCACCATGCCTATGCGGACAAGGGCGGCGGGTTCTGTGTCTTTAATGACGCAGCCATCGCCTCGCGCTGGATGCAGCGCCAATCAGGCAGGTCGCCGGCGGATTTTCCGGTCGCCATCATTGATCTGGACGTACATCAGGGCAACGGCACGGCGTCAATCCTGCGCGATGACGCCACCGTTTTCACCTTGTCGTTGCACGGCGAGAAGAACTATCCCTTCCGCAAGGAAGCGTCGGATCTGGACATCGGCCTGCACGATGGCTGCGGCGACGAGGACTATCTACAGGCGCTGACTGGCGCACTCGATATCTTGGCGGGGCGCTTTAAGCCGCAGTTGATCATCTATCTGGCCGGCGCGGATCCGCATGAAGGCGATCGCCTCGGCCGGCTCAAATTGACCCTGCAGGGTCTGGCCCGGCGCGATCAGGAAGTCTTCGACTTCGCCTATCAACGTCGCATACCGATTGCCGTTACCATGGCGGGCGGCTACGGCAACAATATTGACGATACCGTGGCCGTTCACGCGCAGACCATCGCGCTGGCTGCCCGGCACGCACAGCGTTGGGCGGCTCGCGACGAGGCTGCCGCATCGAACTCTCTTTCGCTTTCCGCATGACCCCAGCGTCTTCCGTCGCGCCAGCCTCAGCGCGCGGCTCCCTGTTTTTCGTCGCCATGCCGTGGCTGTTCGTGCTGATCTGGAGCACGGGCTTTATCGTGGCCAAGTACGGGATGCCGTACGCCGAGCCGATCACGTTCCTGTTTTTCCGCTTCGTTGGCGTGCTGGTGTGCTTGCTGCCGCTGGTATGGCTGGCGCGCGTGCCGCTGCCACGGCGCGCCGGCACGGCCGAGACCGATTGGGTGACGGTCGGCCACATCGCTGTGGCCGGCTTGCTGATGCAATGGGGCTACCTGGCGGGCGTCTGGGCAGCGGTCAAGCTGGGCATGCCGGCAGGCATGACGGCGCTGATCGTCGGCATGCAGCCGATTCTGACCGCGCTGTATGTCTCGATGCGTGGGGAGCGCGTGTCGGGCCGACAATGGGCGGGGCTGCTGTGCGGCATCGCAGGCGTGGGTCTGGTCGTGGCCAATAAGCTGCATCTGGCGGGCGTCGGCGTGACGACGCTTGCGCTTTGTGTGGGCGCGTTGCTGTCGATCACCGTCGGCACGCTGTATCAAAAGCGCCATTGCCCGGTGTTCGACCTGCGGATGGGCGCGTGCATCCAGTTCGGGGCATCGGCGCTGCTGTGTCTGCCGTTCATGTTTCTGTTTGAGACGCGCGAGGTGCATTGGACGCTGCCGATGATTGGCTCGCTGGTGTGGTCGGTGCTGGCGTTATCAATAGGCGCAATCTCGCTGCTGTTTGTGCTGATCCGTAAAGGCGCGGCCACCAAGGTGACGTCGCTCCTGTATCTCACACCGCCGACGACCGCCGTGATGGCCTGGGCGCTTTTTGGTGAACGTTTTCCGCCGCTCGCAGCGCTGGGCATGGTGATTGCCGCGTGTGGTGTGGCGCTCGTCATCCGCAAGTGATCGAGGTTTAGCGGCTGGCGTATCCTGATCACTTTCCACCGTCACCTGCCCGCTGCCCATGAGCACGCCACGCCAGACGCGCGACGACTATCGCCACTTTCACACCATCACCACGCGTTGGATGGACAACGATGTCTACGGCCACGTCAACAACGTCGTCTATTACAGCTACTTCGACACCGTGGTGAACGCCTACCTGATCGAGCGGGGCGTCCTGAACCCCGAGCGCAGCGACACCATCGGCCTCGTCATCGAGACGCAATGCAACTACTTCGCGCCGCTGTCGTTTCCCGATCCCGTGGTGGCGGGGCTGCGCGTTGCACGCCTGGGCAATACGAGCGTGCGCTATGAGGTAGGCCTCTTCCGCGGCGACGCGCAAGAGGCCGCCGCGCAGGGCCATTTCGTGCACGTCTATGTCGACCGCGAAACACGTCGGCCGGTGCCGTTGCCCGATGCGCTGCGTGCCGTGCTTGAGCCGCTTGCGTCCAATATCACCGCTTGAATGTTCCGCTTCGCCATGACCGACCGACGTCCCATCTCCGCAGAAGTCGAACTCGTCGATCAGGCAATCACTTCGCGCCGATCCGTTCGCGCGTTCCTGCCGACGCCCGTTGCCCGCGAAGACATCGAAGCGATCCTAGACGTGGCGCGCCGTGCGCCGTCCGGCAGCAATACGCAGCCGTGGAAGGTCTATGTGCTGACGGGCGAATCGAAGGCGCGCTTGTCAGAGTCCGTGTTGGCGGCGTATGACCATCCGGAGGTCGATACGCTGCATCGAGAGGAGTATCCGTACTATCCGCGTACGTGGATTGATCCGTACCAGAGCCGGCGTCGCAAGGTCGGTTGGGATCTCTATGGCTTGCTCGGTATCGAGCGCGCCGACAAGGAACGCATGCACGCGCAGCACGCGCGCAACTTCCGCTTCTTCGATGCGCCGGTCGGCATCATCTTCACGATTGACCGTGTGATGGAGCAGGGCAGTTGGCTCGATTACGGCATGTTTCTGGAAGCCGTGATGGTCGGGGCGCGTGCTCGTGGCATCGACACGTGTCCACAGGCCGCTTTCACGCAGTTCCATCGGATCATCGCCGAGCATCTCGCGCTGACCGATGATGAGATGGTCGTCTGCGGCATGTCGATGGGTTATGCGAACCCCGCTGCCATCGAGAACACGCTCATCACTGAGCGCGCACCTGTCTCCGACTTCACTCGCTTCCTCGATTGACGTCGTCATCGCGCGATCGCCTGCACGCTACAGCGCACATCTTCGTGCAAAGCGAGAATTGGCGGAGAAAAGTCGTCGAATTATGTCAACAGATACGGCTGATCCGTCGTTAGACTTTGATCTGCGACTCAGCGTGCGACGTGCGCGTGTTGTGAGGAAGTGTTGGAGCTGGTTGTAAACCGTGATTGTTGGCATGCACGACGGAATTCACGGGGTACGCTCTCAGATTCCGGTGCTGATTCCGCACCGCTGGTCATGTGCAGCTTGCGCAACTTTCTTCGCGATTGGAACACTGCCCCGGCAGACAATTGCGTCGAAATGATGACCGAATGATAAGGCTCCCGAGGTCAAACTTTAAGGCCGTGAGCTAAGTCCTTCATCTTGCTAAGAATTTTGTTTTTGCCTACACTTGCGCCATCTCACGCGCGGGTGATCGAACCATGTCACGGTCTGTTTCCTCATTTTTTCGACGTCTCGGCTTCGTTTCGCTGATGACCGTCGCGCTCGCTGCCGTCTCCGTCGCTACCGTGGCCAACGCCGCCACGACCGACAAAAAGCCCGCTGCCAGCAAGAAAGCCAAAGTCAAATCCAAGGGTAAGATCGTCGTCAATCGCAAGGCCAGCGCCAAAGTCGCAGCGGCGAGCAGCGATGAGGTCGCCTCCACTAAAGTCCGCAAGATCGTCACCGTCAAAGGCAAGCGCCGCGTGATCATGGTCGAGCGCGGTGCACGTCCGGTGCGTGCGTCGTTCGTGCCGGCATCCCCGACCCTTGGTGAAGCGATGGGTCTGCGTTCGACGCCCGATGCGTTGGCGCTGCGTTCCTCCGTCGCGCTGGTGATGGACCAGAACAACGGCGAAGTGCTGTTCCAGAAGAATTCGTCGGCTGTGTTGCCGATTGCCTCGATCACCAAGCTGATGACTGCGTTGGTCGTGACCGACGCTCATCAGCCGATGGACGAGCTGCTTGAAATCACCGATGAAGATCGTGACTACGAGCGCAACACTGGCTCGCGTCTGCGCTTCGGCACGATGCTCACGCGTGAAGACCTCCTGCTGCTGGCGCTGATGTCGTCGGAAAACCGTGCAGCCTCGGCGCTGGGCCGCAACTATCCAGGCGGTCGTCCGGCATTCGTTGCCGCCATGAACCGCAAGGCGCATGAGCTGGGCATGAACGACACGCATTATGTCGATTCGAACGGGCTGTCGAGCAGCAACGTGTCGAGCGCACAGGACCTAGCCAAGATCGTGATGGCTGCCTACAAGGTGCCGCTCATTCGTCAATTCACCACCACCCCTGAGCACACGGTCAACGCCAACGGCCGCACGCTGCACTACGTCAACACCAACCGTCTGGTGCGTGGCGGCGAGTGGGATATCGGTCTGCAGAAGACCGGCTTCATCAACGAAGCTGGCCGCTGCCTGGTGATGCAGGCCAACGTGCATGGCCGCAACGTGGTGATGGTGTTCCTTGATTCGGCTGGCAACCTCACACGCTTTGCAGACGCCACACGCGTGCGCAATTGGCTGGAGCGCAACCCGCACATCGAGCCGGCCACGCAAGCTGCTGCGCCGTTGCGGAATGTACCTGTGTCGACGCAGCCGGCAACCGTGCTGGCTTCGGAGCAGCACGGCGCCTGAATCACGGCATCATCCAACAAAAAAGCGCGTCATCGAACGCGCTTTTTTGTTGGGCAAAACCGGCGGCTCACTCACTCTGCGCGCACGGCGTCCCCTTCGTATGTGTAGCCCATGCCTTTGGAGATCTGTAGGGCGGTGTCCTTGAGGTTGTCGAGCCAACTCTCCTGCAACCGATCTGCCGGCGCAGACAGCGACAGACCTGCTACCAGCCGCCGCGAATCGTCGTAGATCCCGGCAGCGATACAGCGCACGCCGAGTTCCAGTTCTTCGTTGTCACGTGCGTAGCCATTGGTGCGTACCCAGTTGAGTTCGCGTTCGAGCTTGGGCAAGTCCGTGATCGAGGTGCGAGTGTGACCAGACAAACCGGTACGCGTGGCATAGGCTCGCACACGGCCGACTTCGTCTGCAGCCAGGAATAGCTTGCCGACCGAAGTCAAATGCAGCGGCGCGCGGCCACCGATTGCGCGCACCACCTGCATGCCCGAGCGCTCGGAATATGCGCGTTCGATGTAGACGATCTCGTCGCCCTGGCGCACCGAGAGGTTGACGGTCTGGCCGGTCAGGCGATGCAAGGCGCGCATCGGAGCGAGGGCCGCTTCACGCACCGAAAGGCGTGCCTTGACGAGGTTGCCGAGCTCCAGCAAACGCATGCCCAGACGGTAGCTGCCCGGGTCGGAGCGATCGACGAAGCGGCAGGCCACCATGTCGTTCAGGATGCGGTGCGCGGTGGACGGGTGCAGGCCGGTGCTGGCGGAGAGCGCCTTCAGGCTGACCGGATCTGCGTGATCGGCAAGCGCGTCGAGCAGCATCATCATGCGTTCGATGACCTGGATGGACGTCTTGCCGGGGTCCTTGTCTGCTTCTGCCATGGGTGCAGTGGGTTGCGGATGCGATGCAAAATTCTATCCCACGATGTGAAAATGCGCACCATCCCGACGCATGATTCCCGGTATTTTTGAGGATTTTCTCGGTCGGCCGGCAACTGTGCTTGACGAGCCCCGTGAAGCGCACTCACCACTGACATGAAGAAGTTCTGTGCCTTGAGGGCCGCGCCGGACATGGCAGCGGGCGCATAATGGCGGCTTCCCGCAGAACACAAGAGACTCCCATGCGCGTAGGTTTGTTCGTCACTTGCCTCATTGATCTGATGCGGCCCGACATCGGGTTTTCGGTGCTTAAACTGCTGGAAAAGGCCGGCTACGACGTTGTCGTGCCGCCTGCGCAGACCTGCTGCGGCCAGCCCGCCTACAACTCGGGCGATCGGCCGCTGGCGCGCGATCTGGCGGAGAAAACGCTCAAGGAATTCGAGCAGTTCGACTACGTCGTCATCCCGTCTGGTTCGTGCGGCGGCATGATCCGCAAGGGCTACGCCGATCTCTTTCGAGACGATCCGGAGCTCGCGGGCCGCTACGAGCGCCTGGCGCCGCGTGTGTACGAATTGACGGACTTTCTCGTCAACGTGGCTCGGGTCGAAACGCTCGATTCCCAATTTCACGGCCACGTCACGTACCACGATTCGTGCTCTGGCCTGCGCGAGTTGGGCGTGAAAACACAGCCGCGAGAGCTGCTCGGCAAACTGCCGGGTGTGCAGTTGACCGAGATGCCTGCATGCGAGGCGTGCTGCGGTTTCGGCGGCACGTTCTCGATCAAGTACGGCGATATCTCCACTGCCATCGCGGATGAAAAATGCGCCAACATCAAGGCCAGCGGCGCCGACGCCGTGGTGCTCGGTGATGTAGGGTGCATGCTCAACATCGAAGGCCGGCTGCGCCGTACGGGCGACACGCACACGCGTGTGCTGCACATCGCGCAAGTCCTTGCCGGCGACGCGTAAATCGCAACGCCAAGAACACGACGGAGACGCAATCGCATGCAAGTCCGCAGCATGGAATTCAAGGCGCGCGCCGGGCAGAAGCTCGCCGACAAGCGCCTGCAACAGAACCTTACCAAGCTCTCGACCAAGTTCGTCACCGCACGCGCGGCGGCCATCCAAGAGATCGATTTTCCTGCCACGCGCGAAGCGCTGAAGGAGCGCCGCAACCGCGCGCTGGAAAACCTCGACGTCTGGCTCGCCACGTTCGAGGCAGAGGCCACGCGCCGTGGCGCCAAGGTGCTGTTTGCCGAAACCACGGCCGATGCCGCACGCCTGGTCGCAGAAATTGCCCGCAAGCACGAGGTGAAAAAGGTCATCAAGAGCAAGTCGATGGTGACCGAAGAGATGCGCTTGAACCAAGTGCTCGGCGAGATGGGCGTGCAGAGCATCGAGACCGATCTTGGCGAGTACATCCTGCAGATCAACGACAGCGAGCCGCCGTCGCACATCATTGCGCCGGTGGTGCACAAGGACAAGGAGGAGATCGCCGATCTCTTCGCCAAGACGCACAACAAGCCGCGCCTGACCGACATTCCTGAGATGACGCGGGAGGCCCGCGAAGTGCTGCGGCCCCAGTTTCTGTCCGCTGACATGGGCGTGACGGGCGGAAACTTCATCATTGCCGAGACGGGTTCCGTTGCCATCGTCACGAACGAAGGCAACGAAGGCATGTGCACGATCCTGCCGCGCGTGCACGTTGCCGTGACTGGCATCGAGAAGGTGCTGCCGACGCTCGAAGATCTCGCGACCGTCATGCGCTTGCTGCCGCGATCAGCCACGGGGCAGGCGATCTCGAACTATTTCTCGCTGTTGACTGGCCCGCGCGCGCCCGGCGAGAAGGATGGCCCCGAGCATATGTACTTCGTCATCGTCGACGGCGGCCGGAGCGGCCTGATCGGCGGCGAATTCCAGGAGATGCTGCGTTGTATCCGATGCGGCGCGTGCATGAACCATTGCCCGGTCTATCAGAAGATCGGAGGTCATGCTTATGGCTGGGTGTATCCGGGCCCGATGGGCAGCGTGCTGACGCCAAGCTACGTTGGTCTGTCGAACGCGTTGGACCTTCCGCAAGCGGCCACGCTGTGCGGCGAATGCAATCGCGTGTGCCCTGCGTCCATTCCGTTGTCGGATTTGCTGCGCACGCTGCGCGAGAAGCAAATGGAGCGCGAACTGCGCCCGCAATCGGAGCGCCTTGGCTTGCGCATGTGGGGCTTCATGGCTCGGCGACCGGCACTGTACTCGGCCGGCACCTGGGTTGCCGCACGCGTGCTGCGCTGGATGGGCGGTGACAAGAAGCTGATCCATTCGCTGCCCGTCGGAAAAGGTTGGACCGACACACGTGACATGCCGGCCCCCGCGGGTAAAACGTTCCGCGAGCTGTACCGTGAAAAGAAGGCCCGAGCATGACCACCGCCGAATCCCTCCAGACACTGCGCGACGCGCTTGATCGTCACGCAAAGTCGCCCGACCTGCCGCGCTTGCTCAACCAGTGGCGCGACGATGCCGTGCTCGCGCCGTTGGCGGTCTTGCCGTCGGCGTACGACCAGGTGCGGCGTTCCTTGCTGCAGCGGCTGGACATGGCGGTGTCGTTTGGCGAGGAAAGCTGCTCGTTCTCGCCATCGTCGTTGCTCGCGGAAATGCGTTTGTGGACGGACAAGGCTGAGGCCAAGCTCGCCAGCATGTAATCGAGAGGCGACATGGAACGCGGGATGCGTGCTAGTGTCTGACTGCTTATTCCCGCTTCAGCCCATGCCATGAATCAAACCGCTCGCGAAATCATGCTGTACGACGCCCAGAAAAAGAGTTCGGGCGTAGCCTACCTCTGGTGGTTTCTGTTGGGTTTTCTTGGGGCACATCGCTTCTATCTGAAGCGGCCGGGCAGCGGTATCGCACAGGCCATTGCCAACATCGGGGGCACATGGCTGGCATTTCGTGACATGGGTAACACCGCAGGCTGGGTGCTGGCCGTCATCGGCGGGCTTTGGGTGCTGGTGGACATGTTCCTGATCCCGGGGATGGTCCGCGCATACAACACGGTGCTCGCTGAGCAGCTTTCGACCGCTCCCTGAAAGGAATGGACCTATGAGAGAAATGACTTGGTGGAAGCGTGCCGCGCTGTGGGCGGCAGGTTTGGCTTGCGTGGGCGGGGCCTTGGCAGGTTGTACGACTTCGCGCGATCAATACAGCCAGAGTTCCAACATCAGCACGTACGGCGTAGTCGACGTCGGGATCGAACGCACGTCGCGCTGATCATCACTCCGTGGCTAGGGGCGCTACGTCCTCAAACCGTCGCCACTCGCCATTGACGAGCAGTTCCAGCGGCTGGAACAGCGCCTTATAGGCCATCTTCCGGCTCTGTTCGATCCAGTAGCCGAGATAAACGTAGGGCAGATCCAGCGCTTGCGCCTGGGCGATCTGCCACAGGACGTTGTACGTTCCGTAACTCGCCTTCTGTTCGATCGGGTCGTAGAACGTGTAGACAGACGACAACCCGTCCTCCAGCACGTCGATCATGCTGACCATGCGCAGCTTGCCAGCCGATGGCGATTCGGGCGGCTCTCGAAACTCCACCAAACGCGAATTCACCCGGCTCTGCAGCAGAAACTGCTCGTATTGATCGCGGCTGTCGTGGTCCATGCCGCCACCCGCATGGCGGACCGACTGGTACAGCAGATAGAGCTGATAGTGCTCTTCGACATAGGTAAGCGGTGCAACCAGCGCCTCAAGCCCTTGATGCCGCTCGGCGGCACGGCGTTGCGCACGCGACGGCTCATATCGATCAACGACGACGCGGCATGGCGTGCATGCATGGCAGTCATCGCAATGCGGGCGGTAGGTGAAGATGCCGCTACGCCGGAAGCCGGCGCGCACGAGCTTTGAATAGACGTCGGCATTGATCAGGTGCGCCGGCGTGGCGACCTGCGAGCGCGCCAGGCGGCCATCGAGATAGCTGCATGCGTAAGGCGCGGTGGCATAGAACTGCAATGCCGAGAGGGGGAGTTCCTTAAGCTTGCTCATTGCGCACGGTCCACCGGCGGAGCACCGATTTGTCGAAGTGCCACGGCACAATGGCCGGCGCGTTGGCCGCCTCCCGCACATGTGCGAGAAACGCCTCGCGCGGCACCGGGGCACCGCCCAGCGATGCCAGATGCTCGGTCTCCTGCTGGCAGTCTATCATCGCGACGCCCTGACCGCCGAGGAAGGCGCAGAGCGCCGCCAGCGCGACTTTTGAAGCATCGGTGCGGTGCGCAAACATCGATTCGCCGTAGAACATGCGGCCGAGCGCCACGCCGTACAAGCCGCCCACGCGTTGGCCGGCGTGCCACGTCTCGACGCTGTGCGCGTAGCCGCGGCGGTGCAGGGCGGTATAGGCCTGAATGACGTCTTCGGTGATCCACGTGCCGTGCTGCCCAGGGCGCGCGGTGGTGGCACACGCGACCATCGTTTCGCGGAAGGCGTGGTCGATGCGGATTTCCCAGGCCGGGTCGTCAAGCACGCGGCGCAGCGTCTTGCGAAAGGTAGTTGAGACGCGAAATTCTTCGGGGCGAAGCACCATGCGCGGGTCGGTGCTCCACCACAGCACCGGCTGGCCCTGGGCATACCACGGAAAAATGCCTTGCCGATACGCGATCAGCAGCCGTTGCGGCGATAGCTCCGCGCTGGCGGCCAGTAGCCCCGGCGCTTCGGATTCTGGCCCGAGCGCGCGATCGACCGGCGGGAAGGGATCGTGCGGATCCAGCCAGGCGATCATGATGCAGACAACGTGAGGTAGGCGTTACGGCGTCGTGGCCGGCGTGTCGATCGCGGCTGAGCGCATCGGCTTGTAGATGTCGAGCGTGTGCAGGCGGAAGCTGCCGTCGGCCAGCTTGCCAGCCGCGCGGTCGGCGAAGAAGCAACGCAGCGTGTGGATGACAGTCGGGAAGGCCAGATCGTCCCAGGGGATATCAGCCTCGCGGAAGAGTGCGACTTCCAGACTTTCTTCGCCCGGTGCGAAATCCAGATCGTTTAGTTTGGCCAGGTAGAACAAGTGCACTTGATGCACGTGCGGCACGTTGAGTACCGAATACAACTCGCCGATTTCGACGTTGGCGCCGGCTTCTTCCTGCGTTTCCCGGTTCGCGGCCTGGGCGGTCGTCTCCCCGATTTCCATGAAGCCTGCGGGTAAGGTCCAGAAGCCGTAGCGGGGTTCAATGGCGCGCTTGCACAGGAGGATCTGATCGTTCCAAACGGGCACGGTGCCGACCACGTTGCGCGGATTCACATAGTGAATCGTATTGCAATGGTCGCAAACGTCGCGCGGTCGGTTGTCACCGGCAGGAATGCGCGAGACGACTGACTGGCCGCAGTTGGAACAGAATTTCATGGGGAATCGTCGCGGGTGGAATATCTCAGTGTATCACCGCGGCGGAGCGGCCCCGCGCGGCGCAGGGTGGGGTGAGAGTATCCACTGAGTTGCACGCAAAACGATGCGTGGAGACGTAGAAAAGCAAAAAGCCCGCTGTGTGCGGGCTTGATGTTTCGGCTCAGGTCTTGGAGCGAGCCGTTCTACTTTGGCTGGTTGCGGGGGCAGGATTTGAACCTGCGACCTTCGGGTTATGAGCCCGACGAGCTGCCAGACTGCTCCACCCCGCGTCCGTCGAATAAAAAATTATAGCGACATCCGTGCGGCGATGCAACACTTTTCTCACGCGGCATGCATATTGATGGTGCTCGTTACCCGTGTAACGAGTCGCGAAGCCAAGCGCGGACTGGTCTTTGGACACTTCGTGCCTAGCCGTGTTCGAAAGCGGCGCGCACGGTGCATTGCGGCGTGCCGGCCGTTTACAATGCCGCCTTTCGCGTTCTTCTCTTGATTCCGATCGTGCTCAACGCCCTGTACCCGCTTGCCCGCCCGCTGCTGTTTTCGATGGATCCCGAAGAGGCGCATCACTTCACGCTGAACCAGCTCAAGCGGGCACACGCGATGGGGCTCTCGGGCTGCATCGGTGCGCGCGTAGCCCCGCAGCCGCGCACGGTGATGGGCGTGACGTTTCCCAACCCGGTCGGGCTGGCGGCTGGCTTGGATAAGGACGGTGCGTATATCGATGCGCTCGGCGCGCTCGGCTTCGGTTTTATTGAAGTCGGCACGGTCACGCCGCGCGCGCAGCCGGGCAACCCGCGCCCACGCATGTTCCGTTTGCCGGCGGCCAATGCGCTCATCAATCGCATGGGTTTCAACAACGGCGGTGTCGATGCGTTTATCAATAACGTGAAGGCATCGAAGTGGCGCGAGGCGGGCGGCGTGCTCGGCCTGAACATCGGCAAGAACGCTGACACGCCCATCGAGCGCGCTGTCGACGATTACCTGCATTGCCTCAAGCGTGTGTATCCGCACGCGAGCTACGTGACAGTCAACATTTCGTCGCCGAACACGAAGAACCTGCGTCAACTGCAGGGCGCGAGCGAGCTGGACAGCCTGCTCGGTACGCTGCGCGACGCGCAACAGCGTCTGGCAGACCAGCATAAGCGCTACGTGCCGGTGGCACTGAAGATTGCGCCGGACCTGGATGACGACCAGATTGCCAACGTTGCCGACGCGCTACTGCGCCACAAAATGGACGGCGTGATTGCGACCAACACGACGATCAGCCGCGAGGCCGTCGCTGGTCTGGCGCATGCGGAAGAGGCGGGTGGCCTGTCGGGTCAGCCCGTGCGTGAGGCTTCGACGCGGGTAATTCGCGCATTACATGGTTTGCTGGGCGATGCGGTGCCCATCATTGGCGTGGGCGGCATCCTCGCCGGGGAGCATGCGCGCGAGAAGATCGATGCTGGCGCGCAGCTGGTACAGCTGTATACGGGGTTGATCTATCGCGGCCCCGCGCTGGTTGCGGAATGCGCCCGCGCACTGGCGCATTGAAGGCGGCCGCGCTCAGCGGCGAAGCAGGAAGATGATGAGCGCGCTGGCGGCCACCACGGCGGCTGCCAAGTCGTACGGGCCAGCATAATCGGCCCACACAGTTGGGTCGAGCCGCTGCATGAAAGCCGGTTGTGCCAACGGCAGGATCATGCGCGGGATCGCAAACAATAGGGCGGCCACGACCAGCAGCACAATCAATGCGGTCAGCGAAGGCTTGGAATGCCCCAAGATGCGGATGGATGAGTGGGGCAAGGCCGTCCCCGTTTCGGAAATGCCGGGCGGCTGATTACCAGTCGCCCAACATAATTTTGCAATAAAGGTTTGTCAGGCATTTTCCTACAAAGTTCTGTCGGCTGCAGTCCTACTTTCGACCATGTGCAGCACAGCATGCATAACGTGTTGCCTGCGAACCAAGGGGCCCGACCCGCGCTGCACAATGTGCTTTATTCGGTATCTGTGTGCCAGGGCAATGTTTTTTCGGCCCTGCAGAACGCTTTATCGGTATGGCTGTACAGCGTGATGCACCGCGGCAACGAATGCCCGCCCGAGGGGTTGGCGTGGCGGAGGCGGGGAGTACAATCCGCCCTCATTGTGCAATGCACGATTTTTTGAGCGGCCAGCAATCCGCCCGATTTCCAAGTTCATGAGTCAAGCTCTTACAGCAACAGGGTCGCCCCAGACCAACGTGAACCTGCGCGCCATGGTGATTGGTGCCGTGGGTGTGGTGTTCGGAGACATCGGCACCAGCCCGCTGTATTCGCTCAAGGAGTGCTTCAGCCCCGAGCACGGCATTCCCTTCTCCAGCGGGGCGGTGCTCGGCATCATCTCCATGCTGTTCTGGGCGATGGTGATCGTGGTGTCGCTCAAATATGTGCTGTTCGTCATGCGCGCCGACAATAACGGCGAGGGCGGCATCCTTGCGCTGATGGCGCTGTCGCTGCGTACGGCCAATACCAATTCCAAACGCATGTCGCTGTTGATGATGCTGGGCGTCTTCGGGGCCTGCATGTTCTATGGCGATGCGGTGATCACGCCGGCCATCTCTGTCCTGTCGGCCATGGAAGGTCTTGAAATTGCCGCGCCAGCATTGACGCCGTTCGTCTTGCCGATCACGCTCGTGATCCTGGCAGTGCTGTTCTTCATCCAGCGCAGCGGCACGTCGGTGGTCGGCAAGTTGTTCGGTCCGGTGATGCTGCTGTGGTTTGCCGCGCTGGCCGCGCTGGGCATGATGAATCTGGTGAAGGCGCCGCAGATACTGGTGGCCGTTAACCCGATGTATGCGATTTCGTTCCTGCACGACCATGCGCTGCAGGCGTTCATTGTGCTGGGCTCGGTGTTCCTGGTGCTGACCGGCGCTGAGGCGCTGTACGCCGACATGGGCCACTTCGGCGCCCGTCCGATCCGCTGGGCGTGGTTCTTTATCGTGGCGCCGAGCCTGCTGCTGAACTACTTCGGCCAAGGCGCGATGTTGCTGACCGACCCGAGCACCATCGAAAACCCGTTCTACCGTTCGGTGCCGGAAGCGTTGCAACTCCCGATGGTGGTGCTGGCAGCGGCGGCTACCGTCATTGCCTCGCAGGCCGTGATTTCGGGCGCGTTTTCGCTGACGAGCCAGGCGATTCAGCTGGGTTTTGTGCCGCGCATGCGCATTCGCTACACCTCGGAAGCCGAGATCGGCCAGATCTATGTGCCGATGGTCAACTGGATGCTGCTGATCCTGGTGGTGGGCGTGGTGCTGGCGTTCAAGAAGTCCGACAACCTAGCCGCCGCCTACGGCATTGCCGTGACGACCACGATGGTCATCACGACAGTGCTGGCGGCAGTGGTGATGCGCTCGGTCTGGCGTTGGCACCCGGCGCTTGTGACGCTCGTGAGCCTTTGTTTCCTGGTGGTCGACATGGCATTCTTCTCGGCCAACCTCTTGAAGATTCGCGATGGAGGTTGGTTCCCGTTGACGCTGGGCGCCGGTGTGTTCTTCCTGCTGATGACTTGGTACAAGGGCAAGAAGCTTTTGCGTGCTCGCAGCCTGGAGGATGGCATTCCGCTCGAACCGTTCTTGGCGGGCTTGCTGGCGCATCCGCCGCATCGTGTCGAGGGCACGGCGGTTTTCCTGACCGGCAATACCGAGTTTGTGCCGGTGTCGTTGCTGCATAACCTCAAGCACAACCGCGTGCTTCACGAGCGCGTGATCTTTATCAGCTTCGTCACGCGCGATATTCCCTACGTGGACGACAAAAACCGGGTGTCCGTGCGCGATCTGGGCAGCGGCATCTACATCGTCAAGGCGGAATACGGCTTCAAGGAAACGCCGGACGTGTACCGCGTGCTCGAACTCGGTCAGCCGCAGATCGGCACGCGCTGCGAGCTGATGGATACGTCGTTCTTCATCGCGCGCGAATCGGTGGTGCCGTCCAAGTTGCCGGGCATGTCGATGTGGCGCGAGCGTCTGTTTGCGTGGATGCATCAGAACGGCGCCAAGCCCTCGGACTTCTTCCACATCCCCGCGAACCGTGTGGTGGAGTTGGGTACGAAGGTCGAGATCTGACCGACCGTATCGCTGCATAACAAACGGCCCGTGCGAGAGAGACGCACGGGCCGTTTTGTTTGGGTGTCAGGCGATGTTCGGGTTAGATCTTCGACGCGTCGTGGTCGCGCTTGTGCACTTCGTGGTTGCGCGCGTGTACGTCGTGGTTGCGATCCTTGACGTTGGCGTGCAGGTCCTTGCGGTCCTGATGCAAGTCACGGCTGTCGGCATTGACCTGATGCTGATCTTGAGCGCGTTGTTTGCTCCAGTATTCGGCACCCTTGACGTTGCCGTTTGCCAGGTCGCGGTCTTCGCGGCGTTGCGCGGTGTTGCGCTCGGCGCGTTCGTCAGTCAGCGCGGTCTTGTCTTTGCCGATATCGGCACGGTCGTGGTGAATGTCGCGGTTGTCGTGACGGATGTCACGGTTGTCCTGATGAATTTTCTGATTGTCTTGCTGGACTTGCGTAACAGGCGACACAGGAGCCGGCGGCGTGCTCTGCGCGAAAGCGGCGGTACCGGCAACAGCAAGCAGGGCAGCGATCAGGGTGTGGCTCGTCTTCATGGAGTTTCTCCTCGCGGGTGCCAGGCGGTGTGTGCCTGTGTCTCCATAACGGGCCGATAAGGCGGGTCGACGACGCGCGAGTGTTAGGAAAGATCCATGCGCGTAAGGACTTGTAACGGATGCGCTCAGCCATGAAAAAACCCGCCGAGTCCGAAAACCGGGCGGGCTCCGCTAAACAGAATCTGCGTTAGCGCTTGAGCTTGGCGAAGGCTTCCGCCATGGCGCCGGACGGTTCCGGCGCGCGACGCTGCTGGCCGCCGTGGCGATTGCCGCTACTGCTCGGGCGATCACCGCCGCCGGTACGCGCAGCTGCCTGGCCGGGCTCGTCAGACAGGCGCATCGTCAGACCAATGCGGTTACGCTTCACGTCGACTTCCATCACCTTGACCTTGACGATCTGGCCGGGCTTGACCACCTCGTGCGGGTCGCGCACGAACTTGGTCGACAGCGCCGACACGTGTACCAGACCATCCTGATGCACGCCGATGTCGATGAACGCGCCAAACGCTGCCACGTTTGTCACCACGCCTTCGAGCACCATGCCCGGCTGCAGGTCCTTGATGTCTTCCACGCCGTCCTGGAATGTCGCCGTCTTGAACTCGGGGCGGGGGTCGCGGCCGGGCTTCTCCAGTTCAGAAAGAATGTCGACGACGGTCGGCAGGCCGAACTTCTCGTCGGTGAAGTCGCGAGCGGTCAGGCCGCGCAGCGCCTCGCGGTTGCCGAGCACGTCGCCGATGCCTTTCTTGATGCTGTCCAGAATGCGCTTGACCACCGGATACGCCTCGGGGTGCACCGAGGAGCGATCGAGCGGATTGTCGCCGTCATTGATGCGCAGAAAGCCGGCGGCCTGCTCGAAGGTTTTGTCGCCCAGGCGCGGCACTTTCTTGAGCGCGTCGCGGTTGGTGAACGCGCCGTTGGCATCACGATATTCGACGATGTTCTTGGCAAGAATCGAGTTCAGCCCCGAGACACGCGCCAGTAGCGGGGCAGAGGCCGTGTTCACATCCACGCCGACCGCGTTGACGCAATCCTCGACGATGGCGTCCAGCGCGCGGGCCAGCTCGCGCTGGTTCACGTCGTGCTGATATTGGCCGACGCCGATCGACTTCGGGTCGATCTTCACGAGTTCGGCCAGCGGATCTTGCAGGCGACGCGCGATCGACACCGCGCCACGCAGCGACACATCCAGCTCCGGGAATTCCTTGGCCGCCAGCTCCGACGCCGAATACACCGACGCGCCGGCCTCGCTCACCACGATCTTGGTCAGCTTCAGCTCCGGCGCGTTACGCATGAGGTCTTGCACCAGCTTGTCGGTCTCGCGGCTTGCTGTGCCGTTGCCGATGGAAACCAGTGCCACGCCGTGCTGCTTGGCCAACCGCGCGAGGGTGGCCAGCGAACCGTTCCAGTCGCGGCGCGGTTCGTGCGGGTAGATCGTGGCGGTTTCAAGCAGCTTGCCGGTGTGGTCAACCACGGCGATCTTGCAGCCCGTGCGGATGCCCGGATCGACGCCCATTACTGCCTTGGGGCCAGCCGGCGCCGCCAGCAGCAGGTCGTGCAGATTGCGACCGAAGATCTTGATGGCCTCGGCCTCGGCGGATTCGCGCAGCTGCGTGAGCAGCTCGGTTTCGATATGCGGCTGGACCTTTACGCGCCAGCACCAGCGGCATACATCCGACAGCCACTTGTCAGCCGGGCGGCCCTTGTTTTCGATGCCGACATGGCGCGCGATCATGACTTCGCACGGGTGGGGACTCAGCGCGTCCTGTTCTTCGCCCAAACCGAGCTTGACGAACAGCACGCCCGCGTTGCGGCCGCGGAATAGCGCCAATGCGCGGTGCGACGGCACATTGCGGATCGGTTCGCTGTAGGCGTAGTAATCGCGGAATTTCTCTTCTTCGGCAGTTTCCTTGCCTTCCACCACCGTCGACGAAACCTGGCCCTGATTCCAAAGGTGGTCGCGCACCTTGCCCAGCAGCTCGGCCGTCTCGCCAAATTGTTCGGAGAGGATGTCGCGCGCGCCGTCCAGCGCGGCCTTTACGTCGGGGACGCCGCCATCGGCGGTCGGATTGCCGTTGACGAACTTGGCGGCTTCCGCTTGAGGATCGAGCGTCGGGTCGGCCAGCAGGGCCTGGGCCAACGGCTCAAGGCCGCATTCGCGGGCGATCTGGGCGCGCGTGCGGCGCTTGGGCTTGTAGGGCAGGTAGAGATCTTCCAGCACCTGCTTGGTCTCGGCCGCCTCGATGGCGGTGCGCAGGGCATCGGTCAGCTTGCCTTGCTCTTCAATGGAAGCCAGGATGGCTGCGCGGCGGCCTTCCAGTTCGCGCAGGTACAGCAGGCGCTCTTCCAGGTTGCGCAGTTGCGTGTCGTCCAGGTTGTCCGTCACTTCCTTTCGGTAACGTGCAATGAAGGGCACGGTGGCGCCTTCGTCCAGCAGTTGCACGGCGGCGGCAACCTGCTGCGGCCTGACCGCCAGTTCAATGGCGATGCGGGAGACGATCTTCTGCAACACGGAATCAGTCATTGCTTCCAGAGAGTGCGATGGAAAGCCGCGCATTTTGCCACAACGCGAACCCTGTTCCTGAGCTGAAATCCGTGGCCGCGCGGCGTTTGCCGCACAGGCGCGGTGATAAAATGCGCGTTATGCCTACGCTCCTGTTTTCTGCCCGTCGCCGCGCAGCTGCGCGCCGCGCTTCCCGTCTGGTTCTGCCGGCGTCCGTGCTTAGTGTTGCGCTGCTTGCCGCGCCCGCATGGAGCCAGTCTCCGCCGGCCTCCGCGCCAGCCGCTGCGGTGCCCGCCACGCAGCCCGATTTCGGTGCCGAACACGATCGCATCACCAGCGCCAAAGCATGGGCGGAATACCGCTACGCCCAGGCCGAGCGCGCTTGCTACGATAAATTCTTCGTCACGCGCTGCATCGACAAGGCCAAGGATGTGCGTCGCACGGAGCTCCACACCATCCGCGAACGTGAGTTGGCACTGGACGAAGCCGAGCGTGCCGACCGCGCTGCCCGCCGCGACCAGGAGCGCGCCATCCGCGAGGCTCAGTACAACGCCGAGCGTCCCCAGCGCGAAGCCGCCGAGCAGAAGAATCGCACCGATTTCGCGAACAAGCAGGAGCAGCAGCGTCTGAATGAAGCGCAGCGCCAAGCCGAAGCGCCGCAGCGCGCCGCCAATGCGCAGGCTGAGGCCAAGAAGCAGGCCGATTACGACGCCAAGCTGAAGGCGGCGCAGGAGCAGGGCGCTGCCAATGCAGCCAAGCGTGCGGAAAGCGTCAAGCAATTCCAGGAAAAGCAGCAAGACGCTGCCAAGCGCCAGAAGGAATTGGAAGAGCGCCGCGAACAAACCAAGCACCGCAAAGAGCAAAACCAGAACAACACCAGTCCGCTGGGGTTCTAAACTTCAGCCAAGGCCGGGTTTCCGGAGGAGAGCGATGGACAGCGATCTGAATACGATCTCGCGTCGCATCATTGAATTGCAGATCGAGCACCGCGATCTCGATTTCCTGATCGATCGGCTGGCAGGTACGGCCGGTCACGACGAGTTGCAGCTGCGCCGCCTCAAGAAGCGCCGCCTGAAACTCAAGGACACCATCACCCTGCTACAGTTGCAGCTTGAGCCGGACGTGCCGGCTTAGCGCCTGCCCAAAGTTGGTTCGATTTTCATCCTGAGAGGCCGCAATCACGTGCGGCCTCCGTCATTTGACTCCACGGATTCCGCGTTGACTTCGCTTTCCCCGCTGGCCGAGCCGTCGGCTGATTCCGACGCCGATGCCAGCGACGCTTCGGTTCCCGCTGCCTCTCCACCTGCCGATGCCCATCATGTCGAGCTGGCGACGCTCTTTGCCGATGACGGCACGCTGGCCAAGGGTATCGATGGCTACCGGCCCCGCAGTGCGCAGCTGACGATGGCGCAGGCCGTTGCCAACGCCATCGAAGCCGCAGATTCGATCATCGTCGAGGCCGGCACTGGCACCGGTAAAACCTACGCTTACCTGGTCCCGGCGATGCTTTGGGGCGGCAAGGTGATCCTCTCGACCGGGACGAAAAACCTGCAGGACCAGCTTTTCCTGCGCGACATCCCGACCGTGCGCAAGGCGCTGAATGCGCCGGTGTCGGTGGCGCTGCTCAAGGGGCGCGCCAACTACGTCTGCCATTACCACGTCGAGCGCACGTCGCAGAACGGGCGCCTTTCTTCGCGCCAGGACGCCGCGTGGCTGCGCCAGATCAACCTCTTCCTGAAGACAACGAAAACTGGCGACAAGGCCGAACTTGCCAGCGTGCCCGAGAACGCGCCGGTGTGGAACCTCGTCACGTCCACGCGCGACAACTGCCTGGGTTCGGACTGCGCCTATTACAAAGACTGCTTTGTCATGCGCGCCCGCAAGGAGGCGCAGCAGGCTGACGTGGTGGTGGTCAACCATCACCTGTTCTTCGCGGACGTGATGTTGAAGGACACCGGCATGGCCGAACTGCTGCCCGCTGCAAATACGATCATCTTCGACGAAGCCCACCAGCTGCCCGAAACCGCCACGTTGTTCTTTGGCGAGACCATCTCCACGAACCAGATTCTCGAGCTTGCGCGCGACAGCGTGGCCGAAGGCCTTTCGCACGCACGTGATGCGGTGGATTGGGTTGCGATTGCGGCGCCGCTGGAGCGTGCCGCGCGCGATCTGCGTCTTGTTTTCCGCCAGGACGGCTCACGCCTGTCGATCAAGCAGATCGACAATGATGCGGCACTCGCCAAGCCGTTTTACGAGGTGTTGCCGAAGCTGGAGCAGGCACTTTCCGACTTTACCGGCGCGCTGGAAGCCCAGGCCGAACGCGCAGAGACCATCGAGCAGTGCCATCGCCGCGCCGTGGCGCTGTGTGAAAAGCTTGAGGCGTGGGTCGATCCCAAACCCCCGAAGGCGCCAAAGAAGGAAAGTGACGACGAGGGCAAGGAGGGCAAGAGCGCGGCCCCTGTCGACGAACGTGTGCGCTGGGTCGAGGTGTTCGCCAATTCCGTGCAATTGCATCTGACGCCGTTATCGATCGCGCCAATTTTTTCGCGCCAACGTGCCGGCCAGCCGCGCGCGTGGGTCTTCACCTCGGCCACGCTTTCGGTGCGCGGCAACTTCACGCACTACGCCGCACAGTTGGGCTTGGATCGTGATCGCTCGATGACGCTCGACAGCCCGTTCGACTATGCATCGCAAGGCTTGCTCTATGTGCCGCGCGACCTGCCGCAGCCGAGCGATCCGCGTTTTACCGATGCGGTACTCGACGCCACTTTGCCGCTGATCGAAGCGGCGGGTGGCAAGACGTTCCTGCTATGCACGACGCTGCGCGCCGTGAACCGCGCCGCCGAACGCTTGACGGACGAATTCGCGCAACGCGGGTGGGATTTCCCGCTGCTTGTGCAGGGCCAGGCCAGCCGTACGGAGTTGCTGGACCGTTTCCGCGCGCTCGGCAACGCCGTGCTGATCGGCAGTCAAAGCTTCTGGGAGGGCGTGGACGTACGCGGCGAGGCGCTCTCTCTGGTCGTCATCGATAAATTGCCGTTCGCCCCGCCCGATGACCCGGTGCTGAGCGCCCGCATGGAAGCGCTGGAGAAAAAGGGGCTGAGCCCGTTTGCTGTGCACCAGCTGCCGCATGCGGTGATCACGCTCAAGCAAGGTGCCGGCCGGCTGATTCGCTCGGAGACCGATCGCGGCGTGCTGATGATCTGCGACCCTCGCTTGGTCGAGAAAAACTACGGTCGCCAGATCTGGCAGAGCCTGCCGCCGTTCAAGCGTACGCGCGAGGCCGAGACCGCCGCCGAGTTCCTGCGGTCCCTGCGGCCGGATCCGGATGTTCCGCAGTCGACCGAAACGGATGACTGACTCGCACGCACAAACAAAAAGCCCGGCCAATCGACCGGGCTTTTTGCTGTGCAGTTCAAGCCTTGCTTACCACCATTGGTACCAGGGCTTGTCTTTCTTGCGCTGGCCGTAGGCGAGGAAGTTGCTCTTCGGGTAGTTCTGCTTGATGATGCGTTCGGTATCGTCGCGCATGTCTTTCATGCCCAGCGCTTCGTACGACTTCATCATGATGTACAGCGCTTCTTCCACAGCGGGGGCGCGGTCGTAATCCTTGATGGCGTCCTGTGCGCGGTTGACAGCGGCCAGGTAAGCGCCACGGCGATAGTAGTAGCGCGCGGCGCCCACTTCATGCTCGGCCATCGCGTTCACGATGTACTGCATGCGCTGCGTGGCGTCCGGCGTGTATTTGCTGTTCGGGAAACGCGTGATCAGCGTCTTGAACGCGTCGTAGGCGGCGCGTGCGGCCTTCGGGTCGCGCTCGCTCAAGTCCTGGTTCGAGAAGCGGCCGAGCCAGCCCAGGTTGTCGTTGAAGTTGATCAGGCCCTTGAGGTAGTAGGCGTAATCCACGCTGGGGTGATTCGGGTGCAGCTGGATGAAGCGATCAACCGAGGCCAGCGCGGCAGCCGTCTCGCCATCCTTGTAGTTGGCGTAGGCGGTTTCGATCTGGGCTTGCTGGGCGTATGGCCCGAACGGATAGCGGCTTTCGAGCTTTTCGTAGTACTTGACCGCCTTGGCGTAGTCACCGCCGTCGAGCGAATCCTTCGCTTCCGAATATAATTTGTTAGCTGACCAGCCAGCAGTTTCGTCTTGCTGTTCCGGCAGGATGCCGCAGGCCGAGATAGTCAGACATGCAACGCCTGCCACCAACACTGCTCCGATTTGTGCGCGGATTCGACTGCCGATTCGACTGCCAATACGCGCCTGCTTTACGCTCGTGACCGACATGGGCACCTTTTCTGAATGAAAAATCGCATCAAGCATTATAGCCCAAGCCCTGTGTCAGACGACGCACTGGCTGACGTTTCCCTCGCTGCGCCGGAGACGGAAGACGCGCTCGATGATGAAGCGCTCGATTTGCCTGCCGCCGCTGCGGCACCGGCTGCCGAACCGATCATCGTCGAGATTCCCGAAGCCATGCACGGCGAGCGCCTGGACAAAGCGCTTGCCAAGCTGCTGCCCGACTATTCGCGCAGCCGCCTGCAGCAATGGATCGACGCAGGTGCGGTGCGCCTGCGGGGTGAAGTCGTGCGCCCGCGTGCGGCCATCTCAGGCGGTGACCGCATTGAAGTCGTCCCGCAGCGCGCGGCCGACGAAAGTGCCTTCGTTGCCGAGCCCATCGATCTGGATGTGGTGTACGAAGACGACACGCTGCTCGTCATCAATAAGCCCGCCGGGCTGGTGGTGCATCCGGCTGCGGGCAACTGGAGTGGCACGGTGCTCAACGGCCTGCTGCACCGGTATCCCGACGCCGTCGAGTTGCCGCGCGCCGGCATCGTCCACCGCCTCGACAAGGACACCTCCGGCCTGATGGTGGTCGCCCGCACGCTGCCCGCACAGACGGACCTCGTCCGCCAACTTCAGGCACGTACCGTCAAGCGGACTTATCTCGCACTCGTGTGGGGCGAAACGCCCGAAGAGGCCACGATTGACGCCCCGATCGGCCGCGACCCGCGTGACCGCACGCGCATGGCCATCATCGAGACGGCCAGCGGCAAGCCGGCGCGCACGCATTTCAAGACGCTGGACGTGGTGGACCTCGGGCGCGCACAGGTATCGCTGGTGCGCTGCCAGCTCGAGACCGGTCGCACACACCAGATCCGTGTGCACTTTGAATCGGAGGGGCATCCGCTGCTTGGCGATCCGGTCTATACGCGCAATTTCCGCCGTGGCAAGCCGCAGACGATCAAGGCGCCGCTACCGGTGCCATTTACGCGGCAGGCGCTGCACGCAGTGCGCCTGGGGCTCGTGCATCCTGCGTCGGGCAAATCGGTGCATTGGGAAGTCGGCGTGCCCGATGATTTCGCCGATCTGCTGGAAGCCCTCGACCTGGATCCCGATGCCGATATCAACTGACTGGATCGTCCCCGACTGGCCCGCGCATCCGCATGTCAAAGCGCTGGCCACGACCCGCGTGGGTGGTGTCAGCACAGGGCCTTACGGATTGGCCGGTGGCTTGCCCGGTGGCCTGAACCTTGGCCTGCACGTCGGCGATGCACCGGAAGCCGTTGAACAGAACCGCCGCATCTTGCGTGCAGCGCTACCCGTCGAGCCGACGTGGATGGAGCAGGTGCACGGCACCGGCGTGGCGGATCTTGATCAACTCGTCGGCACGTCCGCGCCTGTGGTTGCCGATGCGGCGGTGGCGTCGTGGCGGGATCGCGTCTGCGCGGTCATGACGGCAGATTGCCTGCCTGTCTTGCTGAGCGACGCTCGCGGCGTAACCGTGGGTGCGGCGCATGCGGGGTGGCGCGGTCTATGCGGTGGCGTGATTGAGCGCACGCTGGATGCGATGACGCAACGATTGCGCGCCAGTGGCCAGGAAGCCGATCCAACGTGGTTGGCATGGCTGGGGCCGGCCATTGGGCCATCGTGCTTTGAAGTGGGTGCGGAAGTGCGCCAGGCCTTTATCGACGCCGCTCAGCCAGGTGAATTACCTGCTACCCAGGCGGCTTTCGTGGAAGGCGCATCCGCGGGCAAGTTCTTCGCTGATCTGTATGCGTTGGCCCGACTGCGGCTGGCACGTGCCGGCTGTACTGACGTGTACGGCGGCGGCCTGTGCACGATGACGGACGCCGAGCGCTTCTATTCGTACCGTCGGGAGCGCACCACGGGCCGCATGGCCACGTTGGTCTGGCGCGCAGAGTGAGCGTTCAGGCGGCGCCGTCGCCTGTGTCGCTGCTCAGTGTTGGGGCGGTGTCCGACTTGTCCTGCGCGGCTTCTTGGGCCTTGCGGCGGCGCCTGCGTGCCGGCGTGCCGACAATCCAGAGGAAGAGCGATAGCGGCGCCACGCCGTAGAAGACAAATGTGCCGATGCCGGCAATCCAAGATTGCTCAGTCAAGGACATCATCAACACGACGTAGAGCCAGGCGATGGCGACGATATACATGGGAAAAAGCGGTGCCCGGCATTGGCGCAATGCAGCAGTCTCGCACGAAATTGCGCAAATTGGACCATAGCCCCGGTTCTGTGCTTAACCATTTGGTCGGAGCCGTTTTCGGCGAATGTGCAAAAACCCGCGCTGGCTCTACGTTTCCGGCCGATCATTAACTAACTCCGATTGACAGCCTTGAAACGGCAAGGCAACAATGCCCCGCAATACTACGAGTTGCGCCGCCGTTCCAACCGGAGCGGCGCATATCGTCGGATCGAGGGCACTATGGCATCGCGTCAATCGACATCATCCAAAGCATCTAGCGCCCACACTCAAGCTCCCTGGCAGGGCTTGTCGGACCCTACGCAGTGGGCAGAGCAGTTCAAGCAATGGCAAGCCTTTGCGGGCGCCTTCGCACAACCCGGTGCCGCGGCGCCGGGTCTTGGCCAGTTCAACGGCGCAGCGATGGGCGAAGGCGCGGTTCCCTTCGCGCTGATCCCGCACGAGCGGCTGGCCGAAATTCAGCAGAAATATCTTGAAGAGTGGCTCCAGATCTGGCGCCACATGAGCACCGGCGAAAGCGCCGAGGCTGTGGCGCCGTCTGATCGCCGTTTCTCGAACGATGCCTGGCGCAAGAGTCCGCTCTACGGCTACGCCGCTGCGTTCTACGTGCTCAACGCCCGCACGCTGATGGAAATGGCAGACGCCGTGCAAGCGGACGCCAAGACCCGCGAGCGCGTGCGTTTTGCCGTGTCGCAATGGACGGCCGCCATGTCGCCGTCCAACTTCCTTGCGACCAACCCAGAGGCCCAGAAGCATCTGATTGAATCGCGTGGCGAATCCCTGCGTACCGGCATCCTGAACATGCTGCAGGACATGGAGCGGGGCAAGATCTCGCAGACCGACGAAACGGCGTTCGAGATCGGCCGCAATGTCGCCAACAGCGAAGGCGCCGTCGTCTTCGAGAACGATTATTTCCAGCTCATTCAGTACAAGCCGCTGACGGCCAAGGTGCATGCGCGTCCGCTGCTGCTGGTGCCGCCGTGCATCAACAAGTTCTACATCCTGGATCTGCAGCCGGCCAATTCGCTTGTGCGCTATGCGGTGGAGCAGGGCAACACCGTGTTCCTGGTGTCGTGGCGCAATCCGGACGCGAGCATGGCGTCCCGCACATGGGACGACTACATCGAAGGCGGCGCGATCGAGGCCATTCGCGTAGCGCGCGAAATCTCTGCGCAGGACCAGATCAATGTGCTGGGCTTCTGTGTGGGTGGAACGATCCTGTCGACTGCACTCGCGGTGCTGGCTGCGCGCGGCGAGCATCCGGCGGCAAGCCTGACGCTGCTGACCACGCTGCTCGACTTTACGGACACCGGCATTCTCGACGTGTTCGTCGATCAAGCTCAGGTGGAAATGCGGGAGAAGACCATCGGCAGCAATGCGCCGACCGGCCCGGGCCTGCTGCGTGGTGTCGAGCTGGCAAACACGTTCTCGTTCCTGCGACCGAATGATCTGGTCTGGAACTACGTTGTTGAGAATTATCTGAAGGGCAAGACGCCCGCGCCGTTCGACCTGCTGTACTGGAATGGCGACTCCACCAACCTGCCAGGCCCGTGGTACTGCTGGTATCTGCGCCACACGTATCTGCAGAACGACCTCAAAACGCCGGGCAAGCTGAAGGTGAACGGCACGCCGGTGGATCTCGGCAAGATCGACGTGCCGGTCTACATCTACGGCTCGCGTGAAGACCACATCGTCCCATGGAAGTCCGCTTATGGCTCCGTGCCGCTGCTCAAGGGCAAGCGGCGTTTCGTGCTGGGTGCCTCGGGACATATCGCAGGCGTGATCAACCCGCCCGCGGCCAACAAGCGTTCGCACTGGATCAATGCCAAGCTGCCCGATACCGCCGATGCGTGGCTCGAGGGTGCCAAGGAGCATCCGGGCAGCTGGTGGCCGGATTGGTCTACCTGGCTGGCATCACACGCCGGCGCGCAGAAGGCTGCACCCAAGAGCTACGGCAATGCGGACTACCCGGCTATCGAGCCGGCGCCTGGCCGCTACGTCAAACAGAAAGCGTAAGATCGCGCGCATGAACCCCCGTTGCCGTCGCGGCTTCGGCCGCTGACGGTGTCCAACGACCCTCTCTTTCGACAGTGGAAGGTAAGCAAATGACCGATGTTGTGATCGTATCGGCGGTACGCACCGCCGTGGGCAAGTTTGGTGGCTCGCTGGCGAAGATCGCTGCGCCTGAGCTTGGCGCAGCCGTTATCCGCGAAGCACTGGCGCGTGCCAAGGTGGCACCGGACCAGGTGAGCGAAGTCATCATGGGCCAAGTGCTGACTGCCGGCTCGGGCCAGAACCCGGCGCGCCAGTCCGTCATCAAGGCTGGGCTGCCGAACATGGTGCCCGGTCTGACCATCAACAAGGTGTGCGGATCGGGCCTGAAGGCCGTGATGTTGGCGGCCAACGCCATCATGGCCGGCGATGCCGAGATCGTCGTGGCCGGTGGCCAGGAAAACATGTCCGCCGCGCCGCACGTCTTGCCGGGCTCGCGCGATGGTTTCCGCATGGGCGATGCCAAGCTGATCGATTCGATGATTGTGGATGGGCTGTGGGACGTCTACAACCAATACCACATGGGCATCACGGCCGAGAACGTTGCCAAGGAGTACGGCATCACGCGTGAAGCGCAGGACGAGTTTGCCGTGGCTTCGCAGAACAAGGCTGAAGCTGCGCAGAAGTCGGGCCGTTTCAATGACGAAATCGTTCCGATCCTGATTCCGCAGCGCAAGGGCGATCCGATTGCCTTCACGCAGGATGAGTTCGTTCGCCATGGCGCCACGCTCGAATCGATGGTTGGGTTGAAGCCCGCCTTCGACAAGGCCGGCACGGTGACGGCGGCCAACGCATCGGGCCTGAACGATGGCGCCGCCGCTGTCGTGGTGATGTCGGCCGCCAAGGCCAAGGAACTGGGCCTGACGCCGCTGGCTACGATCCGCGCTTACGCGAGCGCAGGCCTGGACCCGAAGGTCATGGGCATGGGCCCGGTACCGGCATCGAAGCGCTGCCTGTCGCGCGCCGGCTGGTCGGTGGGCGACCTAGACCTGATGGAGATCAACGAGGCGTTTGCCGCTCAGGCGCTGGCCGTGCATCAGCAGATGGGCTGGGATACGTCCAAGGTCAACGTCAATGGCGGTGCGATTGCGATCGGTCACCCGATCGGCGCGTCGGGCTGCCGCATCCTGGTCACGCTGCTGCACGAAATGCAGAAGCGCGATGCGAAGAAGGGCCTGGCCTCGCTGTGTATCGGCGGCGGCATGGGCGTGGCGCTGGCGGTCGAGCGTCCGTAAGTTTTTTGCAGTGGGATTGGCGTGGGGTGGAACGAATACCGCACACGCCAATCCGAGACACCTGAGCATCCGCTGCCTGGCAAGAGTCCGGGCAGTTCTAACAACAAGGAATAGGAGTGGACATGACCAAACGCATTGCATACGTCACCGGTGGCATGGGCGGTATCGGAACGGCGATTTGCCAGCGCTTGGCGCGCGACGGCTTCACCGTTGTCGCAGGCTGCGGCCCGAACTCGCCGCGCAAGGCGAAATGGCTCGAACAACAAAAGGCGCTGGGTTTCGATTTCGTGCCGTCCGAGGGCAACGTCGGCGATTGGGAGTCCACCAAGGCCGCGTTCGACAAGGTCAAGGCCGAAGTGGGCGAGGTGGATGTCCTGATCAACAACGCCGGCATCACGCGCGACGTGGTGTTCCGCAAGATGACCCGCGCCGACTGGGATGCAGTGATCGACACCAACCTGACTTCGCTGTTCAACGTGACCAAGCAGGTCATCGACGGCATGGCCGATCGCGGCTGGGGCCGTATCGTCAACATCTCGTCGGTGAACGGCCAGAAGGGGCAGTTTGGTCAGACCAACTACTCGACGGCCAAGGCTGGCTTGCATGGCTTCACGATGGCGCTGGCGCAGGAAGTTGCCACCAAGGGCGTGACGGTCAACACGGTGTCGCCCGGCTACATCGCCACCGACATGGTGAAAGCGATTCGTCAGGATGTGCTCGACAAGATTATTGGCACGATCCCGGTCAAGCGCCTGGGCGAGCCGACCGAGATTGCCTCGATCTGCGCATGGCTGGCATCTGAAGAGTCCGGCTTCTCCACCGGCGCGGACTTCTCCCTCAACGGCGGCCTGCACATGGGCTGACGCTCCCACGCCCATGCTGCGGCGATGCTGCAGCATGGGCGCAGCAATTTTCCCCCTGAATTTGCCTGCATGCTGCGATGCTCGATTGCATCGCAGCAGGCTTTTGCATCCTTTCCGGACAACTGTCCGAGTGCGTGAGCCGCATCAAAATGCTGCGGGTTTTTACCGGGGGAGGTCGCCTTTTCTTTGCAGGGCGATCCGCATAGAATCCAATCACGGAGGCGCTCCGCAGGGAGACACGGGGCGTTCGCTCATAACCGGATGCATCTGCGCTGCTATTGAATGCAGCATTGGCGCGCAGATCGGAACAGCCGGCAACCGCGCATTTTGCTGCATCGCTCGGTGCAGTCATTTCGCACTGCATCGGCTGCACCGCAGCAGCATCGCCAACACGGAAAGGCACGATGGCCACCAGCAAGAAGGGCACCGAACGGCTGATCAAGAAATATCCCAACCGCCGGCTCTACGATACCCAAACCAGCACGTACATCACGCTGGCAGACGTCAAACAACTCGTGATGGAAACCGAAGAGTTTCGCGTCGTCGATGCGAAATCCGGTGAAGACCTGACCCGAAGCATCCTGCTGCAGATCATCCTGGAAGAGGAAACCGGCGGTGTGCCGATGTTCTCCGGCGCGATGCTCGCTCAGATCATCCGTTTCTATGGCAACGCCATGCAGGGCATGATGGGCACGTATCTGGAAAAGAACATCCAGGCGTTTGTCGACATCCAGAGCAAGCTGGCCGAAAACTCGAAGGATCTGTACAGCGGCAACTCCTTCAACCCTGACATGTGGTCGCAATTCATGAACATGCAGGGGCCGATGATGCAAGGCATGATGAGCAACTACATCGAGCAGAGCAAAAACCTGTTCGTGCAGATGCAGGAGCAGATGCAGAGCCAAGCCAAGAACATGTTCGGGACATTCCCGTTCAACCAGCCGCCCGAAAAGAAGTAAGTTCGGCGGGCTGGAAAAAAGGCGAATCGCGTGGCGGTTCGCCTTTTTTGTTGGGTGCGCGCGGGTGAGGGCGGCGAGGTAAAATGCTCGGCTTTCGGGTGAGGTGTACGCCTCACCGACCATCACGATTCCCGCTTCGGTCTCCCATGTTTGATGTTCGCTCCCGGCTTGTGCGCCGGCCGTCTTCCGTTTTCGCATGAGCCGTCTTTTGCTTGCCCCGATGGAAGGGGTCGCGGATTACGTCATGCGCGACGTGCTGACCCAAGCTGGCGGCTATGACGGATGCGTCTCGGAGTTCGTCCGGGTGACGGGCTCGTTGCTGCCCGCGCGCACGTACGAACGTGAGACTCCTGAGATCGGCAACGGCGGCTATACCGCCAGCGGCACGCCGATGACCATCCAGCTCCTCGGCAGCGATCCGGAATGGCTGGCCCACAATGCGGCATACGCGGCGACTCTCACGCCGCATGGCATCGACCTCAACTTCGGTTGCCCGGCCAAGGTCGTGAACCGGCACGGCGGCGGCGCCATGCTGCTCGCCACGCCGGAAGTGCTGTACGACATCGTGCACGCCGTGCGAGCCGCCGTGCCGGCCAACATTTCGGTGACGGCGAAGATGCGGCTCGGCGTTTCCGATACTTCCCGGGCGATTGATTGTGCGACGGCCCTGGCGGAAGGCGGTGCCGAATCGCTCGTCGTGCATGCCCGCACGCGCGACCACGGCTACCGTCCTCCCGCCCATTGGGACTGGATTGCACGCATCGCCGACGCCGTGAGCATCCCCGTGACTGCCAATGGCGAAGTCTGGACCGTGGCCGATTGGGAGCGCTGCCGGGCCGTCAGCGGCTGCAATGACGTGATGATCGGGCGTGGCGCCGTGTCTGACCCGTTTCTGGCCCGGCGCATTCGCGGGCAGATGGACCAAGCGCCGTCTGCGGCGGAATGGCCGGTTGTGCTGGGCTATCTCGCCGATTATCTGAAAAAGCTGCATGCGCGTATCTCGGCCAAGCATGAGCATGGCCGCGTCAAACTCTGGCTGAGCTATCTGAAGCGGACGTGGCCGCAGGCCGCGGAACTGCACGATGCGATCCGCCGGCTGCAGGACGCGCTGGAAATCGAGCGCGTGATTGAACAGATGCAGCTTCGGCTTGGCCGCCCAGGCGCGGCGAACGGTTAAAATACGCAACCGCGCGGCACACCCTGTGTGCACCGCGCAAATCCTCTCCCACATCAGGTTGTTCCCATGTCCGACGTCAGTACCCAGAGCCCCAAGGTGGGGTTCGTCAGTCTCGGTTGTCCCAAGGCCTTGGTCGATTCCGAGCAGATCATCACCCAACTGCGTGCGGAGGGGTATGAGATCTCCGGCACGTACGGCGGGGCGGACCTGGTGGTCGTCAACACCTGCGGCTTCATCGACGAGGCCGTGCAGGAAAGCCTGGATGCGATTGGCGAGGCGCTGGCGGAGAACGGCAAGGTGATCGTGACCGGCTGCCTGGGCGCCAAGAAGGACGCCGCAGGGCAAGACATCATCACCAACGTGCACCCGAAGGTGCTGGCCGTGACCGGCCCTCATGCGCTGGGCGAAGTGATGGAAGCGGTGCACACGCACCTGCCCAAGCCCCACGACCCGTTCATCGATCTGGTTCCGCCGCAGGGCATCAAGCTCACGCCCAAGCACTACGCATATCTGAAGATTTCCGAGGGCTGCAACCACCGTTGCAGCTTCTGCATCATCCCGTCGATGCGCGGCGATCTCGTTTCGCGCCCGGTGGCCGAAGTGATGCTGGAGGCGGAAAACCTGCTGAAGGCCGGCGTAAAGGAGCTGCTCGTCATCTCGCAGGACACCAGCGCTTATGGCGTCGATGTCAAATTCCGCATGGGCTTCTGGAATGGCCGCCCGCTGAAGACGCGCATGACCGAGCTGGTCGGCGCGCTTGGCGAGTTGGCGTCGCAGTACGGCGCCTGGGTGCGCCTGCATTACGTCTACCCGTACCCGAGCGTCGATGAGGTGATGCCGCTGATGGCCGAAGGCAAGGTCCTTCCGTATCTGGACGTGCCCCTGCAGCACGCCCACCCAGACGTGCTCAAGCGCATGAAGCGCCCGGCCAACGCCGAGAAAACGCTGGACCGCATCCGCGCCTGGCGCGAGATCTGCCCGGAGTTGACCATCCGTAGCACGTTCATTGCGGGCTTCCCGGGTGAAACGGAAGAAGAGTTCCAAACGCTGCTCGACTTCATCGCCGAGGCCGAGCTGGACCGCGTGGGTTGCTTCGCGTATTCGCCGGTCGAAGGCGCCACCGCCAACGACCTGCCGGGCGCGCTGCCCGACGAGGTGCGCGAGGAGCGCCGCGCGCGCTTCATGGAAGTCGCCGAGCGCGTGTCTGCGCGCCGCCTCCAGCGCAAGGTTGGCAAGTCGCTGCGTGTGCTCGTGGATGAGGTTAATCAGGACGGCGGCATCGGCCGTTCGTCGGCGGATGCGCCGGAGATTGACGGCCTGGTCTATATCGCGCCGCCGTCGAAGCCTTACAAGCGCTACAAGGCGGGCGATTTCGTGTCAGTCAAGATTACCGGTGCCGATGGTCACGACTTGTGGGGCGAAGTCTAATCCCCTTAGGTAGTCGTACCTAAAATTTGCGAACGGTCGTGCGTTTATACTGACCGCCATCCAATTTCGATGGCACAGGAGACAGCAATGGCACGTGAAGTGGTGGTGGTCAGCGGCGTTCGCACCGCAATCGGGACGTTTGGCAGCAGCCTGAAGGATGTGGCGCCGTGCGAACTGGGCGCGCTCGTCGTGCGCGAGGCGCTGGCCCGCGCAAGTGTGAAGGGCGAAGACGTTGGCCACGTGGTGTTTGGCCACGTGATCAACACCGAGCCGCGCGACATGTATCTCTCGCGCGTGGCTGCGGTGAACGGCGGCGTGTCGGCCGAAACCCCCGCATTCAACGTCAACCGCCTGTGCGGCTCGGGCCTGCAGGCCGTGGTGAGCGCCGCGCAAACCGTTCTGCTGGGCGACGCCGACGTTGCCATAGCCGGCGGTGCAGAAAGCATGAGTCGTGCGCCGTACCTTGCACCCGCTGCCCGCTGGGGTTCGCGCATGGGCGATGCCAAGATGGTCGACATGATGCTTGGCGCGCTGCACGACCCGTTCCACGCTATGCACATGGGAGTGACGGCGGAGAACGTCGCCCGCGAATTCGGTATCAGCCGCGAGCAGCAAGACCAGACCGCGCTGGAATCCCACCAGCGTGCATCGCGCGCCATCCAGGCCGGCTACTTCAAAGACCAGATCGTTCCGGTGACGATCAAGTCGCGCAAGGGCGATATCCAGTTCGATACCGATGAGCACGTCCGCCACGACGCGACCATCGACGACATGACCAAGCTGAAGCCGGTCTTCACGAAAGAGAACGGCACGGTCACGGCAGGCAACGCTTCGGGCCTGAATGACGCGGCTGCCGCGCTGGTGCTGATGGAGCGCTCGGAGGCGGAGAAGCGCGGCCTCAAGCCGTTGGCGCGGCTGGTGTCGTACGGCCACGCTGGCGTGGATCCGAAGATCATGGGTATCGGCCCCGTGCCGGCTACGCGCAAGGCGCTGGAACGCGCAGGCCTGTCGGTCAACGATCTGGATGTGATCGAAGCCAACGAGGCATTTGCTGCCCAAGCCTGCGCGGTGACGAAGGAACTCGGTCTCGACCCAGCCAAGGTCAACCCGAACGGTTCGGGCATCTCGCTCGGCCACCCGATCGGCGCAACGGGTGCGCTCATCACGGTCAAGGCGTTGCACGAGTTGCAGCGCATCGGTGGTCGCTACGCGCTGGTGACCATGTGTATTGGTGGAGGACAAGGCATTGCGGCGGTGTTCGAGCGCATCTGAACGCATTTTCTCGATTGAACGTCTGATTCGGCCCGTCGGCGCGCTGCTCGCGCTGATGCTGGCCGCAGGCGTGGCGCCGGTGTCCGCGCAGACGCCGGCCGCCAACAACGGCTACGACGTGTCGACCGGCAGCGCCAACGTGCAGCCGGGTGACCTCGGCCTGAACCGCGCCATTGCCGATGGCGACAAGCGCCGCGCTCAGGCCGGGAAGGGCGACAACGGGTTCTCCGCCCAGACCGCGCCGCCCCGTTTGCTGCAACCGCAGCCCGACTACGCGAAATATCCCGTCTATACCGGCGTGATCGGCGACATGCCGATCCGCATGCGCCTTGGCCGCAAGACCGGTGAAATCGACAGCGTCCACGGCGAATACGTTGCGGGCGACGCGGCCGGCGTGCGCCTGGTGACCGGCGAATACGAAAACGGCGGCTTTCTTATGGAGGAGTCCGATGACGGTACGCACGTCACCGGCACCTGGGAAGGCGCCATCGACGGTCACGGCATTGTGCGCGGCACGTGGACGGACGTGGCCCACGACGGCCACACGTTGCCCTTTGTGCTGCGGCCCGTCGCGGTGGTGGTGATTCCGCCATACGATGCCGCAGCCAACAGCAATGCCGCAGTGCCCGCAACGCCAATGACGCCGCTGGTGCCCGCTGCGCCGGGTCAGATTGCGCCACCGTCCAGCAGTCCAACGCGATCAAGCGCGCACTGGTAAGCGGCCGGAAATCGCTCATACGCCATCAAACAGGAAACCTCGTGAACGACGACACCAAGCTCCCGCCCATGTTTCCCGCGACCCAGGCTGTCCATCCGGAACTGCAGATTCCGCCGGGCTTCACGGCGTTCTCGCATGCCACGCATCGCGCTTCGACAGTGGTGTTCAAGAACCTCGCCGACATGCGCGCCTTCGGCAGCGGTAGCGTGGTGCACTGGCGCTACGGCCTGCATGCCACGCCGACCTCCGACGCGCTGTGCCAAGCGCTGGCGCAGATCGAGGGCGGCTCGCACACGCTGCTGTTCCCGTCGGGGCTGGCGGCGATTTCGCTGGTGTACTTCTCGCTGATCAAATCCGGCGACGATGTGCTGATCCCGGACAACGCCTACGGCCCAAACCGTGACCATGGCGAATGGATGGCGCGCCAGTTCGGTATCACCGTGCGCTACTACGACCCGATGATCGGCGCCGGCATTGCCGACCTGATGCGTCACAACACCAAGCTCGTGTGGCTCGAAGCGCCGGGCTCCGTGACGATGGAAGTGCCCGACTGCACGGCCATCGCGGAGGTGGCGCGCAAGGCCGGCGCCGTCACCGCCATCGACAACACCTGGAGCGGCGGCGTTTACTACCAGCCGTTTGAACACGGCATCGACATCTCCGTACAGGCGCTGACCAAATACCAATCCGGTGGCAGCGATGTGCTCATGGGCGCTGCCATCACCAACGATGAGGCGCTGCACCACAAGCTGCTTGCCACGCGCATGCGCATGGGCTGGGGCGTTTCGGCGGACGACTGCTATTTCGTGCTGCGCGGCCTGCCGAGCCTGCCGACGCGTCTGGCTGCGCACGACGCGCACGCCCGCGAAGTGGCCGAATGGCTGGCTGACCGCCCCGAAGTCGTGCGCGTGCTTCATCCGGCGCTGCCCGATTGTCCGGGCCACGAAAACTGGAAGCGCGACTTTACCGGCGCGAGCGGATTGTTCTCGATCGTGTTCCACGAACGCTATTCGCAGGCGCAGATCGATGCCTTTATCGAAGGCCTGCGCTACTTTGCGATCGGCTTTTCGTGGGGCGGGGCGCACAGCCTGGCGCTGCCGTACAACATCCCGTCGATGCGCACGGCGACCGCCTGGCCACCGGCCGATTGGGAGAACGCGGGCGGTTTCGTGCGGCTGTATATCGGGCTGGAAGATCCGCGTGATTTGATTGCGGATTTGAAGCAGGCGATGGAGACGCACCTGCGAGCTTGACCTTTCAAGTTTCGGAGGGCGGCGATGGCGGGGTGTGCGATTCGATCGTGTCACCCCGTTTTTGATGGCCGCGGCTACAGGGTTTCAAGCAGGCGCGCAATGGTTTCGGGTGAAGGCAACTGGTCCTGCAACTCCTTCGGCAAGCTCTTGGTGATGGCGTATGTCGCGACGCCAATCGGTTTTCTTGCATCGCGCAGTGCGTATTCGACGATGGTGCGCTTCTTTTCCTTGCACAGGATGATGCCGATCGACGGGTTCTCGTCCTCCTGGCGAACCCGTTCGTCGAGGGCTGCGAGGTAGAACTGCATCTTGCCGACGAACTCGGGTTCAAACTTGCCGATCTTCAGTTCGATGGCGACCAGCGAGCGCAAGCGGCGGTGGAAAAGCAACAGGTCGATGAAATACTCGTCGCCATCTACTTCGAGCCGGTATTGGCTTCCCAGGAAGGCAAACATTCCGCCCATCGCTCGCAGGAAATCTTCGATGCGGGTGATCAGCGCGCGCTCCAGCTCCCGTTCGCTATGCTGATCGCCGAGCTCGAGAAAATCAAAGGCGTATTCGTCTTTTACCGCCAGCTTGGCTTGCGCGCGCAGGGTTGGCGTCAGCGCCTTGTCGAAATTGGTCTGGCCGAGGAGTGATTTTTCGTAGCTCTGGTTATCGATCTGATGGGCTAGAACGCTCTTTGACCAACCGAATTTGCGAGTCATGCGCAGGTAAAACTCGCGCTCTTGAGCGTCTTTGCAGCGCTCAAGGATAAGCAGGTTATGGCTCCAGCCGATTTCTCGCACCAGTGGTGCGAGTTTTGTTGCGTCGCGGTAGGTCTCGAAGAATCCCTTCATCCGCCACAGGTTGGATGCTGAAAAACCGCCCGTGCCAGGAAAGCTCGCCTGCAGGTCTGCAGCGAGTTGCTGCACGACAGCTTTACCCCAACCGTCGGTTTGCTGCCGCGCCACGATCAGCTGTCCGATGTCCCAATACAGGCCCACCAGTTCTTTGTTGACCGCCCGTAGGGCAGCATATTGCGCAGCCTGAATGCGCGCCCTGACCTCGGTGAGCAGGGCCGCGTAATCCCGCGCATCCACCGTTTCTCGCACCACCGGTGCGAGTTTTCTGCGGGCAGGTTGGCGAGTCGCCATCGCGGCTTACTGCTGCGGGAACAGATTCAACAGCCCATCCAGGCCGACAACGTTGAACGCCACGTCGGCCTGCGCCTGCACGATGGGCTTGGCGCGGAACGCGACCGACAGACCGGCTACGCCCATCATCTTGAGATCGTTCGAGCCGTCGCCCATGGCGATGGCGTTGTGCGGCGATACGCCCAGATCCTGGCAGAACGCCTTGAGCGTCTGCGCCTTCACATCCGCATTGACGATCTCGCCCATAACGCGGCCGGTGAGCTTGCCATCGACGATCTCCAGCGTGTTGGCGCGAGTGCGGTCCAGGCCCAGGCGCTCCTGCAGGCGTGAGGTGAAGAATTCGAAGCCGCCGGATACCAGCAGCGTGCGGATGCCCAGCGCTTGTACGGCCTTGAGCATCTTTTCGGCACCCGGGGAGAGCTGCAGGCGCTCGGCGTAGACGCGCTCCAGCACGCTCGCATCCAGGCCCTTGAGCAGTTCGACGCGGCGCGTCAGGCTCTCGTTGAAATCCTTGATCTCACCCCGCATCGACGCTTCGGTGATGGCCGCCACCTGCGGCTTGAGCCCGCAGAAATCCGCAATCTCGTCGATGCACTCGATGGTGATGAGCGTGGAATCCATGTCCATCGCCAGCACGCGAAAATCGCCGAACGTCCATTCGTCGGGAATCCACGCGTAGTCCATCTTCAGGTTGGCGCAGATGGCATCAAGCTGGACGCGCAATTCGCTGGGCAGTTCGTGCACCCATTCGATGGCGGCGACGTTGGGCGCGCGCATCTCGTAAGCGGCGCTGCCAAACAGGCTGCGGATGGATTCAATGTCGCCGGTGGACAGCGGCGACAGGCTTTGCAGAATGACGGGCATGGAGTGGCAGGAGCGGGGAGCGGGCAGTTCGGCGCCGGGGAAGCCCGCTATTGTAGCGAACGCCCCGGGCGGAATGCGCCCCACCAAAAGGTGAGGCGTTGCAGTGTAAGCGTTAGGCGGACGCGGTTTCGACCATCAGGCTGCGCGCCACCTTGGCGAGGAAGCGGTCGCACGCGTCGAGCTGGGCGAGTTCGACGTATTCGTTGGCCTTGTGCGCCTGTTCGATGTTGCCCGGGCCGCACAGCACGGCCGGAATGCCGGCGCGCTGGAAGAGACCGGCTTCAGTGCCATAGGCGACCTTGCGTTTGTCGTTGTCTTCAGTCAGCACACGCACAAGCTGCGTAATGGCGGCTTGCTCGGATGCGTCCAGCGAGGGCGCGGCGGCAATCTCGTCGAGTTCGATGCGGGCATCCGGGTGCTCGCGCTGCATGGCGGGCTCGATGGTTTCGCGCACGTAGTGCTCGACGCGCGCGCGGATGGCCGGCGCATCCACGCCCGGCAGGTTGCGGAACTCAAATACCAGCTCGCACAGCGCGGGGATCGTGTTCAGCGCGATACCGCCGTTGATGAGGCCGGTCGATGCCGTGGTGAACGGCACGTCAAATGCATCGTCGAACGGGCCCTTGGCGCGGAATTCATCGGCCAGGTCGCGCACGAAACAGATGATGCGCGCGGCGTATTCGATGGCGTTGACGCCCTGTGGCGTGAGCGACGAATGCGCAGCGCGTCCGTGCACTCGGCAGCGGTAGGCGTTGATGCCCTTGTGCGCGACGATCGGGCGCATGGCGGTGGGCTCGCCGACGATGCAGCCGGCGGGCTTGATGCCGCGCGCGATCAGGTCTTCGATCATGCGCGGGGCCCCCACGCAGCCGACTTCCTCGTCATATGACAGTGCGAAGTGCACAGGCTCGCGCAGTCTGCCCTGCAGCAGCGACGGCACCAGCGCCAACGACGAAGCGATGAAGCCCTTCATGTCGCACGTGCCGCGTCCGTAAAGCTTGCCATCGCGCACTTCCGGCGCAAACGGGTTGCTATCCCATTTCTGGCCATCCACCGGCACCACATCGGTATGGCCCGACAGCACAATGCCGCCTTGCACGCTGCCGTCCGCTGCCGGAATCGTGGCAAACAGGTTGGCCTTGTTGCCATCGTCGTTGTGCGAAAGATGCGATTCGAGACCGACGCCGCGCAGGTAGTCGCGCACGGTTTCAATCAGTGCCAGGTTGGAGCCGCGGCTGGTGGTGTCGATGCTGACGAGCTTGTTCGTCCAGTCGAGGGTGGAGAACGGTGTGGGGGCGGTGCTCATGGTGGTGTCCTTGTTCTGATCGGCCGATCCTACCGGATCACGTCAATTGCCGCATGGCATGGCGAATGGTCTGCGCCAGCGCGCCGAATTCGGCCGGAATGTTCTCGATACGCAGACGGTCTTGCCCCGCCAGCTTGATCTGCCGGTTCTTCTGCACGAGATCGATGATCTTGATGGCATCGACCGGCGGGTTCGGTATGAACTGCAGCGTGACGGCGTTCGTGCCCGTGTCGATCTTGCGAATGCCCAGCGGCGCGGCCGCAATGCGCAGCCGGTGCGTTTCGATGAGCGACTGCGCCTGCGGCGGCAGCTTGCCGAAACGATCGATCAGCTCTTCCTGAATGTTGTCGATGGTCTCGCCGCTTTCGCAGTTGGCCAGGCGCTTGTACAGCGACAGGCGCTCCTGCACATCGCCGCAGTAGTCCTGGGGCAGCAGGGCGGGCGTGCCAAGGTTGATTTCGGTTGTGGCCGCAAGCGGCGCCATCAAATCGGGTTCCTTGCCGGCCTTGAGCGACTTCACCGCCTGGTTGAGCATGTCGGTGTAGAGCTGGAAACCGATCTCGGAAATTTCACCCGATTGCTTGTCGCCCAGCACCTCGCCGGCGCCACGGATTTCCAGATCGTGCATCGCCAGGTAGAAGCCCGCACCGAGTTCTTCCATCTGCTGAATGGCTTCAAGACGGCGTTGTGCCTGCTTGGTCAGGCCATCCACATCGTGCACCAGCAAATACGCATACGCCTGGTGGTGCGAGCGCCCGACGCGGCCACGCAACTGGTGCAACTGCGCCAGGCCGAACTTGTCTGCGCGATGGATCAGGATCGTGTTGGCGGTCGGCACGTCAATGCCGGTTTCGATGATCGTCGTGCACAGCAGGATATTGGCGCGCTGGGCCACGAAATCGCGCATCACGCGCTCCAGTTCGCGCTCGTGCATCTGACCGTGGGCGACCACCACGCGCGCTTCCGGAATCAGGTCTTCGAGTTTGGCGCGCTTATTCTCGATGGTCTCGACTTCGTTGTGCAGGAAATAGACCTGGCCGCCGCGTTTCAACTCGCGCAGGATGGCTTCGCGCAGCACGCCGTCTTCCTCGCGGCGCAGGAACGTCTTGATGGCCAGGCGCTTTTGCGGCGCAGTGGCGATCACCGAGAAATCGCGCAAGCCTTCCAGCGCCATGCCCAGCGTGCGCGGGATCGGCGTGGCCGTGAGCGTGAGCACGTCCACCTCGGCGCGTAATGTTTTGAGCGCTTCTTTCTGGCGCACGCCAAAGCGGTGTTCCTCGTCGATGATGACGAGCCCCAGCCGGTTGAACTTCACATCCGGCGAGAGTAGCTTGTGCGTGCCGATCACGATGTCGATGGTGCCGGCGTTGATGGCTTCGATCGCGGTGTCGATCTCTTTCTTGTTCTTGAAACGCGAAATCTCGGCAATGCGCACCGGCCAATCGGCAAAGCGGTCGACCAGCGTTTGGTAGTGCTGTTCGGCCAGCAGCGTGGTCGGTGCGAGGATGGCAACCTGCTTGCCGCCCATCACCGCAACAAATGCGGCACGCAGCGCGACTTCCGTCTTGCCGAAGCCGACGTCACCGCAGACGAGGCGATCCATCGGCTTGCCCGACGTCATGTCCGCGATCACAGCGGCGATGGCGGCAGCCTGGTCGGGGGTTTCGTCAAAGCCGAAGCTCTCGGCAAAGGTGGCGTAATCCTCGGGCGTGAGCGGGAAGGCGAAGCCCTGGCGCAACGCGCGTCGCGCGTACAGGTTCAGCAGTTCGGCGGCCGTATCGCGAATCTGCTGCGCCGCCTTGCGCTTGGCCTTTTCCCATTGGCCTGAACCCAGCGAATGCAGCGGCGCGGTTTCCGGATCGGCGCCCGAGTAGCGCGAGATCACGTGCAACTGATGCACCGGCACGTAGAGCTTGCTGCCCTTGTCGTAATCGAGGTGCAGGAATTCTTCCTCACCGTTGCCCATGTCGATGGACACCAGCCCCTGATAGCGGCCGATGCCGTGTTCGCTGTGCACCACCGGATCGCCGATCTTCAACTCAGCCAGATCGCGCACCATCGAATCGACGGCGGTGGCCTGTTCCTGCTTGCGGCGACCGGCGCGGCGCACGGTTTGCGCGTACAGCTCGGTCTCGGTGATGAGCGCGATGCGTTCGTCGCCGAGGATGAAGCCCTGGTACAGCGGGGCCACGCCCAGCACGAACTTGGCATCGCCGCTCAGCAAGTCGGCAAAGTCCGCGACGCCTTCGGGGTGCAGGCCGCTGGCGGCAAGCATTTGCGCAAGCGTCTCGCGACGGCCTGCGGATTCTGCGCAGATCATCACGCGGCAATTGCTGCGCATCAGGAACGATTCGAGATTGACCAGCGGGTCTTCTGCGCGGCGGTTGACGGCAACGTTCGGCAACGGCAGCGAAAGCGGTGCATCGCCGGGCTCGGCGCGCAACACCAGGCGAGCGTGCGGCTTGGCAGCGACGAAGAACGCCTCTTCATCCAGATACAGCGCCGACGGCTGCAGCAGCGGCCGTTCGCGATCGTGGCGCATGAAGTTGTAGCGCTGCGTGGTGTCGGCCCAGAAGCGGCGCACCGCGCCTTCGATGTCGCCCACGAAGGCGAGATGCGTGGCGCCGGGCAGGTAGTCGAACAGCGTCGCGGTTTCTTCGAAGAACAGCGGCAGGTAATACTCGATGCCGGCGCTGGGCACGCCGTTGCCGATGTCCTTGTAGATGGGCGAGCGCGTCGGGTCGCCTTCGAACACCTCGCGCCAGCGTCCGCGGAAGGCGGTGCGCGAGGCCTCGTCCATCGGAAATTCGCGGCCCGGCAGCAGGCGGACTTCATTCACCGGGTAGAGGCTGCGCTGCGTGTCGGGGTCGAACGAGCGGATGGTCTCGATTTCGTCGCCAAACAGGTCGAGCCGATATGGCAACGGCGAGCCCATCGGGAACAAGTCGATCAGGCCGCCGCGCACGGAATATTCGCCCGGGCGCATCACGGCGCTGACGTGCTCGTAGCCGGCCAGCGTGAATTGCGCTTTCAGCGCGGCCTCGTCCAGCTTTTCGCCCTTCTTGAAGAAGAACGTGTAGGCGGCCAGGAATGACGGGGGCGCCACGCGTTGCAGCGCCGTGGAGGCCGGCACGAGCAGGATGTCGCACGCACCGTTCTGCAGGTCATGCAGCGTCGCCAGCCGCTCGGAGATCAAGTCCTGGTGCGGCGAGAAATTGTCGTATGGCAGCGTTTCCCAGTCCGGCAGCAGCTTCACGCGCGCCTGCGGGGCAAACCAGCGCAGCTCTTCCGCCAGGCGCTGGGCGTCGACGGCATTGGCGCAAACCACCGCCAGCATCGGCACGGCGGCGCGATGCTGCTCCAGATAGCGCGCAAGCAGCAGGGCGTCTGCCGCGCCCTGCAGGCCGCTGAAGACGAAGCGCGAGCCCGGTTTGACGGCGGGCAGGGCGGAGAGCGAAAAATCGGACATGAGGTGTCAGGTTCTGTGGGGCACGACTGCAAGACAAAGCACGACACCCCGCCGGCATTTGCAGGCGGGGTGTCGTGACGCAGACCGCTATTATAAAATCCGCGCCAGCCGCGCGCTTGACGAGCACCAAAACCACGCAAATGCCGCGCCCACGTTCACATTTCCGCCTGTCATGTCGATTTCCCTCCCCGGCCGACGCCGTTTTGCGCTGATTCCCTCGGCCGGCACCGGCTCGCGCGCCGGCGGCGATCTGCCTAAGCAATATCAGGTGATCGCCGGGCGGCCGATGCTGTGGCACACGGCTCAGGCGTTCTTGGCCAGCCCCGAAATCGATGCCGTGCTTGTGGTGACGACGCCCGGCGCACAGCCGCTTGTGCAGCGCTTTCCCGACGGCGGTTTCGACGCGCCGCAGCTTGTGGAGGTCGATTGCGGTGGCGATTCGCGCCACGCATCCGTCGCCCACGGGTTGGCGGCGTTGCGTGGTCTGGGTGCGCACGATGACGATTGGGTGCTCGTGCACGACGCGGCGCGCCCTGGCTTGACGCCCGCCCTGATCGCACGTTTGGTTGCGGCTGTAGAGGCCGAAGGCACGCAAGCTGCGGGGGGCATCCTTGCACTGCCCGTGGCTGACACGCTCAAACGTGCCGATGCAGCCCAGCACATCGGCGCGACCGTGCCGCGCGATGGCCTGTGGCAAGCGCAGACGCCGCAGATGTTTCCGCTTGGCCTGCTGGAGCGCGCCTTGCGGGAAGCGCTGTCGCAACATCGCATCGTCACCGACGAAGCCAGCGCGATTGAAGCCGCCAGCCATCCGCCGCTGCTTGTGCCGGGTGCGCTGCGCAACTTCAAAGTGACGTATCCCGACGATTTCGCGCTCGCCGAGGCCATCCTCGCGCAGAACGCACAACCCAACGAGGCACCGCAAGCATGAACTGGATGGACATCCGCATTGGCCAGGGCTACGACGTGCACGCGCTGGTGGAGGGCCGCAAGCTGATCCTGGGCGGCGTGGAGATTCCGCACACCCGCGGCCTGCTCGGCCACTCCGATGCTGACGCGCTGCTGCATGCGATTACCGACGCGTTGTTCGGCGCCGCCGGCCTGGGCGACATCGGCCGGCATTTTCCCGACACGGATCCGGCGTTTGCCGGCGCCGACAGCCGTGTGCTGCTGCGCGAAGCTGTGCGCCGCGTGCACAAGGCGGGCTATGCGGTCGGCAATGTCGACGCAACCGTCATTGCGCAGAAGCCGAAACTGGCGCCACATGTGCCAGGCATGGTCGCCAACCTCGCAGAGGACCTGGGCATCGCGCCCGAGCGGTGCAACGTCAAGGCCAAGACCAACGAGAAGCTTGGTTTTGAAGGCAAGGAGGAAGGTATCGTCGCGCAGGCCGTGGTGTTGATCTATCGCGCAGAAGCCGCCGATCAAGACTGAGTTCGCGTTGGTATGACGCCGAGGCAAACGGCAGCACCGCAGCGATCCGGGCTGCCGTTTTCGTTTGCGGAATCGGCGTAGCTATTCGGCCGCGATGACCTGCGCCGCTGCGTTGATCACGGCCGCGATGCGACCAACATCCCGCAATTGCTGCGCGCTCATCCCCTGGTGATTCTTCAGCAAGTCGTAGTGCGATTTAATGCAGAAATGACACTTCCCGATGATGGAAGCGGCCAGGGCATACATCTCAAAGCGGCGCTTGTCGACGCCGCCGTTGTTGGCGTAGGCGTTCATGCGCAATTCCGCCTTCTGCTGCGCAAGGTCGGAGTCGTCGGCCATCTCGACGTACGGATACCAGACGGTGTTCATGCCCATGAGGGCGGCGGCGGTCAGCGCGCCATTCACCTCCTCGGGCGAGAGCACGCCGGCATTGCGGATGGCGTCGGTCAGCACTTTGCTCTTCGTGGCGAAAGCGGCCGCCAACGCGACGCCCACCGCGTCATTGCCCTCCAGCGACGAGCGCGCGATTGTGCCATCCAGGTTCAGGCGGATGTCTTTGGCGTAGTCGGGAATCCGGCCCTTGATTGTCTGCAGAAATTCCATCGATTTCTCCTATCAGCGGCAGCGAAAAAATAAAGCCCGCGCAAGGGCGGGCTTCGGCTTCGGAGGGCGTTGCGTGGCCGTTACAGCGTCGCGCCGCCAACCGCGCGGTTACACGGGCACAGCTCGTCCGTCTGCAGACCGTCGAGAATGCGCAGCACTTCGTCAGGATTGCGGCCCACGTTCAGGTTGTTGACCGACACATGCTGGATCACGTTGTCCGGGTCGACGATGAAGGTGGCGCGCAACGCAACGCCGGCTTCGTGCTCGCGTACGCCAAGCTGGTCGACCAGCGCGCCGGTCGAATCCGCAAATGACCACTGATTCAGCTTGTTCAGATCTTTGTGCTCACGGCGCCATGCGAGCTTGACGAATTCATTGTCGGTCGAACCGCCGAGCACGATGGTGTCTCGATCGGCAAAGTCGTCGTTCAGTTTGGCGAAGGCAACGATTTCGGTGGGGCAGACAAAGGTGAAGTCCTTCGGATAGAAGAAGATGACTTTCCATTTGCCTGGGAACGAGGTCTCGGTGATGTCTTCAAACGCCGACTGGCCATTCTCCTCGTGATTGTTGAACCCGGGCTTGACGCCGACGACCTTGAACGGTTCGAGCTTGTCACCAATGGTCTTCATGAGCTTCTCCTGGAGTTGTGTGGCAATGGGTGCGGAACCCAAACGGGGACTTGCAGACACACGCTCACCGGCCGCCCGGGTCCGACGGGGGAATCGGACGGAGACGAAGAACGCGCAGGCGCGCAGCCTGGCGGCTGGAGTATTGGCGATGAACTCGAAACCGGCCAATTGATATTCTCAACGCCGGCCATAGTGCTGCCTGCCGCCGCACCTTATCGGCGGCGCATGACAGCGGTGGGAAGCAGGGGATATGCCCGAGGAGATCGAGGCCGGGTGCCGGATCAGGCGCGCGCGTAACACGCGCTCACGAGCAGCCCCGTCTCAGGCGGCGTGCGGTTCTCAAGAAGGAGGCAGCCGCCGCTGCGCTGCAAGATGCGATTGACGATCGACATGCCGAGCCCGGCGCCCTTGGCTTCGCTGCGTGCCGATTCAAGGCGGTAGAACGGCCGTGTGAGCAGCGCAAGCTGATCCGTTGGCACACCCGCACCGCGATCGGCTACGCACAATACAACTTCGTTGCCTTGCAGGAACGTGCTGACGGTGATCTCGGCGCGGTTCGTGCCGGGGGTCTTGCCGTAGCGTCGTGCGTTTTCGATCAGGTTGTCGAGAATGCGCTGCGTTTCCATGCGGTTGCAGCGGGCGATGGCCTCGGGCGCGAGCTTGAGCGTCAGGTCGATATCGTCGTGTGCGGAGTAGACGGGCGCCGTGTCGCGCACGAGTTCGGTCAGGTCCACGTCTTCGAGCATCTCGCCGCTGGGGCGCGCGTAGTCCAGGAACTGGCCGATGATCGCGTCCATCTGTTCGATGTCGGCCACCATCAGTTCGCGCGTTTGCTCGTCGACGGGGCTCATCTCCGTTTCCAGGCGCAGGCGCGTAAGCGGAGTGCGCAGGTCGTGGGAGATGCCGGCCAGCATGACGGCGCGATCGGCCTCAAGCTGTTTGAGGTCGCGCACCATCTGGTTGAAGCTGTGATTCGCCTGCGCCACTTCGGTGCCGCCGCCTTCGGGCAGGGACTTCGGATCGTCGCCCGCACTGATGGCGCGCGCCGTATCGGCCAGGCGCTTGAGCGGCTGGTTCACGCGTGACGTAATGAACGCTGCGCCAAGCACCGACAGCACCAGCGCTGCCATCGACCACCACAGCCACTGCAACCCAGGCACGTGCTCGAAACGGTCGGGGCTGATGGCGACCCAATAGTCGTCGCCCTCGATCTGGAAGCTCACCCACACACCGGGGATGTCATTGACGGCCGTGGCGATTACCGCGTCGGCGCCGAGCCGGTTGCGGATTTCCTGTTGGACGAGCTGTGTCAGATACGGGTTGGTGTGCGGCTCGCGGTATTCGTCTTCCTTCTCGCGCGGGTAGACCTTGATGCCCTCGTTCTGCACCAGATCGAGCAGCAGGAAGCGGCGTCGCGACGGATCGGAATACAGCAGCGCGGCCCGCGTGAGCTTGACCACGCTGACCACCTGCATGGCGATCTGCTGCGCGCGCGGTTCGCGCTCGAAAATACGGAAGCTCTGGAACCACACGCCCAGAGAGATCGCGATGAGCAATGCGATCAGCATGAAGGTTCGCCAGAACAGCGAACCAAACACACTGATCAGCAGACGCCGCAACGCGGCCGGACGCGGAATGCGCAAGTCGGATGCGGAAAAGAAGGGTTGCTCGGATGCTTACTTGGCGCCGTCGGGAATGAACACGTAGCCCAGGCCCCACACGGTTTGAATGAAGCGGGGGTTGCTGGCGTCCGGTTCGATCAGCTTGCGCAGGCGCGAAATCTGCACGTCCAGGCTGCGGTCGAACACTTCGTATTCACGGCCGCGCGCCATTTCCATCAGCTTTTCGCGCGATAGGGGTTGGCGCGGATGGCGTGCAAACACCTTCAGCACGGAGAATTCACCCGTTGTGAGGGTGATCTCTTCGTCGTTTTTCTTGAGCGTGCGCGTGGCCAGATTGAGCACGAAATCGCCAAAGGCGAAGGTTTCAGGCGTCTCAGACGGCGCACCGGGAATCTCCGCCGGACCGCGGCGGCGCAACACGGCGTGGATGCGCGCGATCAGCTCACGGGGGTTGAATGGCTTGGGCAGGTAATCGTCCGCGCCCATTTCGAGGCCGACAATGCGGTCTACGTCTTCGCCCTTGGCGGTGAGCATGATGATCGGCGTCTGATCGTTTGCGCCGCGCAGGCGACGGCAGATCGACAGGCCGTCTTCACCCGGCATCATCAGGTCGAGCACGAGCAGATCGAAGCGCTCGCGCAGCCAGAGTTTGTTCATGGCCGTGGCGTTTTCTGCCACCAGCACGGTGAAGCCCTGTTCCCCGAGGTAACGGCGCAGCAAATCGCGCAGGCGGGGGTCGTCGTCGACGACGAGAATCTTTTGACCGGAATTTTCCATGGCGCTAATGGTAACGACAAAAACATGGGCCCAATGGACAACAGAAGGCAGGAAAAGCCCAATTGAAACAGACGGTTACATTATTTACCGAGTCACGCGAACAGTCTGTAGGACGCGCAGCTACACTGCTCAGGCAGTTCCTCGCAACGGTCTGGGGTCTGTCGACCCCCGCGGAGGGGACTGGCGTGCAATGCGGTTGCCTGTTATCGATTGTCGCGCAATGATGCATGGCGCATCGGTTTCCAGCAACAAAGACGTGGCTTCTCAACTTCCTTTTTCGAAACGCTCGGTGATGTCTCGGCGGCGCGCGGCGCTGTTGACCTGTGTTCTTGCCCTCTGTGCGGCCGGCTCGCAGGCGCACGCGCGTGGCGAACGCGGTGGCTTTGGCGGATTCGGCGGCTTCTTCGGCGGCGGGCATGCGATGCACGCCGGCGCGCCTGATAAGAAGGGTGGACAGGGTCCGGCGCGCGGCCGCGGGGGCGAGGAACGTAGCCGCCGAGCCGCTGCGATGGAAAACCGCCGTGGAGAGAATGCCGATCGTGGGGCTCCGCAACGCAAGCTGTCTCCCGAGGAACGCAAGCAATTGCGTCAGAACATCTATGACGTCACGCGGGATATCTACCACCGTGGCGGCTAGGTAAGGGCCGAGGAAAGGCGCGCGAGTCGCTGTCCCGGCGAGGCAGTAGGGTCGTTTCGGGGGACCGACATGCGAATCCGTAGCACCACGATCTTCTTGGCGCTGGCAACCGCCGGCGCGCTTTCACTGCAGACTGCGCATGCGGCAACGCAGGACAAGCCGCATCGCCATACCACGCAAGCCAAGGCGTCCGCCGCCGATGAGCAGCGCCTGGACCGCGACGATGCGCGCTATTTTCTCACCCGCATCGGCTTTGCGCCTTCCGAGAGTGAACTCGATGCCTACGCTGGGCTCACGCACCGCGAAGCTGTCGACCGCGTTCTTGCTCAAACGGGCACCGTTGCCACACAGACGCCGCCAGCTTGGGTGAACGATCCGATCATCCCGTACAACAAGCTGCCGGACGAAGACGCCCGCAAGGCGGCACGCCAGAAGAACGCCGCGCACGAGCTGGAACTGCGCGCGTGGTGGATGGGCGAGATGATCAAGACGCCATCGCCGCTGACCGAGCGCATGACGCTGTTCTGGCACAACCACTTCGTTTCCAGTTCGCAGAAGGTGCCGTTCGCGCAGTTGATGTATCGGCAAAACGTGCTGCTGCGCCAGAACGCCGTGGGCAACTTCGGCACGATGCTGCACGCCATCGGCAAAGACCCGGCGATGTTGATTTACCTGGACGGGGCCGAAAGCCGCAAGGGCAAGCCGAACGAGAACTTCGCGCGTGAGGTGATGGAGCTGTTCACGTTGGGCGAGGGCCATTACACCGAGCAGGACATCAAGGAAGCCGCGCGCACCTATACGGGCTGGAGCATCGACCGCGAGCACGATTTCGCCTACGTCTGGCGGCCGCAGATTCACGACACGGGCGTGAAGACGGTGTTTGGCCAGAGTGGCGATTACGACGGCGACCAGATGCTCGACATCCTGCTGTCTCGCCCCGAGACGGCCAACTTCATCGTCACCAAGCTGTGGCACGAGTTCGTTTCGCCGGACGTGGATGCGGCACAGGCGCAGCGCGTGGCCGATGCGTTCCGGGCAAGCGGCTACGACATCAAGGTGGCGTTGCGCGAGCTGTTCTTGACGCCGGCGTTTTGGGCGCCGCAATCGCACGCGACGCTGGTGAAGTCGCCGGTGGAGATGATCGTCGGCACGCTCAAGCAGTTCAACGTGCAGTACACCGACCCGACGCCGTTTGCTATCAAGTCCGCGCAGCTCGGGCAGAACCTGCTGGCACCGCCCAACGTGAAGGGCTGGCCCGGCGGGGATGCTTGGATCAACTCGACCACGCTGTTGGGGCGCAAGCAGTTTCTTGATCAACTGTTCCGCTCGACGGAGATGAAGGCGCCCCCGGCCAAGCAACAGGCGCAACAGCAGAAGCCCGGCATGATGGTGGCGGCCATGCGCGAAGACCTGAAGCAGGGCGGCACCGTGCAGGGCCTGGGCCAGGCGCTCAAGGGCATGGGGCAGGAAGGCCGCTTCAAGCTGGCGCAGTCGCAGACGATGGTGTCGTTCAACTCGGCCAAGTGGCTCGCGCAGTTCGGTGCGGACGGAGATGAGCCGCCGCAACTTGCACCGCGCATCTCAATCCAGCGCGCGGTGTTGCCGATCGAGCCGACCGCGCCCATTCCCGTCAAGCTGGCCGGTACGGCATACCTGCGCACGCTGATGATGGACCCGGCGTACCAGTTGAAGTAACGCCACCGCTGCAGGAGCACACATCATGGAACGTCGCGATTTTCTGAAGGCGGGCGCCATGCTCGGCATGGGTGGCGCAGTGCCGGGGATTGTCTTTGCACAAGGGCAAGACAAGCGCAAGGGCTACGGCAACCTGCTCATCCTCATTGAACTCAAGGGCGGCAACGACGGGCTGAACACCGTGGTGCCGTACACGAGCGCGCAGTACTACGCGCTGCGCCCGCGCATCGCCATCAAGCGGGAGCAGGTGCTGCAGCTGGACGACCGCTACGGCCTGCATCCGTCTTTGCAGGCGATGATGCCGCTGTGGCAGGCGGGTGAATTGTCGGTGGTGCAGGGGCTGTCGTATCCGCAGCCGAATCTTTCGCACTTTCGCTCGATCGAGATCTGGGACACCGCCTCGCGCTCCGATCAATACCTGCGCGAAGGCTGGTTGACGCGTGCGTTTGCCGCGCGGCCCGTGCCGCCATCGTTCGGCGCCGATGGCGTGATCATCGGCAGCGCGGATCTTGGCCCCCTCGACGGCGGCGCACGTGCCGTCGCGCTGGCCAATCCCGATGCGTTCCTCAACGAAGCCAAGCTCGCGATGCCTTCCCACGCGATGGGCAACGCCACGCTCGCGCACGTGCTGAAGGTCGAGGCGGACATTGTCAAAGCCGCCGACGGGCTGCGTCCAAAGTCCGGTAAGTTTGCGTTCCACACGCACTTTCCCGACGGCGGGTTCGGCAACTCGATCAAGGCGGCGATGCAGGTGGTGGCGGCGCCAGGCCATGGCGGTGCGGATGTTGCCGTGGTGTGCCTGTCGCTCGGCAGCTTCGATACGCATACCAATCAGCAGGGCACGCAGGCGAACTTGCTGCGCCAGTTGGGTGAGGGCATGGCTTCGCTCAAGAGCGCGTTGACGGAGCTGGGCCGCTGGAACGACACGCTGATCGTGACGTATTCCGAGTTCGGCCGCCGCCCGCGTGAGAACCTGAACAACGGTACGGATCACGGCACGGCTGCCGCGCATTTCGTGGCCGGTGGCCGCGTAAAGGGCGGTCTGGCCGGGCAGGGGCCGGTGCTGGAACGCCTGGACGGCGGCGGCAATCTCGACCCGTCGGTCGATTTCCGCTCGCTTTACGCCACGGTGCTGGAGCGCTGGTGGGGGATGGATTCCCAATCGGTGCTGGCGGGCCGGTTTGCGCCGCTGGATCTCATCAAAGCCTGAGCTACGCCTTTCGGGCGGGCAGATTGCCTCTCTGCAGGCGTTAAGCCCGCCCAACTCCAACGATCTTCTCTAAGGGGTTTCGCACTTGCCACGGCAACGCGCGGGAAAACCCTGCCTTGACCATTGATATATCAATAAATAGATTCTGATATATCAAAAAGGCGTGTGTCGACCAGATTGGCGGCCACAAAAACAATGAGGAGATCTTCGTGAGTGCATTGCAGACAATGAAAAAGCGGCGCCGACAATCGGCTGGCTTGATAGCGATGCTGGTTGCAACGGCAATCGGGCTGGCGGCATGCGGCGGCGGCGATGCGACATCGTCGAACACATCGGGCGCCGGCACCGGCAGCCCCGCAGCCGCCGTCTTCCAGGTCGGCACGGCAACCACCGATGCGAACCTGCCGCCCGAGCCAACGCTGCCGACCGATGCGCAGGTCTGCGCGACGCTGCAGGCGAGCAATTCACTCGTGAGCCGGCCGGACGGTGCGCTGCCGCCGGAGGCTGATCCCTCGACAGTTGGCGTGGGTGTTGCAGTGACGACGGCGAAGGCGAACCCAGACCAGGCACGCATCCAGGCCGCGCTCGATGCGTGCGGTGCGTCGGTCGACGCGGAAGTCGGTGCAACCATCGCCGCGGCGGATGCGACTGCCACGGCTGCACAGACGGCGGCTGCAGTTCCCAACGTCAACATCGCCGGTGCGACTGGCGAAGAGCTTGCGAAATCGCAGTACCGCGCGTCCAAGTTTGCCGTGCGTCTTGTTGTGAACCCGAGCGGTCCGGGCAACGCCTTCATCAGCGGCCCGCTGACATTGCCCTCGGGTGTGACGTTGTGGATCGACAAGGGCGTCACGCTGTATGCGTCGCGCGACGTCATGGCGTATTCGCCTAACGCGGCAGGGCCGTACTGCGGCAACACGGCCGTCAGCGCGACAAAGGCTGGTAGCTCCAGCAACTGCACGGCGCTGATCACCGGCACGAATATCGTGAACTCCGCCGTTGTTGGCGATGGGCGGATCGATGGCCGAGGCTACGCAGAAATCGTCACGTCGAATGCGAAGTACCCGCTGATGAAGGTCGACCTGACCTGCTCGAACACGTATGCCGCGTATAAGACCGGCACCGTAGCGGCTGACGGTACGCCTTGCGACAACGGCGGCACGCTGGTCGATTCAAAATCGCCGGCGCGCAACATGACGTGGTGGGATCTGGCCTATCTCGGCAACATGGTCGACAACGGCACGACGGGCGTCGGATCGCAGTCGAACTTCCGCCTGATGGTCTTCAACTATGCGAAGAACCTCACGCTGTATCGCGTCACGCTGAGCAACAGCCCGAACTTTCACGTCGTTCCCAGTGGCGTCGATGGCCTCACTGTCTGGGGTGTGAAGGTGCAGACGCCCAACCTTGCCGCGTTTGCGAATCCGGCCGGCAACGGCAACCCGCTGTACACCGGTGCGACGTTCACGCGCGACAACGTGAAGAACACGGACGCGTTTGATCCGGGTTCGGCCTCGAAGGCGATCTCGGGCAAGTTGTCGACCGGCAGCACGACAACATCAGCCGGGCCCATCTCGTTTGATGGCTACCTGAAGAACTTCGTGTTTGCCTACAACTACGTCAGCACCGGTGACGACGACATCGCGCTCAAGGGAAGCGCCAACCCGTCGCCGGCCGGCTCGGGCCTGTTCGGCGTGGATGGCAACCGTGGTGTGCGATCAGACCGCAAATACGGCATCGTGATCGCGCACAACCATATCTACTGGGGCCACGGCATCTCGATCGGCAGCGAAACGAATGCCGGCGTGACGAACGTGCAGGTCTACGACAACGCGTTCTGGAATTCGGAAGAGGGCCTGCGCATCAAATCGGACTACGCGCGCGGCGGCGAAGTCAGCAACATCCAATACGCCAACATCTGCATTCGAGATGCGACGAACGCGCTGCTGTTCACGCCGTACTACAGCACGAAGGCCGTGCCGTCGGGCGGGCCGCTGTATCCGAATTTCCACGATATTTCGCTGAACAACGTGGTCATTCAGGGCAGCGCGGGGGTGAAGTTGCAGGGCTTTGAAGCGAACACCGGTGGATATGGCGAGCCGGCATTCCCGCTCGGGATGTCGCTGACCAACGTGATTGCCGATACGCCAGCCAGCATTGCGGTGACGTCGTCGGACGCCAACCTGACGCTCAGCAACACGAACCTGCCGCTGTTCCCATCGACGGCAAATCGCGTGGCATTGACGGGCAGCCCAACGCAGTCGATCGATCCGAGCCAGTACCTTGATTGCTCGAAGGCGTACGTGGACTTTCCGGGGATCGATCAGTCGAGCATTTTTGGCACGACCTGGGCTTCGCAATAAGGCGCGTCAGGCGCGGATCTGCGTCTTCCAGGCCAGCCACAGCTTGCGCAGCGGCGTCAGGTCCGTCCGCTGCGTGAGCACCTGAAAGCCGTCGGCTTCCACCTCGTCGAGCAGGCGCATAGCCAGCACGCCGCGAATCAGCGCCGAACGCTGGGCGCGGCGATCCTCTGCCGGCAGCGCGGCCAGTGCTTCCTTGTACGTTGCGCGGGCACGCTCGGCCTGAAACACCATCAACGGCTTGAAGCCTTCCGCATACCGGCGGTTGAACAGATCGGCGGCCGGTACGTTGAAGCGCTGCAGTTCGTCCACGGGGATATAGACGCGGTTGTGGCGCACGTCTTCGCCCAGGTTCCGGACGAAATGGACGAGCTGCTCGGCCAGCGCCATCAGCCGCGCGAATTCAAGCGTGCGCGCATGCGTTTGTCCGGCAATGCGAGCCGTCAGCCGACCTGCCACGCCAGCCACTTGATCGCCGTGGCGACGCAGGTTGGGCCAATCCAGATAGCGGTTCTGCATGGCATCGGCCTCGACGCCGGCCAGTAATTCACCCAGATGCACGGCGCCGATATCGTAGTGGGCCAGATGCGGCTGCAATGCCTTGGCCGCAGGGTGCTCAGGGCGGCAGTCAAACAGCCGCGCCAGTTCTTGCCGCCACCACTGCAGCTTCGATTGCACGACCGCCGGATCGCTCGCATCGCGCACGGCGTCTTCCAGCTCGCGGCGCACGGCTTCCAGGGCGATAGTCGCGCGGCGGCGTTCGGGGGCCAGAAACAATACGCTGTAGTACACGTCGCTGCCGGGCGGGGCCGCTTTGTCGGCGCAGTAATCGTCGGGGGTCACGGAAAGGGCCGTCGTGGTGAGGTTTGAAGCAGGGCGGCCATTCTACAGTGCGTTGCAGTGCAGCATGCCGTAAAGCCTTGCCCGCACCCTCGCCACGAAAAGTCAATCAGACGCGGCCGTGTCGTTGACCCTGCGCATTGCCGTGGGTATATTACTGACCGGTCAGTTATTTACTGAGAGCGTGTCATGCCAGCGTTGCGTTTGCCGTACCCGCATTCCGACTCCACCGGTTTCTCCGACACGCGGTCTCGGCCGCGCAGGCGTTCATTGCCGATGACGACATCGGCCGCCTTGTTGATCGGCGTGGCGCTGCTGGCCGGATGCAGCAAGGAGGCCCCCAAGGCGCCCGAAGTGCGCCCCGTGCGCACCATGACCGTCACCAGCGAGCAGGGCGCCGGCACGGCGGAGTTCTCAGGCGACGTACGCCCACGCATTGAATCGCGCCTGGGCTTCCGCGTGCCGGGCAAAATCATCGTCCGTCTGGTGGACGTGGGCGCCACCGTCAAGAAAGGCCAGGTGCTCGCGCGGCTGGACCCGACCGATCTGGCCCTCGCCCAGCAATCGTCCCAGGCGCAGTTGTCCGCCGCCAAGACTGACCGTGATCTGGCTGCGGCGGATCTCAAGCGCTATTCCGAGCTGTTCGCCAAGGGCTTCATCAGCGCTGCCGAACAGCAACGCCATCAAGCCAACTATGACGCCGCACAAGCCCGCTACGAGCAAGCCGGGGCCGGCTATCGCAACCAGGTGAATCAAGCCGGATATGCCACGCTTGAAGCCGACGCCGATGGCGTGGTGACGGGCGTCGACGCCGAAGTCGGGCAGGTGGTGTCCGCCGGCCAGCCGGTCGTGCGCGTGGCGCAGACGGCCGAGAAGGAAGTCGTGGTTGGCATCCCTGAGGATCAGGTTGATACGCTGCGCAAATCGCCCGAGGTGAGCGTCAAGTTGTGGGCCGATCAGTCGCGCAGCATTCCGGCCAAGGTACGCGAGATTGCTCCGTCGGCCGACCCGCTCACGCGCACGTATACCGTGAAGATTTCGGTACCGAATCCGCCGCCTGAACTGAGGCTCGGCATGACGGCAGTGGCCACGTTTGTGCGGCCCGGCGGTGGCGCAGACAGCGGAGGCATGGGCGTGCGCGTGCCGATCAGCGCGCTGCTGCAGGATCAAGGCAAGAACGTGGTGTGGCTGTACGACGCCGCATCGCAAACGGTAAAGCCCGTGCCGGTGACGGTGGGCGCGCCGCGCGACAACGTGCTGCTGGTGACAAGCGGGCTTCAGCCCGGCCAGACCATCGTGACCGCTGGCGTGCACCTGCTCAAGGCCGGCCAGAAGGTGATGCCGATGGCGCCGGCCGATCAGCCGTCGGCGCAGTCCGCCATCACGCCGCGCCGGTAAGCCGCATCCGGCTTCCGCCCCAACACGCCAACCTTCGCGCGTATGGAACACTCCCGTTTCAATCTGTCACGCTGGGCGCTTGAACATCAACCGCTCACGCGCTTCCTGCTGGTGGCGCTGTTGCTCGGCGGCATCTTTGCGTATTCCAAGCTGGGGCAGGATGAAGATCCGCCCTTCACCTTCCGCGCGATGGTCGTGCAGGCCTTCTGGCCCGGCGCCACGGCCGAGCAGATGTCGCGCCAGGTGACCGACAAGATCGAGAAGGCGCTGCAGGAAGTGCCGTACGCCTGGAAGATCCGCAGCTACTCCAAGCCCGGAGAAACGCTCGTAACCTTCCAGCTGGCTGACACGTCGCCCGCCAAGGAAACGCAGCAGCTCTGGTACACCGTGCGCAAGAAGGTGGGCGATATCGCGCCCTCGTTGCCGCAGGGCGTGCGCGGGCCGTATTTCAACGATGATTTCGGCGACGTGTATGGCTCGATCTATGCGCTGTCCGCCGATGGCTTTACATACCGGCAGCTGAACGACTATGCCGACGCGATCCGCCAGCAACTGCTGCGCGTGCCCAACGTCGCCAAGGTCGAATTGCTGGGCGACCAGGACGAAAAGATCTACATCGAGTTCCAGCAGGCCAAGCTGGCGCAGATGGGGATGGACATCAACAGCATCGCCACGCAGATCAGCCAGCAGAACAACATCGGCCCCAGCGGCGTGCTGGTCACGCCCACCGACAACGTGCAGATTCGCCTCTCAGGCCAGTTCTCGGATATCCGCGATCTGGAGAACCTGACGCTGCGCGGCCCCGGCGGCACGACAAACATTCGTCTGGGCGACATCGCTACGGTCAAGCACGGTTACGTGGACCCGCCGCACGCCAAGATGCGCTTCAACGGCAAGGAGGTGATCGGCCTGGGCATCTCGATGACCAAGGGCGGCGACATCATCCAGCTCGGCAAGGACTTGCGCGCGACGGTCGACAAGATCCGCGCGAAGCTGCCCGTGGGCGTTGAGATGGAGCAGGTGCAGAACCAGCCGAAATCGGTGCAGAGCTCCGTGGGCGAATTCGTGCATGTGCTGATCGAGGCCGTGGTGATCGTGCTGGGCGTGAGTTTCCTCTCGCTGGGTCTTCACACCAAGCCCAAGCTGCGCATTGACGTGTGGCCGGGCCTGGTGGTGGGCCTGACGATCCCGCTGGTGTTGGCGGTGACGTTCCTGTTCATGAACATCTTCGACATCGGGCTGCACAAGATTTCGTTGGGCGCGCTGATCATCGCGCTGGGCCTGCTGGTGGACGACGCGATCATCGCGGTGGAAATGATGGTGCGCAAGCTGGAAGAAGGCTTCTCCAAGATGGAGGCGGCCACCTTCGCGTACACCTCGACCGCCATGCCGATGCTGACCGGCACGCTCATCACCGCCACGGGTTTCCTGCCGGTGGGGCTCGCGCGCTCGACGGTGGGCGAATACACGTTCGGCATTTTTGCCGTGACGGCATTGGCGCTGGTGCTGTCGTGGTTTGCGGCGGTGGTGTTTGTGCCGTACCTCGGCTTCCTGCTGCTGCGGACCAAATCGCATGTGGAAGGCGGTGGCCATCACGAACTGTTCGACACGCCGTTCTACAACCGCTTCCGCGGCTGGGTGAACTGGTGCGTGGAGTACCGCAAGACCGTGATCGTCATCACGCTGGTGGCGTTTGGCCTCGGCGTGTTCGGCTTCAAGTATGTCGAGAAGCAGTTCTTCCCCGATTCCAGCCGCCCGGAGCTGATGGTGGAACTGTGGTTGCCGGAAGGCTCCAGCTTCAACCAGACCGAAACCGAAGCCAAACGCTTTGAGGCGCTGATGCGCAAGGAGCAGAACGTTGGCAGCGTTACGCTGTTCATCGGCTCCGGCGCGCCGCGCTTCTATCTGCCGCTGGACCAGATTCTTCCGCAGACCAACGTGGCGCAAGCCATCGTGATGCCCACTTCGCTGGAGGCGCGTGAGGGTGTGCGGCAACACGTCATCGGATTGCTGAAGTCGCAATTCCCGCATCTGCGTGGCCGCGTGAAGCTGCTGCCGAACGGGCCGCCGGTGCCGTATCCGGTGCAGTTCCGCGTGATGGGCCCTGATATTGGCGGGGTGCGCAAGATTGCCGATCAGGTCAAGGCCATCATGAGCGCCAACCCGAACACGGTCGGCGTGAACGACAACTGGAACGAGAACGTCAAGGTGCTGCGCCTGGACATCGATCAGGACAAGGCCCGCGCGCTGGGTGTGTCGACTGGGTCCATCTCGCAGGTCACGCAGACGGTGATGTCTGGCGCGCCCATCGCCCAATACCGCGACGGGGATAAGCTGCTCGACATCGTGATGCGTCCGCAGGAGGACGAGCGCAATACGCTCGACGCCCTGCAGCGTGTGCAAGTCCCGACCAGCAGTGGCCGTACGGTGCCCCTGACGCAAGTGGCGCGAGTTGGCTTTGCGTGGGAACCCGGTGTGATCTGGCGCGAGAACCGCGACTACGGCATCACCGTGCAGTCCGACGTGGTGGACGGTGTGCAGGGCCCGACCGTGACGGCGCAGATCAACCCGCTGCTCGACAAGATTCGCGCTGACTTGCCGCCGGACTATCAGATCAAGATTGCTGGCGCGGAAGAGGAGAGTGCCAACGCGGGTGCGTCCATCGCTGCGCAGATGCCGCTGTGCATCTTCATCATCTTCACGCTGCTGATGCTGCAGCTGCACAGCTTCTCGCGCTCGGTGATGGTGTTCCTGACCGGTCCGCTGGGGTTGATTGGTGCGGCAGCCACGTTGCTGCTGCTGCGGGCGCCGATGGGCTTTGTCGCGCAGCTCGGCATTACCGCGTTGATGGGGATGATCATCCGTAACTCGGTCATTCTGGTGGACCAGATCGAGCAGGACGTGGCGGCCGGCGTGCCAACGTGGAATGCCATTGTCGAGGCGGCAGTGCGACGCTTCCGTCCGATCATCCTGACCGCGGCGGCGGCGGTGCTGGCAATGATTCCGCTGTCGCGCAGCGTGTTCTGGGGCCCCATGGCCGCCGCCATCATGGGCGGGCTGATCATCGCCACGGTGTTGACGCTGCTGTTCCTGCCGGCACTCTATGCGGCGTGGTTCCGCGTTAAGCGGCCCGAGGCGGAGGCGGCTGCGCCGGCAGCCTGACGTTTGCGTTCTTGGAGCAGGTGCCAGGGAGGGGACTCGAGCCCCTCCACCAAGCCACGCAGCGCGGGGGATGGAAACCCCCGAGCGACTGCGATATAATCGCGGGCTTCCTTTCCGGCGCTCCTGCTCAGGGGCGCCGCGATCCATCCGGCGAGGGTGGCGAAATTGGTAGACGCACCAGGTTTAGGTCCTGACGCCAGCAATGGTGTAGGGGTTCGAGTCCCCTCCCTCGCACCAAAACTCCCTTTGAAGATCAACGACTTAGATTTTTAGATCAATAAAAATCTAGCCGTTCTCTTGTCAGATTTACGCGCGGTTTGCCTGCATCTTGGATGCGAGACCGTGGGCAGTTGCGCGTGCGACGTCCGAATATCTGCTCCGCTGCGAGCGGAAAAAAAAGGGCGACCAACCGGTCGCCCTTTCTTTTCGCAATGCGCATCAGCGCCAGGATGCTGTGCCGATGCATGCCGGGTTAACGGGACTTCTTTGCAATGTCCTTCGCCGCTTCCTTGACGTCGCCCGCATCCTTGCGCGCTTGACCACCGGCCTGCTGAAGGTCGCCCTTCAATTCCCGCGCAGGATTGTTCGTCGCTTTACCCACGGCCTCGTTTACCTTGCCCTTCATTTTCTCGACAGTACCTTTCACTTGATCCTTGTTCATGATCCGCTCCTTTGAAAATGCGCCCTTGCGCACTGCGGAGTGGTAGCAGCTGGCGTGCCCGGCGGCCAGAGCGTTACGTGCCCAGTTGCTCGGCGAGCCCGAGAAGTATTCCCTCTGGGCCCCTGATGTAGCACAACCGATAGACGTCGCCATATTGGACGACGTCCCCGACAATGGTGGCGCCGCGTTTCTCGAGCCGGGCGAGCGTATCGTCGATGTCGTCGACGGTGAACATGATCCGCAGATAACCGAGTGCGTTGACAGGCGCGACGCGATGATCGGCGACCACGGGCGGGTTCAGAAAGCGGGAAATCTCCACGCGGCTATGACCGTCCGGGGTGCGCATCATGGCGATCTCAACGCGCATGCCGGGCAATCCCGTGACGCCATCTGCCCAGTCTCCCTCGATCGGGGCGCGCCCCTCAAGTTCGAGGCCGAGTTCGGCGAAGAATTCTATGGCGGCATCGATGTCGGCAACGACAATACCGACGTTGTCCATACGCGTCACGGTCATGCGGGTTCCTCGGCTGCAAGTCTGACTTGCCAGCACTTTGCCAGTGTTTCAGTTCTTGGCGCATGGGCAAGCCAAACCATGGGGGATTCGAGCCCCCTCGCGCCGCTCACCTCATTCTGAGATTTGTCCAGACAACGGCACTACGCATCCGGCGTTCCGAGCGCCTTATTGATCCGCAGCGCCACCAGCGTCCCCACCACGCCTGAGAGCAGGTACAGGCTCACCGCTCCGAGCCCGAACAGCGACGACAAACCTAGGGCCACGAGCGGCGCGAATGCCGCACCGAACAGCCATCCAAAATCGGTCGTCAGCGCAGCCCCGGTGTAGCGGAATCGGCTTTCGAAGTTGGACGTCACCACGCCGGCTGCCTGTCCGTACGACAGCCCCAGCAGGCCAAAGCCGACCAGAATGAAGATGTCCTGCCCAGCAACACCGCCATCGAGCAGCCACGGCGCGGCCAGACTGAAGATGCCGATCAGCACGGCCATGGCTGCCAAGGTGGTGCGTCGGCCGAAACGGTCTGCGATCAGGCCGGAGACCAGCGTACCCACAAACGCAATCGCAGCACCGATGATCTGGACGGTCAGCACGGCAGGCACCGTCTGTGTCTTGCGTAGCGACACCCATGACAGCGGAAACACGGTGACCAGATGGAATAGCGCGTAGCTTGCCAGTGCGGCAAAGGCGCCCAGGAAGATGTTGAAACCCTGCGCGTTCACCATCTGCAGGGTGCTAATGGGCTCGAGCTCTTCTTCCTCCAGCAGTTGCGTGTATTCGTGCGTGACCACCAGCCGCAGCCGCGCAAACAGCGCCACCACGTTGATGGCAAAAGCGACGTAGAACGGATAACGCCAGCCCCAATCGATAAATTCCTGAAAACTCAAGCTGGTGTAGAGGAACAGGAACAGCGCGCCAGCAATGATGAAGCCGGTGGGCGCGCCCAGTTGCCCGACCATGGCGTACCAGCCGCGCTTGTTTTCTGGCGCATTCAATGCCAGCAGCGATGGCAGACCGTCCCACGAACCGCCAAACGCGATGCCCTGCATGAAGCGGAACAGCGCCAGCAAATAGATCGCCGAGTGGCCGATCGATGCGTACGACGGCAAGAACGCAATGCCGACAGTGGCCGTGCCAAGCAGGAACAACGACGCTGTCAGCTTGGTGCTGCGCCCCCATCGGCGCTGGATGCGCATGAACAGCGCCGTGCCAAAGGGGCGGCCGATAAAGGCGAACGAGAAGACCGTGAAGCTGAACAACAGTCCAGCCAGTTCACTCGCAAACGGAAAGTAGACCGTAGGGAAAACCAGCACCGAGGCAATGCCATAGACGAAAAAGTCGAAGTACTCCGACGCTCGCCCGATCACGACGCCTATGGCGATCTCTGCCGGTGCAACTTCATGGTGTCCTGGTGCCGGAGGTGCAGTGGGCGACGCGCGATGCTGGTGGGTCAGACTTGCCATCGTGGAGTCTCCATCGAGATTTCGGGGGAGGGGGATGTCGTACGGCGATCTAAAAGTCCGTCATCACAAGACCAGAATAGCGCCTAAACTGCAACGACAAGTCGAAAGATCGTTGGGCCATCCCAGCGCGACGTTAACCAAACGCCACTTCCGAGACCCATGCCACGCTTCAATGCAGTAGTGACACCCCTTGGAATTACGGGAAGGTCGCTTTGGCGAGGTGCAGCAATTGCCTTGTTGGTGACCCTTGCTGGTTGTAGCAACGCCGTGCTGTTGTCGCCGGCTGGCGACATGGCGGTGCGACAGCGGGATTTGATCATCATTGCAACATGCCTGATGTTGCTGATCATCGTGCCCGTGATCTTTCTCACGCTGCTGTTTGCGTGGCGATATCGGGAGAGCGCCGAAAACGCGAACTACAACCCCGATTGGGACCATTCCACTGTGCTGGAGCTGGCCATCTGGGCTGCGCCGCTGCTCATCATCATCACGCTGGGCGCCATCACCTGGGTCAGCACCCATCAGCTAGATCCATATCGGCCGCTGACGCGGCTGGATCGGAACCGTCCGGTGCCTGCCGAGACCAAGCCGCTCACCGTGGAAGTGGTGGCAATGGACTGGAAGTGGCTGTTCGTCTATCCCGAGCAAGGCATTGCCACTGTCAACGAGTTGGCCGCTCCTGTTGACCGCCCAATTTCGTTCCACATCACGGCCACCACGGTCATGAACGCGTTCTTCGTGCCGTCGCTGGCAGGCATGGTCTATGCGATGCCGGGCATGGAAACAAAGCTTCATGCGGTGATCAACCGGCCCGGCGTTTATGACGGGTTCTCTTCCAACTACAGCGGTGCGGGCTTCTCGCACATGCGGTTCAAGTTCCATGGGCTGTCGAACGAAGAGTTCGACCGGTGGGTCCAGCAGGTCAAGTCGTCGGGCACGTCGCTGTCGAAGGACACCTATCTGAAGCTTGCCAAGCCTAGCGAGAGCGAACCCGTGCAGCGCTACGCCAGCGTGGCGCCAGACCTGTATGACCGCATCCTGAACCGCTGTGTGGATGGCCAGGCATGCCTGGCAGACACCATGGCGAGCAACCGCAACGTAAGGCGCTTCGACCCGTCGGCGGAAATCTGTACCGCCAGCAACACGGCCGATGCCATGCCGATGTTTGCGCCGGATGCGGCCATCAACGATGGTCGAAGGCTGTTGCGGTAGCCGAGGGCCCCGAGTCGTTTCGGCCCTTTGCGCTTTTCAGCTCTTTCAGTCCCTTTGACGTTTTTCGCCAACATTGATCGGCCAGAATTGGTCAATACAGGCACAGGTGACATCCATGCCCGAGCGTTCCGAACTCGCCAACATGATCTTTGGCCGCCTGACGTGGGAGGCCATTCCGTATCACGAACCCATCCTGCTCGCTACCTTTGCGGTCGTCGCGCTTGGCGGCCTTGTGGTGGTCGGGGCGCTGACGTATTTCCGGCTCTGGGGCTACCTCTGGCGTGAGTGGTTCACGAGCATCGACCACAAGAAGATCGGCATCATGTACGTCGTGCTGGGCATCGTGATGCTGCTGCGCGGTTTTGCCGATGCCGTCATGATGCGGATTCAGCAGGCGGTGGCCTTTGGCGACAACCTCGGCTACTTGCCGCCGCATCACTACGACCAGATCTTCACCGCGCACGGCGTGATCATGATCTTCTTCGTGGCCATGCCGCTGGTGACGGGGCTGATGAACTTCGTCATGCCGCTGCAGATTGGCGCGCGCGACGTGGCGTTCCCGTTCCTCAACAACTTCAGCTTCTGGATGACCACGGGCGGCGCCGTCCTGGTGATGATGTCGTTGTTCGTGGGCGAATTCGCACGCACTGGCTGGCTGGCCTATCCGCCGCTTTCGGGCATCCTTGCAAGCCCCGATGTGGGCGTCGATTACTACATATGGGCGTTGCAGATAGCGGGCGTCGGGACCGTACTATCGGGCATCAACTTGCTGGTCACCATCGTGAAGATGCGCGCGCCCGGCATGACGCTGATGCGCATGCCGATCTTCACGTGGACGGCGCTGTGCACCAACGCGCTGATCGTTGCAGCGTTTCCAGTGCTGACGGCCGCCGTGACGCTGCTCGCCTTGGACCGCTACGTAGGCACCCATTTCTTTACGGTTGAGCAGGGCGGCAGCGCGATGATGTATGTGAACCTGATCTGGATCTGGGGCCATCCCGAGGTCTACATCCTGGTGCTGCCCGCGTTCGGCATCTTCTCGGAAGTGGTCGCCACGTTCTGCCGCAAGCGCCTGTTCGGCTACGCGTCGATGGTGTACGCGACGGTCGTGATTACCGTGCTGTCTTACCTAGTGTGGCTCCATCACTTCTTCACCATGGGGTCTGGCGCCAGCGTCAACTCCTTCTTTGGGATCACGACGATGATCATCTCGATCCCAACCGGGGCCAAAATCTTCAACTGGCTGTTCACGATGTATCACGGCAAGATCCGCTTCGAGCCGCCGATGCTGTGGACTATCGGGTTCATGGTCACGTTCGTGGTGGGCGGCATGACGGGCGTGTTGCTGGCGGTGCCGCCGGCAGACTTTTCGCTGCACAACAGCCTGTTCCTTATTGCGCATTTTCATAACGTCATCATTGGCGGTGTGCTGTTCGGCCTTATGGCGGGCATCACCTATTGGTTCCCCAAAGCGTTTGGGTACCGCCTCGTATCGTCGTGGGGCAAGGCTTCGTTCTGGTTCTGGTTTGTCGGCTTCTACTTCGCCTTCATGCCGCTGTACTGGCTGGGCATGCTTGGCGTAACGCGCCGCATGAACCATTTCGATGATCCCTCCTTGCAAATCTGGTTCCAGATCGCCGCGTTTGGCGCGTTGCTGATCGCTATCGGGATCGCCTGCTTCCTGATCCAGCTCGTGGTCAGCTTCCGGCGCCGCGAGGAACTGCGCGATACGACAGGCGACCCGTGGAATGGCCGCACGCTGGAATGGTCAACGTCGTCGCCGCCGCCGCAGTACAACTTCGCATTCACGCCGCTCGTCCATGACGCCGATGCCTGGTGGCAAATGAAGCAGTACGGCTACCGGCGTCCGCAGGAGGGCTTCAAGCCCATTCACATGCCCAAGGGCACCGCCGCAGGGATCGTGCTCGCGGGGCTGTCAACGGTGTGCGGCTTTGCGCTGATCTGGCATATCTGGTGGCTGGCCATCCTGTCATTCGGGGCCACGATCGTCTCGGCAATCATTCACACCTTCAACTACAAGCGCGATTACTACATCCCGACGGAAGAGGTGATCCGGACCGAAGCATCGCGCACCCAACTGATGGCAGGCCATGGCTGACACGACCGCACCTCTGCATGTGACCGGCCCCACGGGTACCACCACGGTGGATGACGTACCGCCAGGCGGCTACCAGTTCCACGTCACCGAAGAACCGCATGTGCCAAATGGCACGCTGCTCGGGTTCTGGCTGTACCTGATGAGCGACTGCTTGATATTTGCGTGCCTGTTCGCCGCGTATGGCGTGCTCGGCCGCGAGTATGCAGGCGGGCCCACCGGGGCAGAGCTGTTCGAGCTTCCGCTGGTGGCGCTCAATACATCGTTCCTGTTGCTGTCGTCCATCACCTACGGCTTTGCGATGCTGCAGATGCAGCAGAACAAGGTCTCGGCCATGCAGATCTGGCTGGCCATCACGTGGGTCTTCGGCGCTGCGTTTCTTGCTGTGGAACTTTACGAATTTGCGCACCTGATACACGAGGGCGCGGGGCCCACGCGTAGCGCGTTCCTGACCTCGTTCTTCTCGCTGGTTGGCACGCACGGGCTACACGTCACGTTTGGCCTCATCTGGTTGATCGTGCTGATGCTTCAAGTGTCAAAGCACGGGCTGATCACAGCCAACAAGCGCCGGCTGATGTGCCTGTCGATGTTCTGGCACTTTCTGGACGTTGTCTGGATCGGTGTCTTTACCTTCGTCTACCTGATGGGAACGCTGCCATGAGCGCTCAAGATCAAACGGTGAACGGACACGGTGATACCCACGATGGTCATCACCACGAAGAAGAGATCGGACCGCACGCCACGCTGGGCGGCTACCTGACGGGTTTTGTATTGTCTGTCTTCCTGACGGCAATTCCGTTCTGGCTGGTGATGGGGAACGTCTTCGACAGTTCATCGACCACGGCGGTGGCGATTCTGCTCATCGGTGCGGTGCAGATCGTGGTGCACATGATTTACTTCCTGCACATGAACGCCAAGTCCGAGGGCGGCTGGAACATGCTGTCGCTGATGTTCACGCTGGTGCTGGTGGTCATTACGCTCAGCGGTTCGCTCTGGGTGATGTACCACCTGAACGCGAACATGATGCCGCATATGCGTGCGCCAGTGCAGTCGAGCCCCGTCAGCCTGCCGGCCCGAACACAGTAGGGCTGGTATGCACATTCCAGAAATCATCGTCACCGACGCGGCGGATGACGAATCGATCCAGGTCATTGGCAACGGGCTGAACCACTTCAACGATCAACACGTCGGCTATGGCGACCGGCAGCCGCTTGCGGTGCTGGTCCGCGATCCGCAGAGCGGCGACGTGGTGGGAGGCGCGAGCGGGCGGACATCGCTGGGGTTGCTGTTTCTCGATCTGTTCCATCTGCCCGAGACGTTGCGCGGCATGGGCATTGGCACCGAGGTTTTGCGCAGGTTTGAAGAGGAGGGCCGCCGCCGCGGTTGCCGCTCGGCAGTGGTCTATACGATCAGCTTTCAGGCACCGCAGTTTTACGAACGCAACGGCTGGGTACGGTTTGGAGAGGTCCCTTGCGACCCGCCCGGTACGAGCCGGATCTTCCTCAGCAAGACGCTGTGAGTTAAGCCCTCAAGGCTTCACGTTCTCTTGCGCAGCGGCTTCGAGGTACTCAAGAAAGCGGCTTGCTACCGGCTCTGCATCGCCCGTGCGTCGCAATGACAGCACGGGCGATTCTTTTTTGCCGCCGGCCAGCGGAACAAAGCTGACGCGCGCCTCGCCAGCGTGCTGCAGCGTCTTGGGTACGAGCGCCACGCCCATGCCGAACCCCACCATCGTCACCACCGTTTGCCACAGCCGTGCCTCGTGACGAATCACGGGGCTGAAGCCAGCATCTACGCACAGCGCGATGATCAGGTCGTGATAGTGCGGCGACACCGTGCGTGGGAAGAGGATGAACGGCTCTTGCGCGAGCGCGTCCAGCCCCAGGCTCTTGCGACGCGCCAGCGCGTGACCAGCGGGCAGGCAGGCCACGAAGGGCTCCGAGAAGATTGGCGTGGAAACGACCTCGGCGGGAAACGTGCCCCAGTAGGCGCAGCCCAGGTCGATCTGCTGGCGCTGGATCGCCCGCACCTGCTCGCCGGTGTTCATCTCGCGCAGGATGATTTCCACGGCGGGGTGATCGGCCTCGAAGCGCTCCACCGCGCGGGGCAGGCCGCGATACAGCATCGAATTGACAAAGCCCACGCGAAGCCGGCCCGCCAGCCCATGGGCGGAGCGCTGCGTGATGCGCTCGACTTCCGCCGCTTGCTGCAACAGCTTGCGGGCCTCGTCCAATAGCACTTGGCCGGCGTTGGTAAGCGCCACGCTCTTGTTGGTGCGCGCGAGCAATTGCACGCCAAGTTGATCCTCGAACTTGCGGATGTCGAAACTCAGCGCGGGCTGCGAGATGAACAGCCGTTGCGCTGCACGCCCGAAGTGCAGCTCTTCCGCCACGGCAACGAAGTAGCGCAGCTGTTTCAGGTCCATGGCCACCTAGTTGAACGATAAGAGATATCTATCGTACCGGACAAAACCTGTATTGGACGATTATCGATGGCGTTCCTATGCTGGCCGGACAAAACAGGAGACAGCGAGGCCACCCGCATGAACGATATCGCCCGCGAGCCGCTTACGACCCATCCCAGCGGCCATCAAAATATCCCCGACAGCCGGGGCATCAATTTCTTCCACGTCGATCCGGACCTCGGACGCCTCTTGCGTCTGCATCTGGGCGACGCCCGATACCGCGAGCTGGAGCCCCAGCTCAAGTCGCTCGGCCAACGCGCCTCGGACGAACTCGACGCCTGGGCCATCAGCGCGGATCACAACCCGCCGCAGCTTCGCCACCGGACCCGCCGCGGCGAGCCTTTACAGAGCATCGACAAGCACCCCGATTACATTGCGCTCGAACGCGTCGCCTATGCCGAGCTTGGTCTCGCATCGATGAGCCATGTCGGCGACGCACCGCCTCCGCTGGTCAAATACGCGCTCACCTATCTTTTCGTGCAGGCGGAGTTCGGGCTGTGCTGCCCGGTCAGCATGACGGATTCACTCACGCGCACGCTGCGCAAGTTCGGTGATACGGCGTTGGTGGGGCGTTATCTGCCGATGCTCGCTTCGCGCGACTTTGATGTGCTGTACCAGGGCGCGATGTTCATGACCGAACAGGCGGCCGGGTCGGACGTCGCACGCATCGCCACGCGTGCCGCCGTGGAAACCGCGCCCGATGGTACGCAAACGTGGCGGCTGTACGGCGACAAATGGTTTTGCTCGAACGCGGATGCCGATCTCGCCATGGTGCTCGCCCGGCCGGACGGTGCGCCATCCGGCATCAACGGTCTGGCGCTGTTCCTGTTGCCCAAGACGCTGCCCGACGGCTCGCGCAACCACTACCGCATCGTCCGCCTGAAAGACAAGCTGGGCACGCGTTCGATGGCCAGCGGCGAGATCGTGCTTGAGGGCGCCACCGCACACCTGATCGGCGAGATCGGCCGAGGCTTCCACCAGATGGCCGACATGATCAATATGTCGCGCCTCTCGAACGGCGTGCGCGCTGCCGGCCTGATGCGTCGCGCCACTACCGAAGCGTTGCACATTGCGCGCAACCGCCAAGCCTTTGGCCGCAAGCTGATCGACATGCCATTGATGCAGCGCCAGCTTTTGAAGATGCTGCTGCCGACGGAGCAGGCGCGGTCCATGTTCATGCAGATCGCGCAACTGCTGCCACTGGCCGATGCAGGCGACGCGCAAGCTGCCAAATGCGTGCGCATCCTGACGCCGCTCATCAAGTTCCGCGCTTGCCGCGATGCGCGCCGCGTGACTGGAGACGCGATGGAGGTGCGCGGCGGCACTGGCTACATCGAAGAGTGGAGCGATGCGCGCCTCGTGCGTGATGCCCATCTGGGCTCCATCTGGGAAGGTACGAGCAACATCGTCGCGCTGGACATTGCACGTGCTGTGAAGCGCGAAGGCGCGTTGGAGCCGCTGCGCGCCTATCTCGTCGGCATGCTCGATGGTGTCACGCTGCCGCCGCAGAGCGACGCATTGCTGCGCGCCACGCTCGACCGCGTATGCCGCGTAATCGCCAAGGTGGCTGAAGACAGCAGCGACGAACTGGTGCGTCAAGCCGGCTCCGCGCTGTATCACATCACCACGGCCATCTTCATGGCGGTGGAAGGCGTGCGTCTGGCGCCCGACCATCGCCGGCTGGCGCTTGCGCATCTGGTGCTGCGCCACAAGCTGCTGCCGGTCGATCCGCTGGCCTTGCCCGAGAACGATGAAGCATTGCTGCTCGATGCACTCGTCAAGCAGCGCGAGGTGTCGTATGCGCTGGCCATGCAGGCCTTGCCGACCGGAGACGCTCAATGAGCGCAATCCACGGCGCATTGCACGGCCTGAAGGTCATCGACCTGAGCCGGGTGCTCGGCGGCCCGTATTGCACGCAGGCACTTGCCGATCACGGCGCGCAGGTCATCAAGCTGGAGCCACCCGTTGGCGACGAGACGCGCACCTGGGGGCCGCCCTTCGACGAGAGCGATATCGCCTGGTACTTCAACGGGGTCAACCGCAACAAGCTCGGTATCTCGGTCGACTTGTCGAACGAAGAGGGCCGCGCCGTGCTCTGGCAATTGCTGGAAGACGCCGATGTGCTGGTCGAGAACTTCAAGCCTGGCACGCTCGCTCGCTGGGGCATGGATTTCGAGCGCGACCTGCAACCGCGCTTTCCGCGCTTGATCCACTGCGCCGTTTCCGGCTTTGGCCCTGACGGCCCGCTCGGTGGCCTACCCGGCTACGACGCCGCCATCCAGGCGATGGCTGGCCTGATGAGCGTCAATGGCGAGCGCGATGGCGGCCCGATGCGCGTCGGTCTGCCGATCGTCGACATGGTGACGGGGCTCAACGCGCTCGCCGGCATCTTGCTCGCACTGGCCGAGCGTGAGAAGAGCGGGCGCGGGCAATCGATCGATATTGCGCTGTATGACTGCGGCGTGTCGCTGCTGCATCCGCATCTGCCTAACTACTTTGGCTCGGGCGAGGTGCCGCAGCGCAGCGGAAATGCGCACCCGAACATCGCGCCGTACGACAGCTACCAGACCGGCACCGCGCCGATTTTTCTGGCGGTGGGCAACGATCGCCAGTTCGCCAAGCTGTGCGCGCATATCGGCGCGGCGGAATTGGCACAAGAGCCGCGCTTTGCCGACAACCGCAGCCGCTGCGCGCATCGCGCGGAGCTGAAGCACGCGCTGGAAGCACAACTGGCGCGCTTCGACTGCGAGACGCTTGCGCAAGATCTGATCCATGGCGGCGTGCCGTGCGGGCCCGTGTTGAGTGTCGATGTGGTGGCGCGCCATCCGCATACGCTGCACCGGCAGATGGTGGTCGAGCTGGGTGCGTACCGTGGGACCGGCTCGCCGATCAAGCTGTCGCGCACGCCGGCGACGTATCGCAACCCACCACCTGCGCTCGGTGCCGATACCGATGCCGTGCTCGCGTCGCTCGGCATTGACGCAGACACCCGTCAGCGCTTGTTCCAGGCCGGCGTTCTGAAATGAAATAAAGCAGATTCACCACACAAGGTAGACAGCCCAGCAGAGGCTGCACCAAACCGGCAGTACCACCAAGGAGACAAACATGCCTCACCAGCCTGCGCCCCAGACCGACGCGGCCGCAAACCTGCAACCGCGCCGCGCTGCGGTAGCTGCGTTTATCGGCACCACCATCGAGTGGTACGACTTCTACATCTACGGCCTTGCTGCCTCGCTTGTCTTCGGCAAGGTGTTCTTCTCCAAGACGCTGGACCCGGGCATCGCCACGTTGCTGTCGTTCGTCACGCTGTGGGCAGGCTTTGCGGCGCGACCCATCGGCGGGATCATCTTCGGCCACCTTGGCGACAAGATCGGCCGCAAGACCACACTCATCATCACGCTCATCCTGATGGGCGTGGCGACGATGGGAATCGGCCTGCTTCCGGGCTACGCGCAGATCGGCATGTGGGCGCCAGTGGGCTTGGTGGTGCTGCGCGTAATCCAGGGTGTGGCGGTGGGCGGCGAGTGGGGCGGTGCGGTGCTGATCGCCAGCGAGAGCGCGCCCAAGCGCAAGAGCATTCTGTACTCGGCCTTTGCACAGCAGGGTTCCCCAACGGGCAACCTGCTGGCGACGCTGGTGTTCTTTGCACTGAGCGCGTTGCCGACGCCGCAGTTCATGCTGTGGGGTTGGCGCGTGCCGTTCCTGCTGTCCGCACTGCTGGTGATTGTCGGCATGGTCATCCGCCTGAAGCTGGAAGAGTCGGATGACATGAAACGCGTGCTGGCGCAGAAGAAGACCGTCAAACTGCCGCTCAAAGACGTGGTGCGAGACCACTGGGGCCTGGTGCTGCTGGGTGCGGGCACGCTGCCGCTCATTCACGTGACGTACCTGAAGAGCAATTTCGCGCTCGCATGGGCGACGAAGGAGCTCGGCTACGCGCAGGAGACCTTCCTCGGCATCATCGCGATTGCGTTGGTGGTGCAGTTCATCACCCAGCCAATCGGTGCATGGCTGGTCTCGCGAATGGACATGCGTCGAGCCATCTGCCTGATGGTGCTACCCGAATTCCTGCTCATGCCGGTGATGTTCTTTGCCATCGAGACCAAGGTGGTCTGGATTGCGCTGCTCGGCATGTGCCTGGCAACAATTCCACATTCGATGTTCTACGGTGCCATCGGCGGCATTCTGGCGCGCGTGTTCCCGACGCGCATTCGCTATACGGGGTTGTCGCTGGCGTATCAACTGTGTTCGCTCGTGGTGGGCGGCGGCACGCCCGTGTTTGCGCAGTGGATGCTCAACAGCAGCGGCAATATCGTCGGCGTGGCGGTGTCGTCGGCGCTCTATGCGCTGGTGTCGCTGGCGTGCACGTTGGTGCTGCTAAACCGCACGGGCCATCGCGCAGACGAGTTGTCCACCGCCGAACGCGCAGATGCAATGGATCTGGGGCAGGGTGACGCCGATGTCTCCCGGCCGCTCAACGGCCCCGTGCGCAAGCCGGTGCCCGCTGTCTGAGTTGCTGTGGGCACCGTGTCCTACACGAAATGTGCGGTGGCGCACCTGCCGCGCGTTCCCTACGATGGCAAGGCAAGTCATACGAAACGGGGATGCGTGTCATGTCCATTTTTGACGAGAACGAACATCGCGAGGCCTTCTGGGAAACCGTGCGCCAGGCCATTGAGGCGCGCCACCAAGCCGATGAGGCCCGTCGCGCGGGGAGGTTGACTGGACTGGCAATCGGTCTGTCTGTGGCCGCGCTGGCGGTTGCGTTTATGGCATGGCAGCGCCGATCCCCGGACGATCCGGCCTAGCGCCATCGTGCTGCTCCACGCCAATTCTTAGCGCCCTTCTGGGTTGGCATTTACCGGCCCCGGCAGAGGTGCTGTCCGACACCCTCATGCATGGGCGGGCAGCGCCGTAGAGACCGGCTGAGGGGCCGAACCGCACGCATATCCGGCCGCGATAACCAAGCATCTGATGACCGTGCAGATGGTGAGTCTGGACGACCCGGCCTCCGGCCTAAAGACGGCAGGCAGACTGCTTCAGATCAAGGCGCAAGGGAAGGGCGGCGTTACAATTCGCCGCTTCCTCCCAGGGTGTTTCATGCCACGCGGCCTCGTTCTCGCCACGCCTCAGCTCACGTCGGACGGCACGCCGTTCTCCGCGCAATACGACGACGTCTATCACAGCTCTGGGGGCGGTCTGGCGCAGGCGCATCACGTGTTCCTGGGCGGCAACCGCTTGCCGGCCGCATGGCAGGGCAAACGCACCTTCACCATCGTCGAGACCGGCTTCGGCCAGGGCCTGAATTTCCTGGCCACGTGGGCTGCATGGCGCGACGATCCGCAGCGTTGTGCGCGGCTCGATTTCGTCTCGATCGAGAAGCATCCGTTCGATCGCGCTGGCTTGTCGACTGTGCATCCGGAAAGCGGCGCGCTGGCCCCGCTGGCCGAGACGCTCCGTCAATCATGGCCCGTGCCAGTACCCGGAGCGCATCGCCTGGAGTTCGATGGCGGCCGCGTGACGCTCACGCTGCTGTTTGGGGATGCGATGGAGACGCTGCCCCAACTGTCGTGCGCCGCCGACGCGTTTTATCTCGACGGGTTTTCTCCTGCAAAGAACCCTGATTTGTGGCAGCCGCGCGTGTTCAAGCAGCTCGCGCGGGTCGCTCGCGCCGGTGCGACATTGGCCACGTACACCGCTGCAGGATTTGTGCGACGCGGCTTGCAGGAGGCTGGTTTCGAGGCGCGCAAGGCACCCGGTTTCGGCTCCAAGCGCGACATGACCGTCGCGCAGTTTCCGACCCATTGGCGCACCAGGCGCGGACCAACTGAAGCGCCCGGCTGGAGCCAACATCACGCCATCGTGCTTGGCGCCGGGCTCGCGGGCTGCTCCGTTGCGGAGCGGCTCGCATCGCGCGGCTGGCGCATCACGCTCATCGACGCAAACGACGGCCCCGCGCTGGGCACGTCGGCGCATCGCGCAGCGGCCATGCACCCGCATGTGTCCATCGACGACAGCGTGCTCTCGCGCCTATCGCGCGCCGGCAACCTGCTCGCACGCCGCCATTGGGACGCACTCGATCGTGCCGGCTTCACCACAGGTTTCCAATCCACCGGTGTGCTCCAACTCGCCGAACACGCCGACGACGCCGTCGAGCAGCAGCGCATTGTGCAAGCGCTCGGCTATCCGACCGATTACATCGATTGGCTCGACGTGGACGAAGCCGCCCGGCGCGTCGGTGCCAGCGTGCCACAGGGCGGCTGGTGGTTTGCGCAAGCCGGCTGGGTCGCGCCGCCTGACGTTTGTCGCGCCAATCTCGCCGCCGCTGGCACCGCAGTTGATGCGCGTTGGAATACGCACGTTGAATCGCTGCGCCAAGTCGGTGATCAATGGAATGCGCTGGATTCCCAAGGCGAGGTGATTGCGAGCGCGCCGGTCGTCGTCTTCGCCAACAGTCTTGGTGCCGCACGCCTGGCTCCGCTCACATCTGCGTCGCTCAAGCCAGTGCGGGGTCAACTCACCGATGTGCCCATGAGCAGTTTGGAGCCGGCTGCCGCGTGGCCGAAGGCGGTTGTCTGCGGCGATGGCTACTTGCTGCCCGCCGAATCGGGTGCGGAGACGGTGCGTACAGGCTCGTCGTTCCAGCCGGGCGAATCTGATCTGGCCGAGCGTGTCGCCGATCACGCAGCCAATCTCGGGCGACTGGCCAGGTTGCAGCCAAAGCAATCGGGCGCGCTGGCGCAGTTGGATCCTGCACAACTGTGTGGTTATGTTGGTGTGCGGTGCGTCTCCGCCAATCGATTGCCGTTGATCGGCCCGCTGGTGGATGAGGCTGCGGCCATGGCGCCCGACTTCCGTTTGCGCGGCCCGCATGCGCAATTGCCTCGCCTCGCCGGGCTGTATGCCGCACTTGCGTATGGCTCGCGGGGCCTCACGTGGTCGGTACTGGGCGCGGAGATGCTGGCGGCCCAGATCGACGGTGGTCCGCTGCCGCTGGAATCCGATCTGGCCGCAGCGCTGGATCCCGGCCGCTTTATCCTGCGTGCATTGCAGCATCGACGCGCGCAGGAGCAGTGCGCCTCACCCGCGGAAACCGAAATCGCGAGGCCGCTGGATTAACGCGCCGTTTGAAGGGTTTTCCAAGCGTTCTGACCCAAAAAAGCAGGGCCGCCGAACGTTCCATGCCATAATATGCGTTTTGCGTTTGCCAGCCTGAACGCGCCCGTTGTGCCGTGCATTGTGCAGTCGAGCGGCCCTCGCGCCGCATTCCTGCAAGCCCGGCAAGACCAAGAACTTTGAACCACGGCTGCTGCTGGCGCTGCGCCGTTCGACGCAACCATTTTCTGAATCTGGAATTACGACCATGTCGACTATCGAAAACCTCGGCAAGCTTGATCGCAAAGTGACCCTGGCTGTCCCGAAGGCCGAAGTGGAGCAAGAGAAGCAAAGCCGTCTGGCGCGTCTGTCCAAGACCGTCAAGATGTCCGGCTTCCGCCCGGGCAAGGTCCCCATGAAGATGGTCGAGAAGCAATACGGCCAGCAAGTCGAATTCGAAGTTCGCTACGACAAGGCTGCCCGTCAGTTCTTCGACATCACGAATGAGCAAGGCGTGAAGGTTGCCGGCCAACCGCGCTTCGAGCTGAAGACCGAAGGCGTGGCCGATGATCAAGTCGCGTTCGACGCCACCTTCGAGGTGTATCCGGAAGTTAAGCTCGGCGATCTGGCCGGCGCAGAACTGACCCGCACCAAGACCGAGATCACCGATGCCGAGATCGACAAGACCCTCGACATCCTGCGCAAGCAACGCGTGCACTACCACCCGCGCGGCGAAGCCGGCGAGCACGGCGACGGCGGTGCAGCCGTTGCACAGGATGGCGACCGCGTGACGGTCGATTTCGTGGGCACGATCGATGGCGTGGAATTTGCCGGCGGCAAGGCTGAAGGGTTCAGCTTCGTGCTGGGCGAAGGCCGCATGCTGCCCGAGTTCGAACAAGCCACGCTGGGCCTGAAGCAAGGCGAGTCGAAGAAATTCCCGCTGGCATTCCCCGAGGACTACCACGGCAAGGACGTCGCCGGTAAGACGGCTGAGTTCACCGTCACGCTCAAGCAAGTCGAGTGGGCACACCTGCCGGAAGTCAACGAAGCCTTCGCGCAATCGCTGGGCATCGCCGACGGCAACCTCGACAAGATGCGCGCCGACATCCGCGAAAACCTCGAGCGTGAAGTCAAGCGCCGCACGCACGCGCTGCTCAAGGACCAAGTCATGGAAGCGCTGCTGAAGGTGGCAGAGCTGGACGTGCCGAAGTCGCTGGTCGAGCAAGACCAAGAGCGTCTGGTCGAAATGGCTCGTCGTGACCTCGAGTCGCGCGGCATGCCGAACGCCAAGAACATGCCGATCCCGGCCGAGATGTTCACGCAGCAAGCTGAGCGTCGCGTGAAGCTGGGCCTGGTGCTCGCCGAAGTCGTAAAGGCCAACGGCCTGGAAGCCAAGCCGGAGCAGATCAAGGCCGAGATCGAAGAGTTCGCCAAGAGCTACGAAGATCCGAAGGAAGTCATCCGCTGGTACTACGGCGACCAACAGCGCCTGGCCGAGATGGAGGCCTACGTGCTCGAAAACAACGTGGTAAATTTTGTGTGCGACAAGGCCAAGGTTACTGACAAGGCCGTGTCGTTCGAAGAGCTGACCGCCACGCCGGCGCAAGGCTGATTCGATCGATAGAGTTTCCGAAATAAGCACCGGAGAACCGCATGATCCGCAATGAACTGATCGACCAACTTGCCCGCACTCAGGCTTCCGCGCTCGAAACGCAGGGGCTTGGTCTGGTGCCGATGGTGGTCGAACAGTCTGGCCGCGGCGAGCGCGCCTACGACATCTACTCGCGCCTGCTCAAGGAGCGAGTGATCTTCATGGTGGGCGAGGTCAACGACCAGACTGCCAACCTCGTGGTGGCACAGTTGCTGTTCCTGGAAAGCGAGAATCCGGACAAGGACATCTCGCTGTACATCAATTCGCCTGGCGGTTCGGTATCGTCCGGTCTGGCGATGTACGACACGATGCAGTTCATCAAGCCGGACGTGTCCACGCTTTGCATGGGTATGGCGGCTAGCATGGGCGCATTCCTGCTGGCGGCCGGCGCGAAGGGCAAGCGATTAGCCTTGCCGAACTCGCGCATCATGATTCACCAGCCTCTGGGCGGTGCACGTGGCCAGGCCTCGGACATCGAGATCCAGGCGCGCGAGATTCTGTACTTGCGTGAGCGCCTGAACACCGTGCTTTCGGAAGCGACCGGTCAACCAGTCGACAAGATCGCGCGCGACACGGATCGCGACAACTTCATGAGCAGCGAACAGGCCAAGGAATATGGCCTGATTGACCAAGTCATCGCCAAGCGCTGAAGTGTCAAAATCACGCGTCGATGTGCGCGGTAGGCGGTATTGCCGGTGCGTTCCACGGCACACCGGTTAACCGCGTCAAACATGTCAAGCGGTGTCAAAAACGAGGCCTCGCGCCTCGTTTTTGCTTTGAACAACACCTGCGGATCGTCGCCAGATAATTTGGCGTATGATGCTGCCAAGAACTACTGGTAATCGTTATGGCGGACAAGAAAGGCTCGACTGGCGAAAAGCTGCTGTATTGCTCGTTCTGCGGCAAGAGTCAGCATGAGGTCAAGAAACTGATTGCCGGCCCCTCGGTCTTCATCTGCGATGAATGTATCGACCTGTGCAACGAGATCATCCGGGACGAAGCTGCCATCTCCGAAAAGGAAGGTGGCTTGGCGGTCAAGTCCGATCTGCCCACGCCGCATGAAATTCGCCAAAGCCTGGACCAATATGTGATCGGTCAGGAGCAAGCCAAGAAGATCTTGGCGGTTGCGGTTTACAACCATTACAAGCGTTTGAAGCACCTCGGCAAGAAGGACGATGTCGAGCTGTCCAAGAGCAACATCCTGCTCATCGGGCCGACTGGCTCGGGCAAGACCCTGCTTGCTCAAACGCTGGCGCGTCTCTTGAACGTGCCGTTCGTCATCGCCGACGCCACTACGCTGACCGAAGCCGGTTATGTGGGCGAGGATGTCGAAAACATCATCCAGAAGCTGCTGCAGAACTGCAATTACGAGGTAGACAAGGCCCAGCGTGGCATCGTCTACATCGACGAAATCGACAAGATTTCGCGCAAGTCTGACAACCCTTCCATCACCCGGGACGTTTCTGGGGAAGGTGTGCAGCAAGCGCTGCTCAAGCTCGTCGAAGGAACGATGGCGTCGGTGCCCCCGCAAGGTGGTCGCAAGCATCCGAACCAGGACTTCCTGCAGGTGGATACGACCAACATCCTGTTCATCTGCGGTGGCGCGTTCGATGGTCTGGAGAAGATCATCATGCAGCGCTCCGACAAGACCGGTATCGGTTTTGGTGCGGAGGTGCAGAGCAAGGAAGAGCGCGATGTCAGCGAAGTGCTGCCGCAAGTGGAGCCAGAAGATCTCATCAAGTTCGGTCTGATTCCCGAGTTGATCGGCCGCCTGCCCGTTGTGGCGACGCTGGCCAAGCTCGACGAGGCTGCCTTGATGGAAATCCTGGTGGAGCCCAAGAATGCAATCGTCAAGCAGTACCAGAAGCTGCTGGCAATGGAAGGGGTGGAACTGGAAATTCGTCCGAGCGCGCTTACGGCAATTGCCCGCAAGGCAATCAAGCGCAAGACGGGGGCGCGCGGTCTGCGTTCCATTGTCGAGCACGCTTTGATGGATGTGATGTATGACCTCCCCAACCACAAGGGTGTGCAAAAGGTGGTGATCGATGAAAGTACGATCTCCGACGAAGGCAAGCCCTTGCTGATTTACGAAGAGCAACCCAAGGTTGCAGGTTCCAACTGACGCGAATGCCCGGCCGGGATGCGCCGTATGCGTCCCATGCAGGAAGCCGTTCGCTCGCGAGCGGCTTTTTTTGCTTCGGGAAACCGGGTCGGCATGCGACTTGCAGCAGCGGTCTTGTAAAACCGTCGCTGTGCCCAATTTAGCCCTTACATGACTTTCTGGGGAAAATAATGTCCGGAACCCAACTTTTACCCGCTGAGCAGATTCGCCTGCCGCTGTTGCCGTTGCGTGACGTGGTGGTGTTTCCGCACATGGTGATTCCGCTGTTCGTGGGTCGCCCCAAATCCATCAAGGCGCTGGAAGCTGCGATGGAGGCGGGCAAGAGCATCATGCTCGTGGCGCAAAAGACCGCCGCCAAGGACGAGCCGACCGACAAGGATCTCTACGAGGTCGGCTGTATCGCCAACATTCTGCAGATGCTGAAGTTGCCGGACGGCACCGTGAAGGTGCTGGTCGAGGGCACGCAGCGCGCCAACATCCTTTCCGTTACCGACGACGAATCGCACTTCTTCTGCGAAGCTGTGCCCGTCGGTCCGGAGCCCACTGAATCGGCCGAGACCGAGGCGCTGCGTCGCGCCATCGTGTCGCAGTTCGATCAGTACGTGAAGCTGAACAAGAAGATCCCGCCTGAGATCCTGACCTCGCTGTCGGGCATCGATGAGCCGGGTCGTCTGGCCGACACCATCGCCGCGCATCTGCCGATCAAGCTTGAGCAGAAGCAGAAGATTCTCGAGATGTTCAACGTGACCGAACGTCTGGAGAGCCTGCTGTCGCAACTCGAAGGCGAGATCGACATCCTGCAGGTGGAAAAGCGCATCCGCGGCCGCGTCAAGCGCCAGATGGAGAAGAGCCAGCGCGAGTACTACCTGAACGAGCAGGTCAAGGCCATCCAGAAGGAGTTGGGCGAAGGCGAGGAAGGTGCCGATCTCGAAGAGCTGGACAAGAAGATCAAGGCCGCCCGCATGCCGAAGGAGGCCAAGAAGAAGGCCGAGTCCGAGTTCAAGAAGCTCAAGCTGATGTCGCCGATGTCGGCCGAGGCAACGGTGGTGCGCAACTACATCGACACCTTGGTCGGTCTGCCGTGGCGCAAGAAGAGTAAGGTCAACAATGACCTGTCGAACGCCGAGCAGGTGCTGGATCAAGACCACTACGGCCTGGAGAAGGTCAAGGAACGCATCCTTGAGTACCTCGCAGTGCAACAGCGCGTCGACAAGCTGAAGGCGCCGATCTTGTGCCTCGTGGGGCCGCCGGGTGTCGGCAAGACCTCGCTCGGGCAGTCGGTGGCGCGTGCAACGAACCGCAAGTTCGTGCGCATGGCGCTGGGTGGCGTGCGTGATGAGGCTGAGATTCGCGGTCACCGTCGTACCTACATCGGGTCGATGCCGGGCAAGATCCTGCAGAGCCTGACGAAGGTCGGCGTGCGCAACCCGCTGTTCCTGCTCGACGAAATCGACAAGATGGGCGCGGATTTCCGCGGCGACCCGTCGTCTGCTTTGCTCGAAGTGCTGGACCCGGAACAGAACCACACGTTCCAGGACCACTACATCGAGGTGGACTTCGATCTGTCGGACGTGATGTTCGTAGCGACGTCGAACTCGCTGAACATTCCGGCACCGCTGCTGGACCGGATGGAAGTGATTCGCCTGTCGGGCTACACGGAAGACGAAAAGGTCAACATCGCCCGCCGCTACTTGCTGCCCAAGCAGATCAAGAACAATGGTCTGAAGGACGGCGAGATCGAGGTGACCGAAGCCGCGCTGCGCGACATCATCCGCTACTACACGCGGGAAGCTGGCGTGCGTTCGCTGGAGCGCGAGGTCTCGAAGATCTGCCGCAAGGTCGTCAAGCAATTGCTGCTGAAGAAGGAAGCCAATACGTCTGTGAAGGTCGATTCGGAGAACTTGGACAAATTCCTTGGCGTGCGTCGTTTCGACTTTGGTCTGGCCGGCAAGGAAGACCAAGTCGGCCAAGTGACCGGTTTGGCATGGACCGAAGTGGGCGGCGATCTGCTGACCATCGAAGCCGCGCTGATGCCGGGCAAGGGCAACATCACCCGCACGGGTTCGCTGGGCGACGTGATGAAGGAGTCGGTCGAGGCTGCGCGCTCGGTGGTGCGTTCGCGTTCGGCGCGGCTGGGTATCAAGGATGAGATGTTCGAGAAGCGCGACATCCACATCCACGTGCCCGAAGGTGCGACGCCCAAGGACGGCCCGTCGGCGGGTATTGCGATGACGACGGCGCTGGTGTCGGTGCTGACCGGTATTCCGGTGCGCGCTGACGTGGCGATGACCGGCGAAATTACCCTGCGCGGTGAAGTGCTGCCGATTGGCGGCTTGAAGGAAAAGCTGCTGGCAGCACACCGCGGCGGCATCAAGCTGGCGCTGATTCCGGAAGAGAACGTCAAGGACCTAGCGGACATTCCGGACAACGTGAAGAACAGCATCGAGATTCAGCCGGTGCGCTGGATCGACAAGGTGCTGGAACTCGCGCTGGTGCGCAAGCCGGAGCCGCTGCCGGAAGAGGAAGCCAAGCCGGCACCCGCCAAGGGCGACGACGGCAAGTCGCAGGAAATGGTGCATCACTGATACCGTAGCCTGCCAAGGTTGAAGAAGGGCCCGACATGTTCGGGCCCTTTTTCTTTGCGCAGGCTGCGACGTGTGGCACACAGTTCTTCGCCTTGACACGTCGATTGGCGGCCACTTTAATGAATCCACACTAGCGGGTGTTCGGGGAGGTGGCACGATGAACAAGACAGATCTCATCGACCATGTGGCGGCGCAAACTGACATGTCAAAAGCCGCGGCGGGGCGCGCCATCGACGCGCTGATCGACGGCATCAAAGATGCGTTGTGCGAGGGTGGGTCGGTCACGCTGGTTGGCTTCGGTACGTTCCTCGTCGGCAAGCGATCCTCACGTAATGGACGCAATCCGCGTACGGGGGCGGCCATCACGATCGAAGGTGGCAAGGTTGCGAAATTCAAACCTGGCAAAGCGCTAAAAGATGCGCTAAACTAGCGGGCTTTGGTGCTCGTGAGTGACAACGCGGGCGCCGGACAGTCCGGCTCACGCCGGCAGTACGAACGGGTGCTTAGCTCAGTTGGTAGAGCAGCGCCCTTACAAGGCGCGGGTCGGGAGTTCGAGCCTCTCAGCACCCACCATCGTTCGTATTGCCGCTCCAGCGTCGGATGGTCCGACCCAATTTGGAGCGGTAGTTCAGTCGGTTAGAATACCGGCCTGTCACGCCGGGGGTCGCGGGTTCGAGTCCCGTCCGCTCCGCCAAATCCTGTGCAAAGGCCCGATTCGTTCGGGCCTTTGTCTTTTCAGCGGCGAATGCGTTGCAGGTCATGCTTGCACGCTGTGCCGCGATTGTCCGGAATGTCGGCGGCACCTGATAGAATCGCCGGATTTTCCATCTTCCATTCACCTCCGGTCCAGCATGCTTGATTTCGTACGTACGCATCGGCGCTTGATGTTTCTGGTGCTGCTGATTCTGGTGTTCCCTTCGTTCGTGTTCTTCGGCGTTCAGAGCTATTCGAGCTTCATGGACAGCTCGCATGACGCGGCCAAGGTCGACGGCAAGGTCATCTCCACCAACGAAGTCGACGCGCGCGTGCGCGAGCAGACGGAGCGTCTGCGCCAGATGCTTGGTGCGCAATATGATCCGCGCCAGTTCGAAGGTCCGCAGATGCGCCGCGATGTGCTCGACGGCATCATCCAGCAACGCGTGTTGGCCAATGAGGTCGTGCATGCGAACCTGACCATCTCGAACGAGAAGATTCGCGACACGATCCTGCAGATTCCGGCCGTGGCAGCGCTGCGCAAGCCGGATGGTTCGTTCGATCAGGAAGCCTACGTCCGCCTGCTTTCCGCGCAAAACATGACGCCCGAGCAGTTGGAAGGCAATCTGCGTTTTGAGCTGTCGCAGCAACAGATTCCGCAATCGATCGTGTCGTCGGCGTTCGTGCCGAAGTCGCTGGTGGAGCGACTGATCCAGGTACGCGATCAGCAACGCGAAGTGCAGGCGCTGCTGTTCAAGCCGGCTGACTACGCAGCAAAGGTCAACCCGGACGACAAGGCGATTCAGGCTTATTACGACGCGCACCAGCAGGAGTTCTCCGTGCCGGAGCAGGTCAAGGCCGAGTATGTCGTGTTCTCGGGCGAAGACATGATGAAGCAGATTCCGGTCACGCCTGAGCAGATCAAGGAGTACTACGACCAGAACGCTGCGCGCTTCAAGACACAGGAAGAACGCCGCGCCGCGCACATCCTGATCAAGCTGCCCGACAACGCCAAGCCCGCCGACAAGGAAGCCGCCAAGAAGAAGGCCGAAGAAGTGCTTGCCGAGGTGCGCAAGAACCCCGCGAGCTTTGCCGAACTGGCCAAGAAGTACTCGGGCGATCCGGGTTCGGCTGCGCAGGGTGGTGAACTGGGCTTCCTCGGCAAGGGCGCGACCGTGCCTCCGTTCGAGAACGCTTTGTTTGCGCTCAAGCAGCCGGGTGATATCAGCGATGTGGTCCAAAGCGATTTCGGTTTCCACATCATCAAGCTGGAAGAAGTGAAGGGCGGCGGCGTGCAGCCGCTGGAAGCCGTCAAGCCGGAGCTTGAACGCGAACTGCGTACGCAACTCGCCAACAAGAAGTATTCGGAGCTGGCTGATGCGTTTTCCAACACGGTGGAAGACCAGTCCGACAGCCTGAAGCCGGTGGCTGACAAGCTCAAGCTGCAGATTCAGACGGCCGACAACGTGACCCGCACACCGAGCCCGGCGCAGTCAGGCAGCCCGATCGGCAACGACAAGGTACTTAAGGCGCTGTTTGCAGACGACGTGATCAAGAATCACCGCAATACGGCCGCCATCCAGGTGGGACCGACCACGCTGGTTGCGGCGCGGGCGGCGGAGTATCGTCCCGCCACGGTCAAGAAACTGGCCGACGTGCGTGAGCAGGTCAAGGCCAAGGTGATCGCCGAGCAAGCGGCTGCGCTGGCCAAGAAGGCTGGCGAAGAGAAACTGGCCGCAGTGAAGCAGAGCAACAGCGCCGATGGCTTCAGCGCAGCACAGACTGTCTCGCGCCAGCAGGCACAGGGCACGTCTCCCGCTGCACTGACGGCAATCTTGCGTGCAGATGCGACCAAGCTTCCGGTCACCATCGGCGTGGACCTGGGTGCCCAAGGCTACGCGCTGTATCGCATCAACAAGGTGCTGCCGCCGGCCAACGTGGACGAGGCGCGCCGCGCTGCCGATGCTCAGCAACTGGCTCAGGCTGCTGGTCAGACCGAGTTCAATGCCTACTACGAAGCACTGAAGGCGCGCTCGAAGGTGAAGATCAACAGCAACGTGATTGACGCCAGCAAACCTGCCAATACGGCAGAGGACTGATACGGCACGCTGCGGGTAGCCTGACGAAAAAGCCCCCTCGATGTTGAGGGGGCTTTTTCTTTGCGTACTTTCTTTGGGGGGCGACTAGTCCAGCGGCTTGCCGATGCGGGCGAGGCGCGGCATGTACCAGTGGTCCGGATCGAATGAGAGTGCCACGTGGGAAGCGCGGGCAATCAGGTTCTTGCGCGGCACGAGGCCGAAATAACGCGAGTCTCGGCTGTTGTCGCGGTTGTCGCCCAGCATCAGGTAGTGGTCTTGAGGGACGGTAATAGGGCCGAAGCTGCGCAATGCTCGCACTTCCGGCAAGACCATCACCGTGTGCTCGCGACCGGGCAGGGCTTCGGACCAGAGTTCGTGCGGCAGCGTCGCTGTCGCTTGGGGCAACGCTCCCGGTGCCACGTCCGGCAATGGGGTATAGGCGATGCGCCGCTGATTGATGTAGAGCGCTTCGCCGCGCATTTCAACGACATCGCCAGGTAGACCGATCAGCCGCTTGACGAGCTTCGTGCCATCTTCCGGCGAGGAGAAGACGACGACATCACCACGTCGCGGCTCGTTGCCGCGTTTGAGCCAGACGGTGGTGGCCGGTACGCGCACGCCGTAAGCCAACCGGTTCATCAGGATGTAGTCGCCCTCGATGAGGGTGGGGTTCATTGAGCCGCTGGGCACGACTGCCCAGTCGGCAATGCAGGCGCGGAAGGCGAAGAGCAACGACATGCCGACCAGGAACCGCTTGTTGTCGCGCGCTGCACGCAGCCCGCTTGCCAGAAGCTTCATGGTGTCCGCCCGTGTGAGATGTGGCCGCGCATGCGACTTAGGAACCCAATGCGCCTGGTGGCGCAAGTCGGCGCGGCAGAATTGTCATCTTCCGACCCGGGCTTTGAGAAGAGGTTCCAGTTTGGGCCACACGTTATCGAGCATCGTCGGTTGCGCTGCGGCAATGGGGTGGATGCGGTCTTCCTGGAACCAATCTGGCCGCTGTGCAACGCCATCAAGCAGGAATGGTACGAGCGGCAGCTTGTACTGCTGCGCCAGCTTGCCGAACATGGCGAAGAAGCGCTCGCTGTAATCCGGGCCGTAGTTGGGCGGGATGCGCATGCCCACCAGCAACACCTTCGCGCCGGCTGCTTGCGAGGCTTCGATCATTGCCTTCATGTTGCCCTCGCTGGATGCAAGCGAGAGGCCGCGCAGCGCATCGTTGCCGCCCAGTTCGAGAATCACGACAGAGGGCTTTTCGCGTGTCAGCACGGCGGGCAGGCGTGAGCGGCCGCCGGCCGTGGTGTCGCCGCTGATGCTTGCATTGGCGACGCTATAATCGGGCTTCCGTTCTTTGAGGCGCTTGTCGAGCAACGCGACCCAGCCTGTGCCTTGCGCAAGGCCGTATCCCGCCGACAGGCTGTCACCCAGCACCACCACGCGATGCGATGCCGGCGCGCCTTGTGCTGCAGCCGTCTGCGCGAGTGGCAGCATGCCGAACACTGCGCAGCCAAGCGCTGCTACAAGTGACTTCACGCTGCGTCTTCTACTACCTACCAGTCCAATCATGTCGTCTTCCGCTACCTGGGTGATTGAAGTCGATTCGCTGCACAAGACTGTGCGCGATGCCACCGGTGAGTTGCCTATTCTGAGCGATGTTGCCTTCCGTGTGGAAAGGGGCGAGACATTGGCGATTGTTGGCGCTTCCGGCTCGGGCAAATCGACGCTGCTTGGGTTGCTCGCAGGCCTGGACTTGCCGACGTCGGGTTCCGTCAAGCTGCTGGGCAACGACCTGTTCAAGTTGGATGAGGATGGCCGTGCGGGCGTGCGCGGCAGCCACGTGGGCTTTGTCTTCCAATCGTTTCAGCTGCTGCCCCATCTGACGGCACTTGAGAACGTGATGCTGCCGTTGGAGTTGCGTGGCGATGTCAGCACCGCCGAAATGCGCCGACGCGCCACGGTTCTGCTGGAGCGCGTTGGCCTGGGAGCACGGCTGTCGCACTATCCCAAGACGCTGTCCGGTGGCGAGCAACAGCGCGTGGCCCTCGCACGCGCGTTCGTGACCGAGCCCGACATTCTCTTTGCCGATGAACCGACGGGCAGTCTCGACACCGCGACCGGCGAGGCCGTTATCGCGCTGATGTTCGAACTCAACCGCAGTGCCGGCTCCACGCTGGTTCTAGTGACGCACGACCGCTCCGTTGCAGCGCGTTGCAGCCGCATTCTCACCATCGAAGCCGGGCATCTTGTCGGCGACGAGACCGTCACCGAACTCTGAACGTTTGCGTCAGAGCGTGGCTTTGGCGCGGCGGATCAGCGCCGCCGTCGACGCATCGTGCGCCACAGAGGCGGGCGCACCTTCCAGCTCTGCCTGGATCGGCTTGGCGAGCTTCTTGCCAAGCTCCACGCCCCATTGATCGAACGAGTTGATGTTCCACACCGCACCCTGCACGAAGGTGCGGTGCTCGGCGCAGGCGATGAGTGCCCCGAAGGACGCGGCGTCGAGCCGTTCCATCAGGATGGTCGTGCTCGGACGATTGCCTTCGAACACCATGTGTGGCACCAGCGCTTCGTCGGTGACGCCGCCGGCGCGGACTTCATCGGCGGTGCGGCCGAGCAGGAGCGCCTCGCCCTGTGCGAAGCAATTGGCGAGCAGCTTGGCGTGGTGGCCGGGCAGGCTGCGCACCGGCTCCAGCGTGGTGATGAAATCCACCGGCACGATCTGCGAGCCTTGGTGGATCAGCTGGAAATACGCATGCTGTCCGTTGGTACCAGCCGTGCCCCATACGATGGGACCGGTGTCGGTATCGATGGCTGCGCCGGTACGCTGCACGGATTTGCCGTTGCTCTCCATCTCGAGCTGTTGCATGAAGTCGGTCAGCAGCCCCAGTGGCGCGCAGTACGGCACGGTACAGGCACTCGCCGCGTCGAAGAAGCCGCGATACCAGACCGACAACATCCCGAGAATGAGCGGTAAGTTTTCGCGCGGCGCGGCTGTGGCGAAGTGACGGTCCATCGCGCGCGCGCCGTCGAGCATCGCTTCAAATTGCCGCGGCCCGATCGCCAGCACGATCGACAGGCCCACCGCCGACCACAGCGAGAACCGCCCGCCAACCCAATCCCAGAACGTGAACATGTTGTCCGGGTCGATGCCGAACTGGACGACCGCCTCGCGGTTGGTAGAGACGGCGACAAAGTGGTGCTTGAGCTGGCTTTCCGCCACGCCATGCTCGACAAACCAGCGGCGCATGCTGTGCGCGTTGGCCATTGTCTCGAGCGTGGTGAACGTCTTGGAGCAGACGATGGCGAGCGTGGTGTCCGGGTTCAGATGGTCGAGCGTTTCGGCCAAGTCCGTGCCGTCGACGTTGGAGACGAAATGCACGCGCACCTGCGGCACGGCAAGGTGGTCGAGCGCGCGGCACACCATGCGCGGGCCGAGGTCCGAACCACCGATGCCGATATTGACGATGTCCGTGATGCGCTGGCCGGAATGGCCCGTCCACGCGCCGCTATGCACGCGGTTGGCGAAGTCGTGCATCTGGGCCCGCACGCGCAGCACTTCGGGCATGACGGGCTCGCCGTCTGCGCGATAGTCGTCATCCGCTTGTCCCCGCAAGGCCACGTGGAGGACGGAGCGGTGCTCGGTGTTGTTGATGCGGTCGCCGCGCAGCATGGCGTCGCGCAGCGTGAGCACGCCAGCCTCGTCGGCCAGTTGCAGCAGCAGGGCGAGCGTCTCAGGGGTAATGCGGTTTTTGGAGTAGTCCACCGTCAGGCCAGCCGCTTCCAGCGTGAAGGCGCGTACCCGTTCCTCGGCGTCCGGCGCGGCAAACCAGTTGCGCATATGCGTCGCGCGAATCGATTCAGCATGTTGCGTCAGAGACTGCCAGGCGGGTAGAGCTGTGGGCATACGGGCGGGATGTGACGTGAGATTGGTGCGGGAAAACGAATGCGCAGTATAACGGCGCTGTATGACGGCTTTCTATCGGCGAACGTCCGACGCCAGCAGGGCGTTGAGAGCACGTCGTGCCGGCGCGCATAGCTCGCTGGCGTGCAAGCCGATGGGGCCGACGCCCGCCTGGACAAGATCGTCAGCAGCGCGACCATGCAGCCACACGGCCGCGGGTGCGGCTTCGCGCGCACCCATGCCTTGCGCAAGCAAGGCGCCGATCATGCCGGTCAGCACATCGCCTGTACCACCAGTGGCGAGTCCGCCGTTGCCGGTGGGGTTGACGGCCGGCGAGATGCCCGGCGCCGCGATAACCGTGCCCGAGCCCTTGAGCACGACCACCGCGCCCGTCCGATTGACAAGCGCCTTGGCGGCGGCCAGCCGATCGCGCTGCACGGCGTGCGCATCGGTATGCAACAGGCGCGCAGCTTCCAGCGGATGCGGTGTCAGTACCAGCGGGACACCGCTTCCGGCCAGTTGCGTGAGGCGCGCGAGCAGGGCCGGCGTTTTCGCAAATAGGTTGAGTGCATCGGCATCGAACACGGCGGGCGTGCGCGCCGAGAGCATGCGGTCCAGCAGATGTTCGAGCGCAGCTTCTGACTCTTTGCCGGTGCCCATGCCCGGGCCCACGGCGAGCGCCTGCATGCCGCCCAGATCGAGGGCGCCCCAGGTGTGCAGCATCAATTCAGGTTGCGCGGGGTCGACACGCGGTGCATCGGTGGCAAGCGAGACCACGTGCACCTTGCCAGCGCCTAGATAGAGCGCACCGCGCGCTGACAGCAGCGGCGCTCCGACCATACCGGCCGCGCCGCCCACGATTGCCGCACTGCCGTACGTGCCTTTGTGGCCGTTATGCCGGCGGGGTGGCACGTGCGCGAGCCAGCGTGACGGCGTATTGACGAATGCGTCCGCTTCGATCACGCCGTCATAAGCGGGCTGCGCGGCTTGCAGGTCGGCCAGCGCAATGTCGCCGGAGGCATCGCGGCCATCGCCCGTCAGCAAGCCCGGCTTGACGGCGAGAAAGGTGATGGTGGCGCGCGCCTGGATAACGGGCGAATCTGAGGCGGGCGGCTGGCCTGTATCGCCGTTCAAGCCCGAGGGAATGTCCAGTGCGTACACCGGCAGGCCGCTGGCGTTGATGGTGTCGACCAGCGCCGCATGCAATCCCGTCAGCGGCCGGGCGAGCCCAATACCAAAGAGGCCATCGACGATGGCTGAGGTGGCCGCCGGCACCGAAGCCGTCGCGTGCAAACGTTCGATGGGGACATTGGCGGCACAAGCCTCCGTCCAGGCGCGGCGCGCATCGTCGGGCAGCTTGGCGGGGTCTGCGGCAAGCCACACCGTGACGGCGCGCCCGGCCAGATGCAGTACCGTCGCCGCAACGAGTGCATCGCCGCCGTTGTTGCCTGGGCCGGCAACGAGCAACACGTGCCCATGTGGCGCGCGCGTCTGTAGCCAATCGGCGGCAGCTTCGCCCGCGCGCGCCATCAGGGTGAAAGGTTCGAGGGATCGGTAAGCCGCCGCTTCCAGTGCGCGGATGCCGGCCGTGCCGAAGAGCAGGTCGGCGCCGGTGTGTGCGGCCAGGGCACCGTCGATCAGGATTTCGCGCCAAGCGGGCTGTGAGGACATGGCAACTACGCTTTCCACTGTGCAGACATGACGATCTATTCTCTTACAATAGCCCGCGTTTCTGGTCCTTTCCCAGCCCGTTGCAATGTCCAAATCGCCGACCACCCCGAAAGCTGATCTGCCGCAATCCGCAGCCAATGAAGACGCAGGCAAGGGCGGGCCGATCGTGTCTTCGTCGCATCTGGTGTCGGCGCGCAGCCCGGAGCTGTCGGAGTTCGAGTTTGCGCTCAACACCGCCTACAACGCCTACAACCGCTGGTGCGTGCGCTGCATGGCAGCCGCCGGCGTGCGCGACCTGACCTTCCTCGATGTGCTGGTGGTGCACCACGTCAACCACCGCGGCCGCGCCAAGCGTCTGGCCGACATCTGCTTCGTGCTCAACGTGGAAGACACCCACCTTGTGACGTATTCCCTCAAGAAGCTGCAGGGAATGGAACTGGTGGAGGGCACGCGCAACGGCAAGGAAGTCACGTACACCACCACCGAAGCCGGAGAAAAGGCCTGCGCCCGCTACCGCGAGATCCGCGAGCAGTGCCTGACCAGCAATATTTCGCCCAGTGGCGAGGAAAATGCCGAGATTGGCGAGCTGGCGCGCCTGCTGCGGGTGCTGACGGGCCTGTACGAGCAGGCCGCCCGGTCCGCCACGTCGCTGTAAAACGGGCGTTTGCAGTCGGTTGCAGCCGAGGCAGCGCCATTTTCGGCCGATTTGAGGGTCGGTAACGAGGGCAGGGCAAGGTACAATAGCGGTTTCCCCGCGCACGCCGGGAACTCCTCCTTCCAGCTACTGCCTGCCTTGCCCACCATGGCGCATTTCTCGTGCTTTCCCGGCGCTCTCGCGCTGTCCGCCTTCCGTCAGCAACGCCTGCTTTCCACCCTCAAGCGCATCGATCCCGATATCGATGCCGTCAGTGCCCAATACCTGCATTTCGTGGCCGCCGACACGCCGCTGTCGGCCGATGAATCTGCCCGTGTGCAAGCGCTGCTGACCTACGGTTCGCCCGCTCCGGCCGATGTCGAGGGCGACCGCTTTGTGGTCATCCCGCGCTTCGGCACGATCTCGCCTTGGGCCAGCAAGGCGACGGAAATTGCCCGCCACTGCGCACTGCCGCAAATTCACCGCATCGAGCGCGGCGTGGAATTTACCGTCACGTGCAAGAAGGGCCTCATCCGCAGCCTGACCGGTGCCGCCAAGCACCTGGACGACGCCACCCGCGCCGCCGTGGCCGAGCACTTGCACGACCGCATGACGGAAACCGTGATCGACTCGCGCGAAGCCGGCTACGGCCTGTTCGACGTGTTGCCCGCTAAGGCATTGCGCTTTGTGGACATTGGCGGCGGCCATGATGCTGGACGTCGTGCGCTGGAAGCCGCCAACGTCGAGATGGGCCTGGCCCTGTCCGATGATGAAATCGACTACTTGGTCGACGCCTACCGCAAGCTCGAACGCAACCCGACCGACGTCGAGCTGATGATGTTCGCGCAGGCCAACAGCGAGCACTGCCGCCACAAGATCTTCAACGCCGACTGGACCATCGACGGCGAGACGCAGGACAAGTCGCTTTTCGCGATGATCCGCAACACGCACCAGCTCGCGCCGCAGGGCACGATCGTCGCGTATTCGGACAACGCCGCCGTGATGGAAGGCGGCATGGCCGAGCGCTGGTTCCCGCACGCAGGCACGGAAGGCGAGACGGGCGTGCCGCAATACGGCCGCCGCGAAGCGCTCACGCACACGCTGATGAAGGTGGAGACGCACAACCACCCGACCGCCATCTCGCCGTTCCCGGGCGCGTCGACCGGCGCCGGCGGTGAAATCCGCGACGAAGGTGCAACGGGCCGCGGCGCCAAGCCCAAGGCGGGCCTGACCGGCTTTACCGTGTCGAACCTGCTGCTGCCGGAAGCCGTGCAATCGTGGGAAAACGCCCGCGATACGGCGCAGCCCGTGGCACATCGCAACCCGAATGAAGCCGCACCTGGCCCGGTCGGCAAGCCTGACCGCATCGCCTCGCCGCTGCAGATCATGATTGAAGGCCCGATCGGCGGCGCAGCGTTCAACAACGAATTTGGTCGACCCAACCTGGGCGGCTATTTCCGCGTCTACGAGCAGAACGTTGGCGGCACCGTGCGCGGCTATCACAAGCCGATCATGATTGCCGGCGGCATCGGCAATATCGACGCTGGCCACACGCACAAGCACGGCCTGCCGGCCGGTACGCTGCTGATCCAGCTGGGCGGCCCCGGCATGCGCATCGGCATGGGCGGCGGCGCTGCCAGCTCGATGGCCACTGGCACCAATACCGCTGACCTGGACTTCGATTCCGTCCAGCGCGGCAATCCTGAAATGCAGCGCCGCGCGCAGGAAGTCATCAATGCGTGCTGGGCGCTGGGCGAAGACAACCCGATCCTCTCGATCCACGACGTGGGCGCGGGCGGCATCTCCAACGCTTTCCCGGAAATCGTGGACGGCGCCGAAAAGGGCGCGCGCTTCGACCTGCGCCAGGTGCATCTGGAAGAATCCGGCCTCAGCCCGGCGGAAATCTGGTGCAACGAATCGCAAGAGCGCTACACGTTGGCGATTGCCCCCGGCGATTTCCCGCGCTTCCAGGCCATGTGCGAGCGCGAGCGCGCGCCGTTCTCGGTGGTCGGTTTCGCCACGGATGAACAGCAACTGCAAGTCGTCGACAGCGACACTGCACCCGATGTCGCCGAGCACTTCCCCGTCAACATGCCGATGGACGTGCTGCTCGGCAAGCCGCCGCGCATGCACCGTGACGTGCACCGCGTCGCGCAGGAATTCCCGGAAGTCGATGTCACCGGCCTGGACCTGGAAGTCGTCGCGCGCGACGTGCTGCGCCACCCGACCGTTGCCAGCAAGTCGTTCCTCATCACCATTGGCGACCGCACCGTTGGCGGCCTGAACACGCGCGACCAGATGGTCGGCCCGTGGCAGGTGCCGGTGGCCGACGTGGCCGTCACCACGCTGGACTACAAAGGCTACGCCGGCGAGGCGATGACGATGGGCGAGCGCACGCCGCTGGCCGTCATCAACGCGTCCGCATCGGGCCGCATGGCCATCGGCGAGTCCATCACGAACATCGCCGCTGCACCCATCGACTCGCTCACGCAACTGAAGCTGTCGGCCAACTGGATGGCCGCCTGCGGCGTGAGCGGTGAAGACGCCCGCCTGTACGACACCGTCAAGGCCGTCGGCATGGAGCTGTGCCCCGCGCTGGGCATCAGCATTCCGGTGGGCAAGGACTCGTTGTCGATGCGCACCAAGTGGGAAGACGAGGGCGCTGCCAAGGAAGTCGTGGCGCCCGTGTCGCTCATCGTCTCGGCGTTCGCGCCGGTGACGGACGTGCGCAAGACGCTCACGCCGCAGCTCAAGCAGGTTGAATCGGCCAACGCGCCGGCCGACACCACGCTGATCCTGATCGACCTGGGCCGCGGCAAGAACCGCATGGGCGGCAGCATCCTGGCGCAGGTCACGGAGCAGATCGGCAACAGCGTGCCCGACGTGGACGACGCCGAAGACCTCAAGCGCTTCTTTGCGGCCATCCAGCAACTGAACGCGAGCGGCTCGCTGCTGGCGTACCACGACCGATCGGACGGCGGCCTGTGGGCGACTGTCTGCGAAATGGCGTTTGCGGGCCACTGCGGTGTGTCGATCAACGTCGACATGCTCACGCTGGACGACGCAGCCGACCATGGCGACGCCAAGAACTGGGCGCAGCAAGTCTCCGGCCGCCGTGCCGACCTGACGCTGCGTGCGCTGTTTGCCGAAGAGCTTGGCGCCGTCATCCAGGTGCCCCTGGCCCAACGCGACGCGGTGTTCGCGGTATTGCGCGAGCACGGCCTGGCCGGCTGCAGCCACGTGATCGGCGCGCCCAACGCCAACGACCACATCGAAATCTGGCGCGACGCCAAGAAGGTGTTCAGCGCGCAGCGCACGGAACTGCAACGCACGTGGACGGATGTCTCCTGGCGCATCGCCAGCCTGCGCGACAACCCCGAGTGCACGCAGAGCGAGTACGACCGCATTCTCGACGCGCAAGACCCGGGCATCTCGCCCAAGCTCACGTTCGACATTGCGGAAGACGTGGCCGCACCGTTCATCGCCACGGGTGCCCGCCCGCGCATGGCGATCCTGCGCGAGCAGGGCGTGAACTCGCAGATCGAAATGGCCTACGCGATGGACAAGGCCGGCTTCGACACTTACGACGTCCACATGAGCGATCTGCTGGCTGGCCGCACCACGCTCGCCGGCTTCAAGGGGTTCGTGGCCTGCGGCGGCTTCAGCTACGGCGACGTGCTGGGTGCGGGTGAAGGCTGGGCGAAGACGATCCTCTTCAACAGCATGCTGGCCGAGCAGTTTGCGGCGTTCTTCAACCGCGCCGATTCGATCGCCCTTGGCGTGTGCAACGGCTGCCAGATGATGGCGAACCTCGCCCCGATCATCCCGGGCGCGGGTGCATGGCCGAAGTTCACGCGCAACCAGTCGGAGCAATACGAAGGCCGCCTGGTGACCGTGCAGGTCGAAGCGTCCCCGTCGATCTTCTACGCGGGCATGGAAGGCAGCCGCATTCCCATCGTGGTTGCGCACGGCGAAGGCTATGCCGACTTCTCCCAGCAGGGCGACATTGGCAAGGTGGCCGTTGGCCTGCGCTACGTCGACAACCGCGGCGAAGTCACGCAGACGTATCCGCTGAACCCGAACGGCTCGCCGCAGGGTATTGCCTCTGTGACGACGCACGACGGCCGCTTTACTGCGCTGATGCCGCACCCGGAACGTGTATTCCGTGCTGTGCAGATGAGCTGGCATCCGAAGGAGTGGGAAGCCGCCGGCGACGGCAGCAGCCCGTGGATGCGGATGTTCCGCAATGCGCGCAAGTGGATGGGCTGACCTGTCTGCTGCAGCAATGAAAAACGCGCCGGGGTGACTCGGCGCGTTTTTTTTGCCCCCAGCCAAAGCCATCGACCCCGCGCGGCAAGCCATGACCAATGGCCAGGGCAATATTTCCTAGGCAAGTGTTATATTTCGCGCGCATGCGCCCCCATCAATAAGTCGAAAAAAGACGGTATCCACCGGACGGCGCGCCAGAGAACAACAAACAAAAATGGGTCGATTGCGCCGCGGTCCTGCCTCTCAGTGGCCAGCGCCCGACCCATGGGTCTATGCAACGAGGGGTCAACATGAACCGGGTCTATCGGCTGGTCTGGAGCCGCACCTTGCGTGCTCCGCAAGTGGTATCCGAACTTACGAGGGCGTCGCACGGGGGCGTTGACGCCAGCCACGACACGGCGCCCGCGCGTCGGCGCGCATCCATCATTTCAATCGGGGTGTCACTCGGTCTGGCCGGCGCGGCGCTGCCGGGTTGGGCCGCGACCTGTTCGTCGAGCACGATCGCAAACTGCAGCGCTGCTGGCGGTAACGGTATCCCGAACCGCAGCGGCAATGGTGGCAGCGGCAACGGCGGTGGCGGCGGTGGGTCCGCTCTGGGTGGCGGCACCTCCACCGTCCAGGTTCCGGGCGGGCCGACTTCCGGCGGAACGGGCGGTACTGGTGCCGCGAACGACAGTGGCCAAGGCGGCCCCGGAGGAGCCCCCGATGTGGTGCTCGCTGGTGATGCCGTGATCAACGCGAACGCGCAGGGCGGGGCTGGCCAGGGCTTCGATGGATTCAATTTCGCGGGGGGCGGCGGAGGCGGAGGCGCCGGCGTGTATTCCACCGGCACCAGCGTCACTGTCAACGGCGGCGTGACCGTGCAAGGCGGAACCGGCGGAAATGGCGGTGCCGGCACATCGGGGTCGGCCTCCAACGGCGGTGGCGGCGGCGGTGGCGGCGCAGCGTTTGTCATGGTGACGCCGGCTGCCGACGTGAACAACCAAGGCACGCTGGTGGGCGGCAATGGCGGTAACGGAGGTGGCGGCGGAAACCCGGGCGGCGGAGGCGGAGGCGGCGACGGTTTGCTGACCTTGGGTTCCGGCACTCAGGTGACCAACATTGGGACGATCGTGGGCGGTGTAGGCGGTGCCAGTGGTGGCGGCGGCAGCACGGCCGGGACCAGCGGCGCGGGCGTCAATCTGGCTGCCGGGTTCAACGTGCTTTCCAACGTCGGCACGATCACTGGCGGGGCCGGCAATGGCGGTGCCGCGGGCGCGGGCGTCATTTCCAACGGTGACGTCATCGTCAATGGCGGCACCATCAGCGGCGGCTTGTACAGCGATGGCGTCACGCGCGCGGCAGCCATCCAGTTCAACGGGGCGAACAACACGCTGCAACTGCTGACGGGTTCCAACATCATCGGCAACCTCGACGTGGAGGCGGGGGCAGCAGCCAAGATCACGGCCGGCAGTGCAGGCCTCGCGCTGTCCAACAACATCACGCTGGGCGATGCCACGTCGCGCGTCACGCTCGATGCGACCACGACGAACCTCGTGGTGTCGGGCGTCATATCGGGCGCGGGCAGCGCGGCCGTTACCGGCAGTCGCACGATCACGCTGACGGGCAACAACACGTATACGGGCGCTACCACCATCACCACTGGCACGCTCGCGCTGTCCGGTGCCGGAAGCATTGCGGCGTCCTCGGGCGTGGTCAACAACGGCACGCTCGATATTTCTGGGACGACCTCGGGCGCCACCATTAACGCACTGACCGGCACCGGCGCGGTGGCCCTGGGTGGCCAGACGCTAACCTTGTCCAACGCCGCCGGCACGTTCAGCGGCGTTATCGGCGGCGCAGGTGGGCTGACCGTGGCGGGTGGCACGCAAACGCTGTCGAACACAAACGTCTTTACCGGCGCAACGACCATCAACGCGGGCACGCTAGCACTATCGGGTGCAGGCAGCATTGCGACCTCCGGCGGGGTGGTCAACAACGGCACGTTTGATATTTCTGGGACGACGTCCGGCGCCACCATCAGCACCCTGACGGGCTCTGGTGCAGTCGTGCTGGGCGGCCGGACGCTGACTTTGGCGAATGCGGCCGGGACGTTCAGCGGTGCGATCGGCGGGACGGGCGGCCTCACGGTCGGCGGTGGCACGCAAACGCTGTCGGCAGCGAATGGGTTCTCCGGGGCAACAACCATCAATGCAGGGACACTCGCGCTGTCAGGTGCCGGCAGCATTGCTGCGTCCTCGGGCGTGGTCAACAACGGCACGTTTGACATCTCCGGTACGACGTCCGGCGCAACCATCAATGCCCTGACGGGCTCCGGCGCCGTCGCCCTGGGCAGCCGGACGCTCACCTTGGCGAATGCCTCTGGCACGTTCAGTGGCGCCATTGGCGGTACGGGCGGCCTCACGCTGGATGGCGGCACACAAACGCTGTCCGGCGTGAATACGTATAGCGGGGCAACGACCGTCAACGCCGGGACGCTGGCGTTGACGGGCGTCGGCCGCCTGGCGTCGGTTACGACCGTCGCGCTCGCAGGGGCAACGTCGGCACTCGATCTGTCTGCTGGCGTGAACCAGACCGTGGCGCATCTCTCCGGCGTCACGGGTAGCCGCGTGGTGCTGGGCGGCGCGCTCACGCTGGCTGACGATTCCTCTCAAACCTTCAGCGGCAGCGTGAGCGGCAACGGCGCGGTGATCAAGCAAGGCACGGGCACGCTCACGCTCAATGGCGTTAGCAGCGGCTTCGCCGGGTCGACCACGGTAGCGGGCGGCACGCTGGCGGTCGGCGATGCGGCAAACGCCAGCGCCGTGCTTGGCGGCAATGTCCTGGTGAACGCGCTTGGCACCCTGCGCGGCCATGGCACGGTTTCCGGCGATATCAGCAGCAGCGGGGTGGTCGCGCCGGGCGGCTCCATCGGAACGCTCTCAGTGGGCGGCAATTACACGCAAGGCTCGACTGGTGCGCTCGCCATCGAAGTCAGCCCGACGGAGGCATCGCAACTGCGTGTGGGCGGTGCTGCAGCGCTTGGCGGCTCGCTCGCCATCATGTTCGATCCGGGTACCTATACCGCCCGCCGCTACACCGTCCTGAGCGCAGCCAGTGGCCTGACAGGGCGCTTCGCAAACGTCAGCACAGCAACGGCGGGAGCCAACCTCGGCACGCTGCAGACATCGGTGGACTACGGAACGAATACGGTCGACGTGCTGCTCGCTGAAGCAACAGGGCCCGGCACCCCCGGCAGCCCGACCGTCGTGGCGCCAACAAAGACCTCCATCTATACGGCGCTGGGTACGACAGCACTGCTGCAGGCACAGGGCGTCAACTCAACGCTGCTCGGCCGGTTGTCGGGGCCGCAGGATGCCCCGGGTGGTTCCAAGGATGTGTGGGTCACGGCCAGCGGTTCCAGCACAAAGGTGGGCGGTACGGGCAATGCGCCGGGCTTCCTCACGCACGCCTATGGCTTCCTCGCGGGCGCGGAGGGCCGCCTTGGCGCTGCCACTCTGGGTGCGGCGAGCGGCTACACGCACACCACGCTCGGCGAAGACACCACCGGCGCATCGGGCGCCATCGACACCCTGCGCATCGCGCTTTACGGGGCGCAGCCGATGGGCGCCGTCAATCTGTCGGCCACGGTCGGCTACGGGCTCGATTTCTTCTCGCAGAAGCGGCCGTTCGGCAGCGTTGGTACCGCCGAGGGCGACCATCTCGCGCACGAATTCACCGCCGCCACGCAAGCCAGCTTGCCGATGGAAGCAGGCGGCATCCGGCTCGCGCCGCATGTGGGCCTCCGATATGCCTACGTGCGCGGCAGCGGCTTCGGCGAGAACGGTGCCAACGGCCAGAACCTACAAGTCGGCCCGGACAGCGCGCGCAGTCTCCAACCGTATGTGGGTGTCACGCTCGACAAGGCATTCGGCGATGCCGTGCGCCCCGTCAACGTGCAGCTTCGCGTGGGCTACGCGCACGAGCTGATGAACGCCGGCCGCGTCGTCCAGGTCCAGAGCCAGGACGGCACCGTGTTCGCCGCCCCTGGCACCGACCTGCCGCGTTCGTTCCTGACAACTGGGGCGAGCGTCATGCTGCAGGCTGCCAAGGCAACCACGGTGTCCTTGGGCGTTGATGCGACCATCAACACGAGCCATGTGTCTGCGCAGTCCGCCTACGTGCGGGTCAACCACAGGTTCTGACGGAGCAGGGCGTGCCGATGCGCACGCTGCGCCGATCGACGAATAACGCGCCGGGGCAACTCGGCGCGTTTTTTTTGCTGAACCACGCGTGTCCGGCATGTTGACCTGCATCAATGGCAAAAACGGCCTGACGCCTAGATTTCCGTAGAGAGGGCGCTGTAGCAGCCAAAGCCGACAGAGCAACAGAGCAACAGAACGCGGGGCGCATCCATGGAGACGCAAATGAAGACGATTCGCACACTTGCTTCCACGCTTGTCGTGGCCGGCCTAACGGTTGCTGCCGGAAGCATCCACGCGCAGACGCTCGAGAAGATCGCGGCGGCAGACAAGATCACGGTTGGTTATCGTGAAGCGGCGGTTCCGTTCAGCTACTTGCTGGGCCCGAACAAGGCCGTGGGATTCTCCGTCGATCTGACGCAAGCCATCGTCGACGATGTACGCGCCCGGTTGAAAAAGCCGTCTCTCCAGGTCGACGCGATTCCGGTCACTGGCACGAACCGGATTCCGCTGCTGGTCAATGGCACGTACGACCTCGAATGCGGATCGACCACCAACACCAGCGCGCGGGGCAAGGAGGTGGCCTTCTCGATCAACTTCTTCTACGCGGGAACGCGCCTTTTGACCAAGCGCGATTCGGGCATCAAGAACTACACGGACTTGGCGAACAAGACTGTCGCCAGCACTGCCGGCAGCACGAACGAGAAGGTGCTGAAGAAATTTGCCGTCGACCACAACATCGACGTCCAGATCATCTCCGGCAAGGACTATGCAGACGGGCTGAAGCTGGTCGAAACCGGCCGAGCGTCGGCATTGGCGCTGGATGACGTGCTGCTATACGGCCTGCGGGCCAATTCGGCCAATCCGGCGGCGCTGGAAGTTGTGGCGGAGACGCTGCAGGTTGAGCCGTACGCCTGCATGGTCCGCAAGGACGACCCCGCCTTCAAGCGGCTCGTGGATGCAACCATCACGCGACTCATGAAATCCGGCGAGTTCACAGCGCTGTACAAGAAATGGTTCGAGTCGCCCATCCCGCCCGCCGGTGCAAACCTCGACATGCCGATGAGCGACGCGCTGCGCGCCAATCTGAAGAAGCGCAGCGACAAGCCGGTACAGTGACTATCGCCCGCTCGATGCCGTTTCCAGGTTCGGCGCCAGCAGTTCTGCCATCCAGTTCATGAACACCTGCGCCCGCACCGGCAGATTCCGCCGGTTCGGGTACACCAGTGACACCGGCATCGGCGGCGGCCGAAAGTCGGGCATCACCTCCACCAGCGTTCCGTCCGCAATCGCCGATGACAGCCCCGCATACACCGGCGCCTGGATCATCCCCAGCCCCGCGCGGCACGCAGCGTCGTAGCTCTCCGCCGAGCTGACGGTCACCGCACCCTTCATCGGCCGGAACGCGGAGCGGCCATCCACCGTGTATTCCCACCCGGGCGACTTCGTGCCCAGCGTCTGCACGTAATGGACGATGCGATGGTGGTCGAGGTCTTCGAGCGTTTTCGGCATGCCATGGCGTGCGAGGTAACTGGGGCTCGCGCAGTTGACCTGATGCAACTGGCCCAGCGGGCGCGCGATGAGGCTGCTGTCGGTCAGGTTGCCGATGCGCAATACGCAGTCGAAGCCTTCACGCACCGGGTCAACACGGCGGTCTGTGCTGGAGAGTTCGATTTCCAGCTCGGGGTGCGCATCGAGCAGCGCGGGCAGGGCGGGGATGACGATGCGGCGTGCGACACCGACAGGCATGTCGACGCGCAGGCGGCCGCGCAGCGCCTGCGGGCTCTGGCGGAACATCGTCTGCAGCTCGTCCATGTCGGCCAGCAGGTCCTGGCAGCGCTCGTAGAAGGTCTGGCCGTCTTGCGTGAGCTGCACCTTGCGGGTGGTCCGGTGGAGCAGGCGCGTGCCGAGCATCGTTTCCAACTGTTGCACCGCCACCGAGGCGGCCGGTTTGGGAATGCTCAGGGCTTCTGCCGCACGCGTGAAGCTGGCAAGTTCGGCCACGCGCACAAAGATCTGCATGGCTTCGAGTCGATTGGCGGACATGGCGGGCGGGTGGATTGTTATCTGTGGACAAACACAGCGATAGGATAAGCGAGATTTATTCTTTGTTTATCGCCCAATACCATGCTCTCACGGTGTTCGACACCCATCTCAAATCCAACCGGAGAGCAAACATGACGCAGACCCACACCCCCATCGCGATCGTCACCGGCGGCAGCCGCGGCCTTGGCAAGAATATGGTGCAGAAGCTGGCCCAGCGCGGCACCGACGTCATCTTTACGTACCGCAGCAACCGTGCTGAAGCCGATGCCCTCGTCGCGGAACTGACTGCCCAGGGCCGCCGCGCCGCCGCCTTGCAGCTCGACGCCGGCAAGATCGCTACGTTCCCCGCCTTTGCTGATGCCGTGCGCGGTGTGCTGGCGCGGTGGAAGGCCGAGCGCTTCGACTTCCTGGTCAACAACGCTGGCGTTGGCGTGCATGCCGCAGTGGCTGAAACCACCGAAGCCCAGTTCGACGAACTGATGAACGTGCACTTCAAAGGCGTGTTCTTCCTCACGCAGATCCTGCTGCCGCTCATGGCGGACGGTGGACGCATCGTGAATATCTCGTCGGGGCTGGCGCGTTTTGCGATGCCGGGCTACGGCGCGTATGCGGCAATGAAGGGTGCAGTGGAGGTGCTCACGCGTTATCTGGCCAAGGAACTCGGGCCGCGCGGCATTGCCGTGAACGTGGTGGCGCCGGGCGCAATCGAGACGGACTTTGGCGGCGGTGCAGTGCGCGACAACGCCAATCTGAATGCGATGGTGGCTTCCAATACGGCGCTGGGGCGCGCTGGTGTGCCGGATGACATTGGCGGCGTGGTGGCCTCGCTGCTGTCGCCGGACAACCGGTGGATCAACGCCCAGCGGATTGAGGCATCGGGTGGAATGTTCCTGTAAGCGGCGCGCCTCCCCGCGCATGGGGTTCAGAACGCCAACTGTGGAGTTCTGAACCCCATGCGTCGAGCTCCGAGCTCGGGACGTCGAGCAAAAAGCTCCATGCGTCGAGCTCCGAGCTCGGGACGTCGAGCAAAAAGCTCCATGCGTCGAGCTCCGAGCTCGGGACGCCGAGCAAAAAGCTCCGTGTGTCGAGCTCCGAGCTCGGGACGTCGAGCAAAAAGCTCCATGCGTCGAGCTCCGAGCTCGGGACGCCGAGCAAAAAGC
>NZ_JBGLYZ010000017.1:0-106075 GCF_047304345.1 Ralstonia sp. Ralssp135
ACCGAGTGCAACGCCTGCCATGAATGCAACCCGCGCCCCCACGCCCGCCACACAACTGGAAGGCCACGCGTGGTTCACCGCGCTGGCGCCTGAACACCAGGCCCTGGCCGCGCGAGAAACCCTGCTGCAGGCATTCGAGCCCGGCGCCTTCATTGCCCGGCGCGGCGAGCCGTCTCGCTACTGGATCGGCGTCGACACCGGCCTCATCAAGCTGGCGGTGTACACCTCCGACGGGCGCGGCTGCACGTTCTCAGGCGTGCCCGCGGGCGGCTGGTGCGGCGAGGGCAGCGTCATCAAGCGCGAAGACCGCCGCTATGACGTGATAGCCATCCGCACCTCGCAAGTGCTGTTGGTGCCCGAACCCGTGTTCAACACGCTGCTTGCGCAGAGCCTGCCATTTGCCAGCTTTGTCGTGCGCCAGCTCAACGAACGCATGGGCCAGTTCATTGCCACCGTGCAGAACGACCGCCTGCTGAGCGCCGATGCGCGCGTGGCGCAAGCGATTGCGCAGTTGTTCCACCCGGCGCTGTACCCGCGCACGAGCAGCGTGCTGGAACTGTCGCAGGAAGAGATCGGGCTGCTGACCGGGCTGTCGCGCCAGCGCGTCAACCGCGCGCTGCAACGCCTGGCCGAAGGCGGAATGATCGCGCTGTCATATCAGACCATCCGCGTGACCGACCTTGAGCGGCTGCGGCTCTTCGGCCTGTCGGAGCTGTAAGCGCCACCCGACTCTGTCACCCGAGCGACATTGCCCCTGTTGCACGCAGTCTTAGAATCCTGCGACAGTCGCGCTTCACCCGCCGCCTTATCGGTCAGCCATGCCACTCATCAGCCGTGCCCATGTCCGTCTCTCGCGCCTGCGCTTTCCGTTCGCGGTGCGCGTGCAGGCCGAGCGGGGCAGCGCGTGCCTGCGCGATGCCAACGGGCGGCGTGAAGTGCGCCCGGGTGATCCATTTGTTGTGCCCGCCTTCGCGCATTTCGGCTGCGAGATACCGGGCACCGTATGGCAGCCATGCGCCATCAGCTTCAAGGCCGTGCCCGACGCCGGCTGCCCGCGCATGGTCGCCATTCAGCATGACAAGCCCTGGGCGCGCGCACTGGCCACGCTGGTGTTCGAACACCCCGCGCAGGCGTGGAAAGCGGCCTTGCTCAGCGAGTGCTGGCAGGCCTGCCCGCGCCAGGTGCGTGCACGTCTGTTTGCAGAAGGCGAAGCGCTGCATGCCCTGGTGCGCGAGCAACGCGCCGCGTGGGCGCTGTACCAACTGGCGCAGATGCGCTGCAGTGCCGATGCCGAAGCGGAAGCCGAAGTGGACGCCGAAGCGCTGCACGCGGTGGCCCGGCGGGCTGGCCTGCGCAACGTACGCACGCTGAACGACACATGCGCGAGCCTGTTCGGGGTGGAACTGAGCGCCCTGCTGGCGGGCAACGCGGATTCATCTGGCGGTGCGGTGCACGGCAGCGCCACCACGTTGGAGCGGTGGGCGCAGCCGCTGGCGATGGCCCTTTAAGCGCTGCGGCGCAACCGCGGCATCAATCGAAGATCACCCCGCGTCGCACACCCGCACGCGGCGGCAGCAGGCTGGGCTCGCCCATGATGTCGCGCACGGCATCTTCAATCGTGTTGGACAGCGCATTGAGCGCGAGGTCGTTGTCTTCCGTGCCGAACGGGTCTTCGAGCTGCGAGGCGATGGCCTCATGCGCCATGAAGGTGTACGCCACGAACACCGCAAACACGGGCGTGAAGCTGCCGATGCTTTCCACCAGCCCGAACGGCAGTGCCGCACAGAAGAAGTACACCGTGCGGTGGATCATGACGGAGTACGCAAACGGCAGCGGCGTGCCGGCAATGCGCTCGCACCCGCCGATGCTGTTCGACAGTTCGTTCAGGTTGCGATCGAACGCCAGGGCGGCATACGCATCCAGGGCACCGGCTTGCGCGCGACGCTGCACCCATTCACTCAACCACTGCACGATGGCGATGGGCTGGTAGCGCGAGGCCATCGCGCGTTCGAGCAACGGTGCGGGCAGACGGGCGGCGAGGTCTTCGCGCGCATCGGTATGGCGCAACTGATGGCGCAGCGCGTGCGGCAGCGCACCCAGCACCTGTGCGAACTCGCGCACGTCGGCATCGGCCACGGCACCGTTCGGACCATCGCCACGCGGCAACGTCAGTGCCTGGCGCGTGAGCGAGCGCGCCGTGTTGAGCAACTGGCCCCAGAGCTTGCGCGCCTCCCAATAGCGGTCATAGCTGGCGTTGTTTCGAAAACCCAGGAACACCGCCAGCGCGATGCCAATGAGCGAGAACGGCGTGGTGCTCAGGTTGACCGAGATGGGCAGCAGGTGCGCATGCACCGCAATGGCCACCAACGACACACAGAAGATCAAGAACAGGCGCGGCAGAAGCTGCGGCAGCACCGAACCGCGCCATGCCAGAAGCATGCGGAACCAGTGCAGATGGGGGCGGACAACCATGGGACGACGCGAACGCGCGGGGAGATGGGGGTGCGGAATTATCGCAGACACCCCGAGCCGCTTGCCGTATTGCCGCCCTGTTATCGCGCTGTTGCCGCCCTGTTGCTGCCGTATTGCCGCCTGGCTATTGCGTCTGCGCTTGCCGACGCGCAGGCAGGATGGACGGGTCCTGCCGCATCATCGCCACCAGGTTGCGCACCAATTGCTGAGCATCGTCGCCGGCCGCCAGGGCTGCCCCGCGCACGGTCGGGTGCAGCGATGCCGGGCGGGCAGCAATGTCTTGCAGGTGGTCGATGACGTCTTGGGTGTGGATCCCAGTTTCAGCGGTCATGTCTTCTTCTGCTCCCGCAAAGCCGATGAGCATGTCGACCGCGCGGTGCAGCGTCTCACGGCTCACGCCCCGCGGTGCCAGCGCCGGCGGCGGCACCAACGGCGCTGGCGCCTGGGGCGCACCCGGCGGTGGCCGACGCGACGAATACACCGGCGGATTGGCTGTCAGCACCCCCACCAGATTGCGAATCAGTTGCTGCGGGTTGTCACCCGCCTGCCGCACTGCCGCGCGCACCGCAGGGTGCAAGTCATAGCGGGGCAGCAACGCAATGTCTTGCAGATGGTCGATAACGTACAACGTGTGGCGGCCGGTTTCTGCGGTCATGTCTACGCCGTCCAGGCCGTTGAGCATGTCGACAGCATCGGACATCGTTTGCGCGTTGGCGTGGCTGGGGGCCGGCGTTCGGAACAGCCGGTTGACCGTGACATAAGCCAGCCGCACGCCCAGCATCAACGCGGCCAGCCGCGCCATGGCCTGCGAATCCGCAAAGGCCTGCATGTCATTGCGTTGCTCCGCGCGATGCATGTTGTAGGTGCTGACGGCAATGACACCAACACCGCCCGCCACCAACGGACTGTGGAGCGCGTATTGCCCCACGGCAGCGCCCGCACGCGCGGCCTGCGCACCCACATTGGCCAACGCCTGACCAGCACCACGCACACGATCAAGCGTGGCAGCAACGCGGCCGCGCGCTGGCACCGCCACGGCAATGCCACCTGCCTGCACGCGAGGTGCATTTGCACGTGGTACCGGCAGATCGGCCAACGTGCCCGTACGCGCACGCATTGGGCGCGGGTGCAAGTTGACGTCAGGCTGCGGGGTGGCGTGGCTGGCCGATGGCTGGCTTGTGGATGGCGGCACCGCCGAAGAACTGGAACCGTCTACACGCGGCACGGCAACTCCTGAACAGCTGAAAAAGGGGGAGCGTGCATTATTACGATAGCGCGCAGGGCTGCCCCGCACGAAAGCATGACCGGACAAACGAACCCACGCCCGGCACGCATACCGTCAATAAGTGCGTTATTTTTATAAACCGATCGATCCAGATTTTAAAAATCTGGCACATTAAAAAAACACAAATCGGCGCAAAACGAACGCTCTCGCTTTACGCCAACCTGTGCGGAACCCCATTTTCCGGATTCCGCACCATCAAGCCTGCAGAAAATCAGTTGGTGGCAGTGTAGCCGCCCTTGGTCCAGCTGTTGCCGTCCCAGCACCACTCCGTGGTGGTGCTGCCGCTGGTTGCATACACGCGGATATGGATAGCGCTGCCGACCAGCCAGCTGGTCACGGAGACGTTATCGCCGGGCTCGCTGAAAGCGCCCGTGTACCACCCCTTCCCGTCATAGCAACGCTCGGTGATCTTGCCCCCATTGGCCGTGTACACACGGATCGACGGCACTGTCCCCCACGACGTGGCAGCGGTCTGAACGTTCGACATGTTTTATCTCCAGAATGTGATTTCAATATCAACGCAGCAAATGCGGTGCGATTTTCACGGCATTTACTTCGACCCAAATTCAGGGCTTCGGTAGCATAAGCAAATAAAATTCCGGCCGCCGCTGAGAGATAAGAAGCACAGATGGAGAGAAAACTTACTGAACAGATGACCGATTTGGCGCCCCTAACCATTATGTTGAGCGCACCAACAAAATAGTCAGAAGGCACCAGATGGGATGATGAGAAACTGCCTAATCCTAAATAGCTGCAAGAGGTGGCATAGGCCCCGCTTACTGCACCGCGCCAATGAACGCCGCCAGCTCCGCCGTCTTGGGACTGGCAAACACTTCCTTGGCCGGGCCGCTTTCATGGATCAGGCCCTGGTGCATGAAGACGAGCTGATCGCCCACGTCACGCGCGAAGCGCATCTCGTGCGTGACCATGATGAGCGTCATGCCTTCGGCGGCGAGCTGCTTCACCACGGCCAGCACTTCGTTCACCAGTTCCGGATCGAGCGCGGAGGTGATCTCGTCGCACAGCAGCACCTTCGGCTGCATGGCGAGCGCCCGCGCAATGGCCACGCGCTGCTGCTGGCCGCCGCTGAGCTGATCGGGATAGGCATCGAACTTATCGGCCAGGCCCACCTTGACCAGCATCTGGCGCGCGAGGTCTTGGGCATCGGCCTTCTTCATGCCCTTGACCACCACGGGCGACAGCGCCACGTTTTCGCCCGCCGTCAGGTGCGGAAACAGGTTGAACTGCTGGAACACCATGCCCACGTTCAGGCGCAGCGCGCGCAGTTGCGCGGGCGTGGCCTGCGAGCCCTTGAGCACCGCGTTGTCGACGACGATCTGGCCGTCGTCAATGGCTTCCAGCCCGTTGATGGACCGCAGCAGCGTGCTCTTGCCCGAGCCGCTGCGCCCGATGATGGCGACCACCTGGCCGCTTTCAACGCGCAGGTCCACACCCTTGAGAACGTGGTTGTTGCCGTAATGCTTGTGTACGGCGCAGAGATCAACGAGCGGCATAGAGCTTCTTTTCCAGATGAGAGGCACAGAGAGACAGCGGCCAGCACAGCGCGAAGTACGCAACGGCCACCAGCCCGTAGATAAGGAACGGCTGGAAGGTGGCATTGGCCAGCACCGAACCCAGCTTGGACAGGTCTTCAAACCCGATGATGGACGCCACCGCCGTGCCCTTGACGATCTGCACGGAGAACCCCACGGTGGGCGCAATCGACAGGCGCACCGCCTGCGGCAGCACCACGTGCCGCATCTGCTGGAAGTAGCCCATCGCCAAGCTGGAAGACGCCTCCCACTGGCCGCGCGGAATGGCCTCGACACAGCCGCGCCAGACCTCGGCCAGATAGGCGCTGGTGTACAGCGTCAGGCCGATGGCGGCGGCAGTCCAGGGCGACATATCGAATCCCGCCATGGACGCACCAAAGAACACGATGAACATCTGCATGAGCAGCGGCGTGTTCTGAAAGAGCTGGATGTACGCCTTGCTCACGCGCCGCAGCGTGGCGTTGCGCCCCACGCGGGCAAACAGCACCACGAGGCCCGCCGTGCCGCCCAGCGCAAAGGCCATGAGCGACAGCATGAGCGTGGCGAGCAGCCCTTCCCCCAGCTTGAGAAGAATGGGCAACAGAGGGATGTCGGAGATCATGCTGCGTTTCCAGTTGGGGCGGCTGCGTTGGTGGTGGCAAGCGGTGCGGCCGATGTTGCAGGCGCGCGGCGCCCCACGACAAAGCGCTGCCCGATCCAGGCCAGCAACTGACGCAGCAACAGCGCCAGCGCAAAGTACAGCGCCGTCACCACCAGGTAAGTTTCAAACGCGCGGAAGTTGCGCGACTGGATGAAGTTGGCGGCAAAGGTCAGATCCTGCGCGGCAATCTGCGAGACAACCGACGTGCCCAGCATCACGATCACGATCTGGCTGCTCAGCGCCGGCCACACCTTCTGCAGCGCCGGGCGCAGCACCACATGCCGGAAGATGGCCCAGCGGCTCATCGCCAAGGCATTGGCCGCTTCCAACTGGCCGCGCGGCGTTTCTTGAATGCCCGCACGCACGATCTCGGTGATGTACGCGCCCAGGTTGACCACCGCCGTGAGCAATGCCGCCTGCCATTCGTTGATCTGCACGCCCAGCGACGGCAAACCGAAGAACACGAACATCAACTGCACCAAAAACGGCGTGTTGCGGATGCCCTCCACATACACCTTGAACAGCGCGTTGAACGGGGCGATGCGCCAGGCGCGACACACGCCCCCAGCAATGCCGATGGCGCCACCGAGCACCGCGCCCGCCGCCGTGAGCGCGAGCGTAAAGGCCGCGCCCTGCGCGAGCTGGCCGCTGTAACTGAAGACAGCGCCAAAGTCGAATTGATAAGCCATGGAGGTCATCCGTGGCCCAGCACACCTAAGCGCGCGCCGGGCCTGTGTTGCGAAGGCGTGCGCGGTTCTTACATCTTGGCCGGCAGCGGCATCTTGATCCAGCGCTGCGACAGATCGTTCAGGCGGCCATCCGTCTTCAGCTTGGTGATGATGGCGTTGACCTTGTCCAGCAGCGCGGGCTCGCCCTTGGCCACACCCACGTAGCAAGGCGTGTCTTCCACGGGGAACTTCACATCGAGCTGGCGCAGCTTCGTACGCTCGTTTACCGCGTTGGCAACGATGTTGCCCAGCGTGACCAGTTGCACCTGGCCGATCAGGTAGCTCTGTGCGGTGGCGTTGTTGTCTTCATAACGCTTGATGGTGGCCGAGGCCGGGGCCAGCGCCGAGAGGGCCAGATCTTCCGTTGAGCCGCGCGTGACGCCGATCGTCTTGCCGGCCAAGTCAGCCGGCGCCTTGATCGACACATCCTTCGGGCCGTACACGCTCTTGGGGAACGGCGCATACGCCTGCGAGAAGTCGATCACCTTGGCGCGCTCGGCGTTCTTACCCAGGCTGGAGATGACAACATCCACCTTGCCCGTGGTCAGGAACGGAATGCGGTTGGTGCTGGTGACGGGCACCAGCTCGGCCTTGACGCCGAGTTCCTTGGCGATGAGGCCGGCCATGTCGATGTCATAGCCCTGCAGCTTCAGGTCCGGACCGAGCGAGCCGAACGGCGGGAAGTCATTCGGGATGGCCACGCGGATCACGCCGGCTTTCTGGATGTTGGCCAGCGTATCGGCATGGGCCGGGCGGCCCGGCAACAACGCGACGAGCGCGCTGGCCGCCATGACGGCGTGGAAGAAGGTGCGGCGCGAGGTGTGGCGCGACAGCTGCAGAGCAAGGGTGCGGATCATTCAAAAACTCCTTCAAGAAATTCAGGAAACTCAGGAAATCGAGGCGAGGCGAAACGAAACCGGTTCGTGCTGCATGGGTTCGGGCGTGGCAGGCGGCGCGCTCAAGTCGATGCCGCTGCGGCGCGCGGCCGACAACAGATGCGCGCGCATGGCCTCTGCGCTGGCGACGGCATCACCCGCGGCAACGGCCTGCACGATGGCGTCGTGTTCGTGCGCGGGGTGGTCGTCTGCACCGTTGCGGGCAAAGGGCAGGCGCAGGCTGTGACCAATGGCGTGCTCCAACTGCCCCGCCATCGCCATCAGGCCCGGGTTGCCGGACAACTGTGCGAGCAGCACGTGGAAGTGCAAGTCCGCCTCTGCCGCGCTCAGCAAGTCATTGCGCTCCAGCGCGTGGGCCAACTGCTGCTGCAGCCATTGCAGGTGGCGCAGGCCGGCGGCATGCATGCGCGCGGCGGCCAGCGCCGTCCAGCCGGGCTCCAGCACCAGACGCAGCTCAATCAACTGACGCGGCGACAAGGTGCCCAGCGCCGGCGTGGCAAACGGGCGATGCATGCGCTCGGCGCTGGCCTGCGTACCGCGCACCACCACGCCCCGGCTCGGGAGGATGTCGACCAGGCCCAGCGTCTCAAGCACCGTCAGCGCCTCGCGCAACGACGCGCGGCTCACGCCCAGCGTTTCCGCCAGCTCACGCTGCGGCGGCAGGCGGCTGCCACTGGGGTAATCGCCGCTCAGGATGCGTTGCTGCAGCGTTTGTGCGACGGAGGAAGGAATGCTGTGCATGGGCCGAAGTTGGAGAAAGACACGGTCGTGGTCTGACCGGTCGCCCACGGCTTATGCGAGTTTTGTGCCATGCAGCATCAAACCGCTTTCTTGGCTGTGCTGGGGGAGGTTGATTGCCTGGGCTGTGCGCCTGAACAAGGCATGCGCTACTGGATGCGGGCGTCCGCCGCTTGGAGTTGGTGCGGAGCGCACCGATTTGGGATGCCCTGCCCGCGCACCAGTGCCAAGCGCAACAGCGAGGGCCACACGTCAGATGAATGCGCAGGCCGGGTTGCAGACCGCCAAGGCCGTTTTGCGGGCAGCGCAGGTTTGGTGCGCGTGGCCCGCTTGATCACAACGACAAGCCATGGAGATGTTCAAGAACTCTCACCAACCCCGCCGTTGCCTTGACGCGCGCCGAGGCGACGTGGGATACCGCGTGTGCCAAACGGAGCACCCCACTTTCGTAGGGGGTGGCTGCCGCGCGTAACCCATCAAAAAAAGAGCCAAGACATGTTGTTGACGTTGAGAAGAACGAGCGCGCCGCAAGACCGGCATCACCCCTTCGCGCGGAGCATGGCGGTCGGTTTGCTGAGCCTGTGGCTGGCGGCTTGTGGTGGCGGCTCGGCCGACACGCCTGCTGACTCGCCCACTACGGGGACGACTGCGCCCGTGTCTGCGTCAACCCCTGGAGCCAGCCCAGCGCCGACGCCCGCGCCGACCACGACACCGACGCCTGCGCCAACACCCACTCCTGCGCCGGGCCCTACGCCTACACCCACGCCGACCCCAACCCCAACACCAACGATCACCTGGCTCAACCCCGCATCGATTGCATGGGGAACGGCGCTCAGCACCGCGCAGTTGAACGCGACTGCCAACGTGCCCGGCACCTTCGCCTATTCACCCGCGGTTGGCACCAAGCCGGAGGTGGGCACGCAAACCCTGTCGGTGACATTCACGCCGCAGGACACGACCAAGTACGCCACCACCACCGCCGTGCGGACGCTGACCGTCAACAAGGCCGAGCCGCCGGTGCGGTGGGATCTGCCGGCCGCCGTGCTGCAGGGTTCTGCCCTGACGCCTGCGCAGGTTTCCACCGCGCCTTATGCGCTGTACGGCATTGGGGGTACGGTAGACCCAGCTTCATACACCACAGCGGATGGCGCACCGCTGAGTTCCGCCACCACCAGCACCGCCGGCAGCGTGACCCTGCAGGCCACGTTCGTGCCGAGGGACAGCGCGCACTACCGCACGGCCATGGTCAGCACGACGCTGAGCATCAAACCCGCCGCCACGGCCGCAGCCATCAACTTTGGCAGTGCGAAACAAACCATCCAGGGGTTCGGCGGCTCGGCGGCCTGGTACTACACAAAGATGGCGGACGACCGCGTGAACGCGCTGTTCGGCAGCAGCCTGACCGACAGCCTAGGGCTGTCAATCCTGCGGTTGCGCATTGCGCCCGCTGAGTGGAACACCACGACCCAGACGGCCGACACCACCCAATGGACGGCGGAGCTTGCGAACGGCGCCGCCGCCCAGGCACGCGGTGCACTCGTCTTTGCATCGCCGTGGACGCCGCCGGCCAGCATGAAGATCGTCAACACAGACCGCACGAACCCGCTTTATAGCGGACGCCTGGACCCTGCGCGGTACGCCGACTACGCCAAATACCTGAACAGCTACGTCCGGTATGCCGCCACGCGCAACGTGAACCTCTACGCCGTGTCACTGCAGAACGAGCCGGACTGGGACCCGGCGACCTACGAATCCTGCCTGTGGAGCCCCGACGAAATGCGAGTGTGGGCCGCCGGCCATGGCGCCGAGGCCGTTGCCGGCACCACGGCCAAGCTGATGGCACCGGAATCCTTCTACTTTTCTCAGGCGACGGTGGACACGCTGCTGGGTGATGCCAATGCGGCCGGCAACATCTCCATCATTGGCGGGCATCTGTACGGCGGCGTGCCCGCCTACCCGGCCTCTGCCCGGAAGCTGGGCAAAGACGTATGGATGACCGAACACTTTCTGGACTCCGTCAACAAGGCCGACAACAAGACGGCCTGGCTGACCAGCATTGACGATGCCATTGCCATTGCGAAGGAGATCCACGACGGCTTTACGCTGGGGCAGTACAACGCGTATGTCTACTGGTGGCTGGTCAACTCCAACGATGCCCAGCCCACCGGCCTGATCGGCTCGGACAACAAGCCCACCTACTTTGGCATTGGCCTGAAGCACTTTGCGTATTTCATCCGCCCCGGCTACGTGCGCTACGACACCACCGCGTTGCCTCAGAAGGGCGTGCGTGTTTCTGCGTTTGGCACGCCTGCAGGTGCGAGCGTCAACAAGGCCGTGGTGGTGCTGGTGAACGAGAACGCCACGGACGTCACCCTGACGACGTCGATCAACCCTGCGGGGCGCACGGTGACCAGCCTGACTCCGTACCGGACGACTGCGACTGCCACGTTTGAGCAGCAGCAGCCGCTAAGCGTGAGCGGGAATGTGTTCACCGTTACGCTGCCGGCGAAGAGCATCACTACGTTGGTGAATTAGGGGGATTGAGGGGCGCGGGTTGGGTTGGCACCCGCTGCCGATACCTCACCGTTGGCACGGTTGGCGCCGGCAGTTCCACCACTGGCGCCGGCCTGTTGGCCAACTTCCTCGGTAATAAAAAGGGGCGCCAATACGCCCCTCCGACCGACAGTTACATCGCTGCAACGCCACCCGACGTCAGGTACTGACCGAAGAGGCGCGCGAACTGGCCGCCGTCGGTGTTGATGTTCGTCGAATAGGTACCGCCGCCGCCAAACACAATGGCAAAGGTGTGCATGCCGCCGTACTCCCACGTGTTGCGCAGCATGTAGTCAACGTGGTTGTCTCGGTAGTGCCCAGGCGTGCCGCCAGGGGTGTCGGAAGGCACACCCAACGGCGTTTGCCACCAGAGAATCGGCAGCCCGTTGCCCAGTGCGTCACGATAGGCCGAGTACGCGTTCTGCTGCTGGTGGAAATTGGGCGTGTTGACGTTGTTCTCGTCCAGGTAGAACGGACCACTGCGGCCCATGCATTCCCCAACGGCCGCGGCTTCGAGGCAGCCGGCGTCGCGGTCGCTTGTCTGCGCCACGATGAAATCGGCACGATCCGCACCAACGAGCTGCATTTGCTTTGCGAAGACGTCTGGCGTGGCATTCCAGAATGCCGGGGGAAAGCCAATCAGCGCCTTGGGCGCATGCCAACGCGCCATCGACACCAGACAGCTGCCGATGTTGGCGGCGGTGTTCGCCATCCAACTGCATTCCGGCTGGTTATTGAGCACGGCAGGCATTTGCGTCATGTCGTGGTTGGGCGCCTGTGCATAGACGTAAGGCCAAAAGTCCGGCTCCAGGTTGACCAGCACCGCAGTGTCGAGCTCGTTGATGCGGTCATACATCGTGCGCACCTGCGACCAGTAGTCATTCATGAAGCTCGCATCGCTGATGCCGCTCAGGTTACTGTCGCCGCGCTGGGCCATCTGGTAGAGCGTGAACATCGGGGTCGCGCCATAGCTGATGGCGTTTTTGGCCTGATAGGTCACGTACGCGCCGGTGGGGCTGTTCCACGAAGTCCAGGCGCCTGACCCAACACCTACGAGGTAGACGTCGACAATGTCAGGACGAATGCCCTGGGCCTGCATATCGGCGATCGACTGCCCCGAACCCAAGCCGATCTGCACACGCCCCGTTCTGCCCATCTTGCTGAGAATCGCGGCGGAAGCGTTGGTGTCCGTACCCATGACCCGCTTAACGTCGCCAGCGCCGGAGCCGGTGCCCGTTTGTGCCGTGCCTGGTGCGCTGCCACTACTGCTTTGCGTTGTCGTGCCGCTGGTGGATGCATCATCGCTTCCGCCGCCGCAGCCGAATAAGGCAAGTGCCATCAAAGCTGCCGCCACATGCCGATGAGAGAACCGACTGCGATTTCCGCGCGCGTGCATTTCTTGCCGACGCGTGTCCGCTGCCACACTACCGTTTGTCATTTCCCGACCTCGTCAATTTTCATGCTTATTTGAGAAAGCACCCGACTCAGCGGCACCTTCGCGCTGAGGGGCATCGCGGCCCGGCAAAGCAATCTGCTTGGGCCGGTGCCTTTTGCCTACATGCGTGCTATCACGCTGAATCAAATTAGCATCCGTGCGCGCGCTTAAAGATGACCATGAGGAAAGTTGAAGGTCGGAATTGCGCCTTTTACGGGCCGTTCGAATGGGCCAGCGTGAAGTGAATTGCCCCGCTATTTGATGAGGCCTGTTGGGGCCAGTCGCTCTGCGTTGCGATTGGGCGGGTATGGGGAACCTCTTGCTTCGCACACGACTTCATTGCTTCGCCAGCCAGCGGGGCGGGTGTCTTGCCTGCGTGGCAGCATCGGCTGCCAATCATGCTTTGCGAACCCCGTATGGACACCAAGTTCAACAATGTGCCGCACGATCCAGCTGCATACGCAGAGCTGCATCAGAGAGTCAGCGGCCTTCAGCAGGAACAGGACGCGAGTGCCGCAAGGCAGGCTGCTTCAACGGATTCACCGCAGCGCTCTACGCGCGTGCTGCAGCGCCCCGATGGCATGCCGGCTGCGCGGCGCGCGGGAACCAGTTCACACGCCGATGGACCCATGCGCCGCCGCGCACCCTTGCCGAGACGCCCGATCAGCGCCACGGCGCCGAGCAGCAGCCGTGCGACCGTTGGCGAAGCATCGTCGTCACGGCAGAGCCCGCCCGGTTCTCCGGCGTTGCCAGAAGGGCCACATCGGTCGGTGTATCCGGCTGCTGAGTTCTCGCACTTCAGGAGTATCTCGACGGTTGTCGGGGCCATGTATGAGCGCCCGCCCGCTGCCTATGGCATTCCGCCCGATATCAAATACGCGCCAATGGCGGAGCCCATGGTCCGTTGCAGCGATGGTGCCGTCCGGCGGTTCCCGCGCGCAGAGGGTGACAACGAGCGCTACTTCTCGCAGTTGGGGAAGGGGCAGATCTACGACATTCCCGCCAAATACGTCACCAAGCGCATTGGGGGCATCAAGCTAGCCGCCGATGCCAAGCACGCAGCATTTGAGGTGAACGGCAATACGGTCAGCCCCATTCAAGTCGGCTGGCAATTCAAGGCCTATCCGCTTGGGAACGGCAAGGTGGTGGTGCCGCAGCCGGGTTTTCGTGATTGCACGGGCGCCTGCGAACTGATGATGATGTTTGACCATGGGCACATCAACCGTGATACCGCCCACGGTTACGAAGCAGCCCTTGGCAAAACCCGCGAAACCGCCAACCTGATGGCTTCGCTACACCACCAGACTGGATGGACCCCGATCCTGGTGGAGCACGACCTCAACTACAAGACGGGCCTGTTTGGCGCCGCGCACCCGAGCCGCAAACAGGCGTGGCGGGATCTTGCGAGCAAGATCAATGGCATGGGGCCATGCATGCTCCGAAAAGCCGGGCACATGGTGATGCTGGACGGCATTCGGGAATCGAACGGACAGTTTCATCTATCGATACGCGACCCGTTTCACGGCACGGCCGTTGAGTTTCGCGACACGGCCAAATTCTTTACCGACCAGTTCGGTACGCCCGACCGCGCGCATATTGAAGCCGTATTCTTGAAGCGGCCGACGTGAACGCACGGGCCGCAGATGCGGTCAGGAAAACCGGCCCGTCAAATCGAGTGCGTTGAACTGACGACTACGGCGAACAACATCACAGTTTCGTATGCGCAGACGCTACGTGCCGCCACGCCGAGCAATCTGCCAGTACACGCGAGCGTGCCGCGCAAATTGAGAGGTGTGGCGGTGTAAGGCTCGAAACTCTTGTCATTCGATCCTTCCATTTCGATCCCATCGGCCTCCAGCGGGAACGTATGTTGTACGTGGCATCTCGTGGGGCCCAGGTGTACGTCAACGCAGCGCTCAAGAGCCGGAAGACGCGTCGCCAAGGCAGCTTGCTAATCGCTCTGGTACAAATCGCGACGCGAGAAAAAGATGTGGTTGGGCGTCACGACGACATTGAGCATGTTCTCGTTCCCCTTGGCATCGTATTCGCCTTCCAGGACATGCAGTTTTGCCCCGCGAATATCGTAGCGGTCACGCATTGCGAGCAAATCGGCTTCTGCCGGATAGCTGCCGAGACCGGAGTCTGCTGACAAAATCAGCCCGCCAACCAGGTAGAACTGGTTCTGCACTGAGCCTTGACTCTTCATCTTGGCGTCAAGCTCGGCAAGTGCCGCGTCGGCGCTGTTCCTGCCGTCGTAGTGATGCAGCCCCAGGATGCTTTCGCCGCGCGCATTCCGCCCGCGCGCGCAGACCGCAATGCAGGTCGACAGCGCTTTCGTTCCGATAGACGCATATTCCCCAGCGGTGGCATTGATTGCCTCGAACTCGTTGAGGTCCACATCCAAGACCTTGCCGATAGGCAGCCCCCGCCTGCTCGCCACTTGTCGAATCTCGGGGCTCGAAAACAGGTCTTGATGCAAGGCCTCCAGCAGCCGATACGGAAGCCGGTCACTTTCTGTGAGTGGGCCGTCATGCGTGAAGTAGAAGTCGGCACTGCCCGAGGGTTGGGATGTGTGCCCAGCATCCGGTGCGCTTGGACGACCGTCTGGCCGCATCGGTTGCCCGAGCGGCTGAGCGCAAGTGTGCGGTCTGGCCGGACCATCGCCATGCGCTGCCGAGGGCCGGCTTTGCGAGGCCGCTGCGGCAGCCGACGCGGACGCTGCCGTGCGTAATCGGATGCTCTCCCCAAGTCGGAAGAGCTCATCGGAAGGCGTTCGACGGATATCGAATATGTCGTGCCGGTCACCCGAAGACGCAGAAGAGGAGGCGCCTCTGACGGCGCGTTGCGCCCGCAGCTCATTCAGCGGCGCCAGCGCCCCGGAAGTTGCCCGGCGGCCGGCTGGCGGGGCGTTGGTTCGCTCAGGGGCTGGAGAGGCAACGGGTGACGACGCCGTCGAGAGGGTGTTCAGGTACGCCGCGTTGCGGCCAACAATGTCGCGGCCATCCATAGGATTCCTCGTTGGCAAGAGTGCCCGATCGTTTCGAGAGGCCAAGCGCTTTGCCCGGCCCGCCCGCCATGTCGGTGTGTTGAGCTTAGGAGGCCCAAGCTGGCTAGCGACGCTGTGGCGCTGTCATGTCCGTAGCGCGCAAGCGCAGCCAACGGCCCCCGCTTGCTGCGGGCAACACTTTCACGTTGTTGCGCTGCCCAGCAAACGACTTCGCACCACAAGGGACCGCGTTGCCTGGTGGAGCCCGGGTGCCGTGACGCAGCCATCTGCGTTCCATGCCAAATGGTTCAGGTTCAGCGCTTCCCAGCCAATCGGGGCCCCGATGCCGACACAGTCGTTCTTGTTACCTGCGGCTCGACCGTTACCGACGCCAAGCATCACATGGACCAGCCTTTGGTCGTCAAAGAAACCGATGGCATGGCCCTCGGGGAGCGCTGCGATTGCTTCACGCCCGTGGACCTGCGCATCGGCTGACGAAACGAGTCCATGCTGGGCATCGACGGTGGCATCCAGAAGGTGCGCAACGACTGCGCAATGCTTGACCGCATCCCAGCACATGGCTGCAGACAGATCCAGGTAGTGCGGATGATTGGGATTGGCCGCGTCGCGCGCAATCTGGGCGGCAGCGGCACGTGCCGCGGCGGGACTCGGCTTGCGAAAACGGACCGATAGCGCATCTGCCGCAGCCCCTTTCAAAGGCACAGCCGACCGGGGCTTACGGCCCAATCGCGGAAGCCCGCATAGCAGCGAGGCCGACGCGGTACGCGGCCCCGGTGCCGGTGGCGCAGACGGGCCTGCAGGCACACCAGCGGAGGAGACTTGCGATGACTCGTGGTAAGTCGATCTCGCCACGCTCTTTAAACCACACAACCCCATACACGCCTGCCCTTTCTGCAAATGAAGGCAGCTTATGCACCGAGGCAAAGCGCGTCTCACTGGAACCCGAATTGTTGTTGCGATATCGGTAAGCGGCTGGCGAGATGGCCGTTTTCTGAATCACCCACTGTGGAAATTAGCGTTGGCCCCAGGGGGCTGCGGCTTGCATCACAATCTGTACCGCATTCCCCCAACAACCGCCGTGCAGCACGGCCCCGCCATGCCCCATCTCACACTTGAATACTCCGCCAACCTCAACACCTTTGACGCCAAAGCGACCCTACTCGCCATCAACACAGCCCTTGCCGCGACCGGGCATTTTGTTGAGGCCGACATCAAAAGCCGAAGCCACCGGTGCGACACGTTTGCCGTGGGCACCGCCAGTGAGCCGCGCGCATTCGTACACGCTGATCTTGCGATCTTGAGCGGGCGATCGCTCGATACCCGGCGTGAACTGTCGGCAAGTGTGCTGGCGGTCTTGCAAGCGCAGTGCAGCGCGCCGGCAGGCGTGCACCTTCAGCTTTCTGTGCAAGTGCTTGAAATTGAGCGCGATTCGTATGCGAAGGTGAGCGTCGAAGCGCACGGTTGATAGATGGTCGCTCCGCCCGCCTTGGGGGCCGCGCTCCCCTGGGCACCGCCAACCCTTTGACGCTGCGGCAACGTGGGTAGCTAGCTAACGGCGGGGATACTGCGAGGAATATCCGAGCCTCGTCAGGAAGAACGCCATGGCAACTATTCGGACTTGCGCATGCTGCGGCCAATCCTTCGTCCCGCGCTCTCAAGTCCCGAATCAGACTTACTGCTCCATGCCAGCCTGCCAACGAGCGCGGCGACGGCGTTGGCAGCACGAGAAGATGGAGAGCGATCCGGATTACCGGGAAAACCAAAAGCGCAGCCAGCGCGCTTGGCATGAGCGCCATCCGGACTACTGGCAGCAGTACCGGAATACGGCAGCTAAAGGTGAGAGCACAAAGGACCCCCAAAAGAAGAGCCAAGACTCCTCGTATCCCGACTCGCTCCAAGCCAAGCTCCTAGCGGGCCTATACCGAATCGAACCTGTTCTCCAACCAAGCGGCGCAACAATGGACGCGTGGATCGTGCGTATTACGCCCGTGTATCTCGACCACTGATGCAAAAAGGACGTGTGCAAACATAGGACGTCATAGGCAGCGCACCGAACAACCATTACCGTTCGTCCATGTGAGTCTTGGCCATCCTGCAGGGCAGGCAATTGGGCCTTTGAATCCACAAGCGCCCACGTCCGTTAGCCGGCACTGGCGGAAAAAAAACTACGCGGTTGGACGTATGGCCGAAACCTTTTCGAGACCTCCCGACGAGCCGATCCTGCTTCGTGGCGCCGAGTACGTTCGGATGTCGACAGAGCACCAGCAGTACTCGACACAGAATCAGGCCGACAAGATTCGCGAGTACGCCCAGCGTCGCGGTATCCAAATTGTGCGGACCTATGCCGACGAGGGTAAAAGCGGCCTGCGACTCGACGGCCGCCAAGCGCTACAGCAACTGATCAAGGACGTAGAGTCCGGCACTGCCGACTTCCAAGTCATTCTGGTCTACGACGTCAGTCGCTGGGGCAGATTCCAGGACGCCGATGAGAGTGCCTATTACGAATACATCTGCCGCCGTGCCGGCATCCAGGTGGCCTACTGCGCGGAGCAATTCGAGAACGACGGTTCTCCTGTCTCGACTATCGTCAAAGGCGTCAAGCGCGCTATGGCTGGCGAGTACAGCCGCGAGCTATCTGCCAAGGTGTTCGCTGGCCAATGTCGGCTGATCGAACTAGGGTATCGACAGGGCGGGTCGGCGGGATATGGCCTGCGACGCGTCCTGGTCGATCAGCTGGGTACCGTACGAGCTGAGCTTGTGCGCGGCCAACAAAAGAGCCTGCAAACCGATCGCGTCATCCTGATGCCTGGGCCGGACGAAGAGACGACAACGGTCAATCAGATTTATCGATGGTTTATTGACAGCAACTTACTGGAGGCCGAAATCGCCTGCCGGCTCAATGCCAGCGGCATTCGCACAGACCTCGGCCGCGAATGGACACGCGCGACGGTGCGCCAAGTGCTGTCCAACGAAAAGTACATTGGCAACAACGTCTACAACCGGACGTCTTTCAAGCTCAAGAAGCATCACGTGGTCAACGGCCCTGAAATGTGGATTCGCAGGGACGGGGCTTTCGAAGCCATCGTGTCACCCGAGCTGTTCTATACAGCGCAAGGCATCCTGCGCGCTCGGGCACGCCGATTCAGCGACGAAGAACTCCTGGACAAGCTGCGTAACCTCTATCGCACTCGGGGCTTCTTGTCGGGCCTGATCATCGATGAGACGGAAGGCATGCCTTCAGCCGCGGCCTATGCGCATCGCTTTGGCAGCCTCGTTCGGGCTTATCACGCAGTGGGCTTCACGCCAGATCGCGACTATCACTACGTCGAAATCAATCGCTTCCTGCGGCGATTACATCCCCAGATCATCGCGCGTACGGAACGGATGATCGCAGAGCTAGGTGGCTCGGTGGACCGGGACTCGGCAACCGATTTGCTCACCGTCAATCGAGAATTCAGTGTTTCGATCGTCCTGTCACGCTGCCAGATTCTGGAGACGGGCAGTCATCGGTGGAAGGTGCGTTTTGATGCCGGCCTTCTTCCCGACATCACAGTGGCTGTGAGACTCGACACGGCCAACCAAGGGCCGCTGGACTACTACCTGTTGCCACGGTTGGACTTTGGTCTGCCGCGCATCAGCTTGGCCGACCACAACCGATTCGAACTGGATACCTATCGGTTCGACAACTTGGACTACCTCTATGGCATGGCGGAGCGCAGCCGCATCAGGAGGGCCGCATGACGAGGAAACACCCCAAGCCTGACCTGCGCATGATCCCGCTCGACAGTATCGAAGTCCTCAACCCCCGCGACCGCAACGCACAGAAGTTCGAAGATATCGTCCGGAACATCCAGACCATCGGTTTAAAGAAGCCGATTACTGTCACCTCTCGCCCTGGGCAAGACGGCGCCGAGCACTACCTGTTGATCTGTGGTGAGGGACGGCTCAAGGCCTTCCGAGCGTTGGGGGAGAGCTTTATCCCTGCGCTGGTGGTGGAGGCCAGCGATGAAGACGCGTTCGTGATGAGCTTGGCCGAAAATATCGCCCGCCGAAAGTGCAGCCCCTTAGAGCTCTTGGCAGGTATTGGCCGACTCCAAGAGCAAGGCTATGACAAGAAGGCGATCGCGGAGAAAACTGGCCTGACACTGGACTATGTACACGGCATCCTGCAGCTACTCAGCAGCGGCGAGGAGCGTCTACTTGTGGCGGTGGAGTCGGGGCGCATCCCGTTGACAGCAGCGCTTGTCATCTCGGGGGCCGGCAACAATGACCGTGCCGTACAAGTTGCGTTGCAGGAAGCCTACGAGACCGGCCAGTTGAGAGGTCACCAATTGCTGCACGCGCGGCGCGTCATAGAGAGGCGGCAGGCACTTGGAAAGACCTTGGCGCGCAACGCGCCACGCAAGCCGGCTGACGTAACGACATCCAGTTTGGTGCGCAACTACCAGAAAGAAGTCGAACGGCAGAAGCTGCTTGTTAGAAAGGCTGAGACAGCACAACAACGTCTCCTCTTCGTCGTTGAAGCCCTGCGGGAATTAATGCTCGATGAGAACTTCACGGTGTTGCTCCGCGCCGAGCGTTTGGACACGCTTCCTAAGTACCTCTCGGATCGAGTCTGGCCAGGAGGCCATACCTCATGACCGATCTGCTCGGGTTCATCCCTCGGCCACTGACGCTGCCGCTTGAGAACATTCTGCCGTCGCGCAAGACTCCCGAGGGCCTCCAGCAATCTGCGAAGTTCAAACAGATTCTGTCGTCTATCGAGTCGATCGGCATGATCGAGCCGTTGAGCGTTGGCAAACCTGACAAAGCCAGCGGACTGCACATCTTGCTTGATGGACATATCCGACTCGCTGCGTTGAGGGAATTGGAGTTCGCGGATGCGCCCTGTCTTGTTGCCACCGATGACGAAGGCTATACGTACAACAACAGACTGAATCGGGTGAGCACGATTCAGGTGCACTTCATGATTCGACGCGCCCTGGAGCGCGGTGTGCCTCGCGAAAAATTGGCCAAGGCACTGAACGTCGATGTTCGACACATCATCATGCACGCGGGGCTGCTCAATGGTGTTTGTCCGGAAGCCGCAGAACTGCTTAAGGACTTTCACTTCTCGCCGAACTTAGGTGCCGTGCTTCGAAAGTTAAAGCCCACCCGTCAGATCGAGTGCGTCGAACTGATGATCGCGGCGAACAACATCACGGTTTCGTATGCGCAGGCGCTAGTCGCGGCCACGCCGAGCAATCTGCTGCTACATGAGAGCAAGCCACGCAAATTGGGCGGTATCACCGCAGAGCAGATGGCGAAGATGGAGCGCGAGATGGGGAACCTGCAAGGCCAGCTCAAATTGGTCGAGCAGTCCTACGGACAAGACGTCTTGAATCTGGTCCTAGCGAAGGGATACCTCACCAAATTGGTGAGCAACGAAGCGGTATTTCGGTTCCTGTCCCAGAAGCACCCTGATGTTTTACGTGAGTTTGAGACCTTGACGCGGTCAGTGTCGTTGGAAGTCTGAGTGTGGCGCAGGACAGGACTCGCTAGAGCGCTTTTTGCATAGAAGTCCTCGGCATGGCCCTCCCTAGTTGAGCACCGTAATCTCTTCCTTGAGAAGTCTTCTCGACGCACTGCGAGAGTCGTAGGTAGAAAAAATCTGCAAAGCCTCTCTCTTAGCCTGCGCTTGCAACTCTTCAAGAGTGTCTTGCACGATTGCGTATTCACTATCCGAATAGATGGGAAGACTGGGAGCTGGGACCCAGGCAGTCAGTTCAATATGCTCAGGAGACGCGAACCCGAACGCGTCGCGGGCGCGTGCTAAGCGCCAAAGACCTGCGGACGCTGCTCTCAGTCGCACGGAGGCTTTGCTTTTTGGGTTAATTGCCGCATAGCAGGTTGCATAGGCGTGGCCGATATAGTCGATCGCAAACCCACTCGCCGAACCGGTCAGACTGAATTTTTTATTGAAGCCACCGACCAACGACGGTGACACAGAAAGAACCTCATCCCTTACCGATTTTGCAAACCGTGCCTCATCAACAGGACGACCTGTCAAACCATCGTCTTCGTGAAGTCGGGGAGCTGAGCTTCCGGGATACAGTGCGCACGCTTCGAGTGCAACAGCAATGACGTCTTCTGCCGTCTCCGCCTCTACTACAAAGGCAGGGCCCAAATCGATATCACTCAGAGGTGGCCGCCACGCCTCTGGCCTCTTACCCCGCTCGCCCCATGCCAAGTAGTCGGCAACAAGCAGGTTGCCAAAGGTATGACATGCGTAGCCCAATTCGTGCGGTAAGCATCTAAGAACCCGCGACGTTACGGTCCGGGCGAACGGCTGGCCACTCTCGTACTCGCCCAAGACTGCTATGGCGAGCGATTCACCGGAAGCACTCATCACGAGCTTCGCGAGGCGCACGTATCCCCTAACAATTTCGGCGGAAGCGGCTGGCAGCTCTAGTTCCGTAATCTGGCTCATAGGTCTAGGGGGATGGTAAGACCATCATTAATGCCTGGAAGGTCAGACATCCCAAGGATTTTGTTCACAAAATCGGCCAGCTGCTCGACGCGTTGCTCAAGAAACTGCCCGATGCTGTGACGTAGCGCCTCGTCTTCCGGGACGAGCTGTTCAAACGGTATCCGATACACCTGCTCGCGGCAAGCAGCAACAAATGCCAGGAGTGGCCCCTTCATCTCAAACCTATGCCGGATTGGAAGTTGCTCAATCAGTCCTAGGAGGCTACCCGGCGTGCGGAGGAGAGGGCCGGAGAAAAGGCCACCGCCGCCAGCGCCAAGAGTTCGCTCATGGTCAATGACCAATGGCAAACCCGTCGCCGACAGCAGAATATTCCCTTCGTGCCGGTCTTCGTTGCCGACTAGCTCATCGAAGATGGCAATACGTGACAGCGCCAAGATGTGCGAGGCTAGCTGCTGTTGCAACACCCCGTGCTGGAGTTGACCGATGTTGAGCCTACGAGCGTTTAAAACCGCAACCGTCCCGAAACAGCACTGAACCTCACTGTCTCCGAATGGCCAACTGACGGAAGCGGGAATTCGATTGCGCAGGACATCGACCCACAAGGGTTCCGGAGCATGCAGGTTCAGGGCCTTGGCCAGCCATGCACAGACAGATTCCGCGGCGTGCTCGCGCGGACTGAGCAACTTCACGTAAGCCGACACCGAGGAGGCACGTACGGGGATTTGGACTCGCCCGGTAAGCACCACATGCGACGAGCCTTCCGCTCGCCCTATCGGGCGATAGAGCAGCGTCCCCCACGTGAACGGCGGATTTGACAGGGCAGGCAACTTTGCCCCTTAGCGTTTCCGGCCGTCCCGTTCTTTCGCAACCCCCTTATAGGGAGTTCCGTCGGCTTTCTGGCCAACGAATCGGCCCGTTTCATCGTCGCGTTTCACCCATTGCTGGGTGCGCGGATTGTGCACCTGAGAACGCTTATCGACAGACCCGACTCGATAGTCTTTACCTGTGTTTTTGGCCATAACCGCTCCAGTGAAAACGTGCAGACGCACCGCTACTACTAAATATAGGCGATTTCCTGCTTTTTGCACTAAATATGGAGTCACGCCCTCTGAAAGTGCCTAGACGAGCACCTGCATGATCCAAAGGTCGGCGCCGCCAGAGAACGAACATCTCGTTGCGAAGCTCAGTTCATGAGAAAACTCGTTGGACGAGAGCAGATGCTTGTGGGACCGAGATGACCGCGTGTAGACGCGTTCCACATTGGCGGAAGCCAGGAGAGCAAACCTCCTGGAACCGCTGTCCTCGGCTCGGAGCGAGCGCACCCGAACCACCGCCGCTGTTGGCATCCCCGCCCGTCACGGGAATGCGTCAATCCATTGTTATTGGCTGTAGCCCCGCCGCTCTATGGCGGCTAGCACGTCCCACGTCTGCGGATCGACATCGCGGCCCGCGAGCGACATTGATACGTACGCATCAATCGCATCCACAAAGCCTTTGATGAATGCCGGCGGGAATGCGTGTTCCGAAAACTGCTGAAGCTGCTCCCGCAGCATGCCCGGCCGGCATTGCCCATGCGTGCACATGGCGGTGCGTGTGCGCTTGAGATACGCCTGTGCTGCGATTGCGCCGTTCAGGTAGGTGCGGTTCTTGGTGAGCCTGCCTGTGTCGGACGACGTGGGCGTGGGTGGCTCGGGTGGAGATGGATAAGACGCGGGGCGATGCCCGCTTTGGGTGCTTGGCATGATGGCCTCTTTGGGGTTGCAGGAGGCTCACCACTCCGTCGCCAGACGAGGGTGGCAGGCCCGACGGCGGGGCTGGCGAACCGGCCCCCAAAGAAAACCGGCAGACGCGAAGGTCTCCCCACCCGGCCTGCCATAAAGCTAGCGCGAGCGTGTACGGACGCAACCGCATCAGCAGTTATCCGTCTTCTTTGAGTGTTGCGCGGTCGGATCGCCAGACCCGGCTACCGTTGGTGCGGCAGCGGGGCAATTATAGCGATGCGGACCGCCAGAAAAATCTGATTCTTGGGAGTGGACCTCCACGCCTTTCTCGGGGAGCCTCAAGGTCCATTCATGCAGCACAGAGGTCCAAGCCTCGAGCTTTTTTATCCGCTCATGGAGGTTGGAGCCTGAAGGGCGGACCTTTTTGCTCCACTAGTGGACCTAGCGAGGTCCAAAGGTCGACCTTTTGGTCTCACTCGCAGAGGTCAGAGGTGCGCGCGTCGAGCCTTTTGGCCCATTGGTCTCGCTCCGAGGTTCAAGAGTGGACCTTTTTGCCCCACTGCTGGAGCTCAGAGGTGCATTGATGGACCTTTGATCTCCTCTCATGGAGCTTTGAGGTCCATGAATGGAGCTCGAAGGTCCATTCGAATATGAACTTACCCGGTACTTCCGTCAAATAACGTCAAGAATCGGCCTTTCGCTTGCGAGACGCCTTTGCCGCAACCAATCTGAGGCCGTCGTGCCAGTCGGCATGACCAAGCAACATCAAATTGAGGAAAGTAATGGCACAGAACCTGATCTCGCTTCAGATCAGCACGGCTGACTTGGCTGCAGTCGACTCAGCCTTGAAGTCGTTGGAAGACAAACTTAGCGGCTTGATCGACCTGTCTACAGAACAGCGCAGCGGCGTGGTGAAGATGGGCGACAAATCGGAAGCGTTCTGCCGTAAGGCAGTGGAAGTGTTGGGGAACAACCCCGCCGTACTGCCCGGAAACTTCAGCCTTGCGGAGATGCGGCGTGACCTGGCGGCGTTCGATGCCCTGCGGCCGCGTCTGAACCGTCTAGAGAAGATTTATGAGCGGATGCGGGATTCGCAGCTTGCGTTGGGTAGCGACCTGATGAGTGCATCGCTGGAGGGGTATGCCCTTCTGAAGATTTCGGGCAAGGGAGAAGGTCTCGATATGGCTCGGAAGGCCTTGGGGGCGCGGTTTAGTAAGAATGGACCGAAGAGGAAGACGGAGGAGGTTGAGGCTTCGTGATTTGATTGATGGATGTTGATTAGGAACAAGGCTGCCCGAGGGCGGCCTTGCATGCGCGGGACTACGTATATCCAACCGTCGACATCCGATTACTTCACGCCTGTTGGCTTAGACTCGGAGCGACGTGCAGCATGTACGGCGGCATGGTCTAGAAGAACAATAAAGCGCTCTACCGTGTAGGCGGCATCTAGCATGTGCACGGAAAGCATATAGAAATAGGCCAGAACAACGGTGCCCGCTCCCCAGACCACTGTGACTGCCCCTGGCTCCTTAAGCTTCAGCAACGTGACGCCGGCTGAAGCCGCTAGGGGCAGCACACCAACCTTGTCGATCGCCCCAACAATCAGGCTGATGCGCGAGCGAAGCTGTGCCGCTACGGACTTGAGGTAATCGCGCGCGAAGAGGATGTCATCTTCACTGAACCCTGATCCGATTCGCTGAACCAGAGCTCGCCGCTCAAGAATGCGAGAAGAGACCGACGTGATGAATGCACGCTCGAAGCTTCTCATCTCCATCCACGTAGCTTTTACGCCTACCAAGACAAACACGGAGGTAGCCGTCACTCCTATCACGAGAGTGGCGCCGACGACCCACGCAAGGGTAGCGATCTTCCATTGCACATAGACCCACAGTGAAAGCGCACAAAAAGCCAGGTTGGTGAGTGCAATCCACTGGCTATATTGGTGCAGGCGCGAGGGCTGCGACTTCTCGTCGCCACTATCGGCAAGCGTGCTCAGTAGCGGCGCCAGTGGCGACTCAACGGAGAGCAGGCTTGATGTTTCACTGGCTAGTTGCATGCGAGGGACTCGATGAACAACTCATCATTGATGCCGCGTCAGGCCGACATGTGGGAGCAGCTTGAGCGTCATTTCCCCCTTGCCGGTCTTTCGATGCCAATGGCACCAATCTCAAGGATTCGGTAACCAGCCCATGCAGCCGCTCCGGCCCCACGGAGACAGTGTGCAGAAGCAACAACAGCCAAAAGGCCATCAACCCCATACCCACATATATGGGGAGGCGGCTAACCGAAGGCTTCGACACAATGAGCATTGTTGGGAAACGAGTAAACCAGAGCCACCATTTGCGCGTACCTTCCATGCCTAGATCTTCTGCAACCCACGCAGTGATCGCGCCTTTAGACATCTCCAGCGGATCATTCACGCGCTTACCCAACTTGCTCATATTCTTCAGTTTAGTTTCCTGGGCTTGCGTCAAAAAATCTGTGTCGGAAGTAAAGACCTGAAAGACTTTATCGTGATTCTTAAGCTCCTCTAGGAGCCATATCTCAAGCGTCCTGTTCGCTCGCTCCCACCTGACCTGCCAGAACTTTGCTCCTGCAGCCATGCAGGTTTGCCACAGTGAGACGCCAAATCCAAGGAGACAAACAGCAAATGTGAGTATCGGTGCGGCCACCCCACCCGACTGAATCAGGCCAGCAATGACTACACCTTGGAAAATCATGAAAAAATTATTGCGCTGCGTAAGTTGAGAAATCTCAAAATTTCGCTGTTGAAGAGTTAAATCAAATGCCGCAGCAATATTTCCTGCCGGCGAATCTTCTGGCATGGTCATCTGCCCCCCCCGGTATGTAGCGCCGTGACGCGCGCAGCTAGCGCAGCCGAACTCAGTAAGGCGATTACCGTCAAGAGTCGGCACCCTGAATAAATAATCCTCGCAATAGTTATCGCAAAAACAGTGTGCGGGCACCCCTCACGGGGGGGGGCAGCGTCAACTTTCACTCGGTAGATGCACACCAACAGTCGGCCAACTACTTTGAGAACAGCTGGCCAATAAGGTCACGGACAATTTCGAACGTCCTCAGAACTCCGGGATGCAGTGTTTCTGTGCCATGGGCATACATATTGCGAACTTTGGGCAGATAGAGAATGAACGTCTCTATCCAGTCATGCTGCAAATCCTCCGGCGATGGCTGCACGCGCGAATCGTCCACCTCAAGAGAACACAATCCCAATCTCGTCATGCGATCAACTTGCTCGAGTTGGAAGCGGTGACGGGCTCTTTCGAGTGCCCAATCGGCGGCTCTTGGCAAGGTCGCGCTATCTATTAGCCCTTGTTTGCGCGCCTCAGCCAGTCTATCGCTCAGTCCCCGCAATTTCCTTGAGAGCGGCGCAGGTGTCGCGAACCTACCGGACTCCAGTCTCTCGCGCAGAGCAAACTCCAACGACGTGAGCGCCTGTTGCTCCGCTACCGCATAGAAGCGATATACAAACCATGTGTAGACCAACACGTTTCTCGCAGTATCGAAATGAACCCTCACTGTGTCGGGAACATCCTCACTAAGCGAGAGTTGCGTAACGCTTTCGAGGTGGTCTAGCAACTCGATCGCCCGAACGTTGCCAGCCTCGTCGACCAATCCACGACCTGCACTGCGAGGGTCGGGCTCGCACAGCGTATCGATTGCTCTAAGCGAATCGCACGGTTGAATTCGTGAGAAGCCGTGGTCTTCGGTCATATTTGGCAATGATGATTTTGGCAAACACACCAGGATTGATATTCGAGACTGCTGCGGTAGTATTCAGCGTCCCTTCACTGACAGTCGTCAATCCTCACAATGGCCGAGATTACCCGTGAGCGTAGTGGTGCCCTCCTGCGGAAGTTGTTTGACATACTCCGACCACATCCCGAGGGCATGCCAGCGAATAAAGCGCTTGAAGCTCTAGCGGCCTCCGAGCAACTTAGCCCGTATGAGGCCGGTGTTTACGACAGCAGCGGTGGGCGACGCTTCGAGAAGATCGTGCGCTTTGGCACGGTTGACTGCGTAAAGGCGGGTTGGCTGGTTAAGCACAAGGGCATCTGGACTGCTACTGACGCTGGATTAGCCGCATACGACGCGTTTCCCGATCCCGCCTCCTTCTACAAGGAAGCAGTCAGGCTTTACCGCCAATGGAAAGCATCTCAGTCGGGTCAGGAAGCCGCAGCGGTAATTGAGACGGCCGATGAAGCCACGTCCGACGAAGACAAACTCGTCACCGTTACATTGGAACAAGCGGAAGAGCAAGCTTGGGCTGAAATCGAACAGTATCTACATGGGATGCCCCCATACGACTTCCAGAACCTAGTTGCCGATCTGCTTCGTGCCATGGGGCACTACGTCGGCTGGATTTCGCCACGGGGTAAGGATGGGGGAGTCGATATTGTTGCCACCCCTGATCCGCTTGGCATTCAATCGCCACGCATCAAAGTTCAGGTGAAACGGCTAGGGACTCGCGTAGATGTGGACAACGTCCGAGCGTTTGCAGGAGTTGTTGGAGACGTGGATGTAGGGATCTTTGTCTCCACTGGAGGTTTCACGCGTGACGCGGAAACGTACGCTCGAAACCAGGAGCGCAAGAAAGTTACGCTTATCGATCTGGAGCAATTAGTTGATCTGTGGATTAAGTTTTACGGGAAGCTCGACGACAAAGGACGAGCACGGTTCCCCCTCACGCCGATCTATTTTTTAGCCGCAGGAGCGTGACGCGCTAAAAAAGTGCACGACGCTCGGTTGGCTTAAACTTGGATGGTAAGCAAGGGAAAGGGTTGAAGCAGCGTAGAACGCGTTGTGAGTGCGGTGAGCAAGACAATATGGAAAAGACCGCATGGATAGGTGATTGTTGCCGCGAAAAAAAAGAACCGCCCAAAGGCGGCTTTTTCACAAGAAGAAATATGGTCTTACATAATACCAGCATACCACTGCAACACGCCTCACCGCACTGCAGCATGAGCGATTTCTGATTTTCACCCTTCCAAAGCTTTTTCCACTTTCTTTTTCGAACGTGGAGCATTTTTTTTTGCCTTTTCCACTATAGGCTCGTACAAGACAAAATCAGTAATGGGGTTGTGCAACGGGAGTTTGCTTTGCTTTTTATTGTTGACAAAATCGCCCATCCGCTCAGTCCCAAGCTCAAAACGATGCAACGTTGTCCTAATCGCCTCGTCACTGCGGTCAGCACCAATCCAGCGCCGCCCTAAGCTTGAAGCAACTGCCAGCGTAGTCCCGGAACCGGAATAGCAATCCATAACCAAATCCCCTGGATTGGAAGAAGCCTCAATAATTCTCGCTAAAAGCGCAGGGTTTTTCTCAGTTGGATAACCTGTAATATGGACATTTTGATTATGGGCATCACGCATATCCATCCAAATATCTTGAACCGGGATACCCATACTGTTTTCGAGGTAAATCTTCCTACGGGGATTGCCAGTGGGGGACCAGTAAATTTCACCCCGCGAATCCATTTCATCTAGAGTTGCAGGGGTATATTGCCAGTGCTTACCCGGAGGGGGCAACCTCCCTCGCCACTCTTTACCGGTCTCCCCATTTCGAATTCCAGGCGCGTGAACGGGCACTTTCTTATAACGACGCCCGTCAGAATCAACGTATTGATACTCCCTCTTTGCACGTTCGTCATCCCAGGCTTCGACTGATCGATTCCAAACGTAAGTATCCCCTTTTGTGTAGAACAGGATGTAATCGGCAACGTTTCCGTAAGTTTTTCGAGTGTAATTTTTCGGATTGCACTTCTTCCGCGTTATGCAATTCCTAAAGCCTTTTACCCCGAATATTTCATCAAGAATCACGCGCATATGAAATATCATGCGCTCATCAAGGTGCAGGTAAAGCGATCCATCATCAGCTAGTAAATTGTGGATCAATATTAGACGTTCACGTAGCGACTCAACGAAAGCCGGACCCACCAAGTGGTCATCATAAGCGTGCATTTGCTTGCGCGACTCGAATGCAGCTGCAGTCGCAAAGGGTGGGTCGATATAGACAAGCTTCACCTTGCCTACAACGGCTTTGTCACGGGCAAGCGCCGCCAGCACCCCTAAATTGTCTGCATGGTACAGCCTATTTTCCGCCTCTTTTTCTTCATAAGCGGCATTGGGTGCATAGCTCCCGGGAGGGGTCGCAAGAATTTCAGCGCGTGACTTTTTACCCGCATATTCCAGCCGAAAGTCTTGAGTGCCCGCCGGCAAAACCGACCCTTCGCTGACGCGCTTTTCTCTACTTGGAATAGGAACCGCCATATTAGGACCTCAGCCATTCTCCGGAGATGCGACTCGGCACCATCCTTAGGGTAACTACCTTTACTCGCCCGGGCCATTGGTCTTCGATGTATGAATAGTCATTCCACATTGAACCAAGCAATAGGCCCGGGCCATCATTCACATATATAACTTTAATGTGCGGCATACCGTTTTTATCCGCGTAGCCGAAAATCTCTTGAGCCACTTCCCGGTACTGTCCAGTACGGTCGTCTTCCTGCGCCCCACCTCTGTCTGAATCATAACGAGCTAGACCAATAGCAAGCACTTTCTTATCTTCATAAATCACAAAATCAACAGGTCGATCGGGTTTCGGATAGTTTTTGAATACGCTTCCAAGCAGAACATCTTTCCCAGCTCTCTCCGGCCCCGTCACAACACAGCCAATGTGTTGGCTTCTGAGAACATCAAAGAGCCGCTCGGTGAGGTCATAGCCTTTTTTACCGCGATCCTTGTATTCCCACAGCACAGCACACAATGCCTCATCTGGCATGGGTCGTGCGTTAAACCTTTGTTGAACGGCAACGATGTCGCGGAATGCGTCACCAAACTGAGCGCAAATTTTTGCGACATCAGTTTTTCGCTTTAGCATTTCAACAGGTGTCTGCGGGCTAACATACTTCTTAAATACCCGGCAGAGTTGGGTTCGCATCCATTGACTTTGCGTCTCCATGATGGAGGAGAAGAAGTTCGTTGAAGAATGCGAAGTCTTCAAAAGTCGGCCAAATTCCACCAGTACGGGCTCATAGAGTCGACAAGCATCAGGCAAGATATCAGGATAGTACTCACCAGTAGCAAGCGTGATCCATGCCTCGCCTTCATCCTTATAATCTCTAAATTTCTTCTCTTCGTTCACTCCGCCTCCTAATTTTCAGCTCGCAGGCCACTTTTGTCATGTCGTCGTTACGAACCCCATGCTGCGGGATCTCCAGACAAAACTTCGCCCGGCCTGCTCAATTTACACTGAAGCAAAAAGGCCCATTAACTGGGCCTTTTCCGTGAAGATTTACCGCCTTTGCATTAATAGAATAGTGGAGCGTAGAGCAGCGTTTTACTGTCTCGAGTTACAACCACACATCAAACATCAATATTCCGCGCCACCAACGCATTGCTCTCAATGAAGTTACGGCGCGGTTCCACGTCGTCGCCCATCAGCGTGGTGAAGATCTGGTCCGCGGCAATGGCGTCTTCAATCTGCACGCGCAGCAGGCGGCGCTGGGTGACGTCCATGGTGGTTTCCCACAGCTGCTCGGGGTTCATTTCGCCCAGGCCCTTGTAGCGCTGGCGGCTCACGCCGCGCTCGGCTTCGGTCAGCAGCCACGTCATGGCGGCGTGGAAGTCGGTCACGTGCTGCTCGCGCACCTTGTCGCCAGTGCCGCGGCGCACCTTGGCGCCGTCGCCAATCAGGCCCTGGAAGGTGGCGGCGGTGCCCGACAGGGCGGCGTAGTCTGCGCCGGCCACAAAGTCTGCGTCGATATGGCTGAGGCGCTGGTTGCCGTGCTGGCGGCGCACCACCATGACGCGGTACTTCTCGCTCTTCTCGTCGTACTGCATGAATGCGTCTGCGGTGGCGCCACCGTTGGCGTTGCTGGCGTTGCCTTGCATTTCGAGCAGGCGGGCCTTGAGCGCGCGGGCGCTGGCTTCGGCTGCGGCTTCGCTGCTGAGGTCCAGGGCCACGCCTTCGGCAATGGCGCGCAGGGCGTCGGCGTCAATCACGCGTGACAGGCGCTCGATCACGCCGCGGCTGAGCTGGTACTGGCGTGCGAGTTCGGCCAGGGCGTCGCCGGCAATCTCGGTGCCGTCGGCACGCACGAGCACGGCGGTGTCCAGCGCCTGGCGCACGAGGTAGGCGGCCATCTCGACGTCGTCTTTGATGTAGCGCTCTTCCTTGCCGTGCTTGATCTTGTAGAGCGGCGGCTGGGCGATGTACACGTGGCCGCGCTCGATGATCTCGGGCATCTGGCGGTAGAAGAAGGTGAGCAGCAGCGTGCGGATGTGCGAGCCGTCCACGTCAGCATCGGTCATGATGATGATGCGGTGGTAGCGCAGCTTGTCGAGGTTGTAGTCGTCTTTGCCAATGCCGGTGCCCATGGCGGTGATGAGCGTGAGCACTTCCTGGCTGGAGAGCATCTTGTCAAAGCGTGCGCGCTCGACGTTCAGGATCTTGCCCTTGAGCGGCAGGATTGCCTGGAACTTGCGGTCGCGGCCTTGCTTGGCAGAGCCGCCTGCGGAGTCACCCTCGACGATGAAGAGTTCTGACAGCGCGGGGTCTTTCTCTTGGCAGTCGGCAAGTTTGCCGGGCAGGCCCATGCCGTCGAGCACGCCTTTGCGGCGGGTCATTTCGCGGGCCTTGCGGGCGGCTTCACGCGCGCGGGCAGCTTCAACGATCTTGCCGCAGATGATCTTGGCGTCGACGGGCGTTTCCAGCAGGAAGTCGCTCAGGGCCTTGGCCACGACTTCTTCCACCGGCAGGCGCACTTCAGACGAGACGAGCTTGTCTTTGGTCTGCGAGCTGAACTTGGGCTCGGGCACCTTGACGGACAGCACGCAGGTCAGGCCTTCGCGCATGTCGTCGCCCGAGGTGTCGACCTTGGCTTTCTTGGCGATCTCGTTGTCGGCGATGTACTTGTTGATGACGCGCGTCATGGCGGCGCGCAGGCCCGTGAGGTGGGTGCCGCCGTCGCGCTGCGGGATGTTGTTGGTGAAGCAGAGCACCTGCTCGTTGTAGGCGTCGTTCCACTGCATCGACACTTCTACGGCCACGCCGTCTTTCTCACCCGCGGCAAAGAAGATGGTGGGGTGCAGCACGGTCTTGTTCTTGTTGATGTACTCAACAAAGCCCTTCACGCCGCCCGAGAAGGCAAAGTCTTCTTCCTTGCCGGTGCGCTGGTCAGTCAGCCTGATGTGCACGCCGTTGTTCAGGAACGAGAGCTCGCGAATGCGCTTGGAGAGGATCTCGTAGTGGTATTCGACGTTGGTGAAGATCTCTTCGTCGGCCAGGAAGTGCACTTCGGTGCCGCGCTTGTCGGTGGTGCCCGACACGCGCAGCGGCGAGACTTCGACCATCTGGCCGTCCGGCGCTTGCACCGTTTCGATCAGGCGGTTTTGCGGAACGCCCTGGGCAAACTCGATGTAATGCACCTTGCCACCCTGGCGGACGGTGACCTTCATCCACTTCGACAGACCGTTCACGCAAGACACGCCAACGCCGTGCAGGCCGCCCGACACCTTGTAGCTGTTCTGGTTGAACTTGCCACCGGCGTGCAGCTCAGTCATGGCGATTTCGGTCGCGCTGCGCTTGGGCTCGTGCTTGTCGTCAAACTTGATGCCGGTCGGGATGCCACGACCGTTGTCGATCACGGAGATGGAGTTGTCCGTGTGGATGGTGACCTGGATCTCGGTGCAATGCCCGGCCAGCGCCTCATCAATGGAGTTGTCCAGCACCTCGAACACGAGGTGGTGCAGGCCGGTGCCATCCGAGGTGTCGCCGATGTACATGCCCGGCCGCTTGCGTACCGCCTCCAGGCCTTCCAGGATCTGGATCGAGGCGGCGTCATAGCTGTGGGCCTCGGCGGGGGTGGATTGCGGTTTCTGCTCTTCGGTCATGTCGTTCTGCTCGCAGCCATGGGCGTTTTGCGCACACAGCGGGGTTGCTTAAAAACGGCGAAGGGGCGGATCGTCACGATCCAGCCCCTCGTCTTGCTCTGGGTGCAGCGGTGCGTCAAATGCGCATCGGCATGACGACGTACTTGAAGGTGTCGTCGTCCGGCAGGGTGATGAGCGCGCTCGAGTTGGAGTCGCCCAGGCTCACCTGCACTTTTTCGGCCTTGAGGTTGGCCAGCACGTCCAGCAGGTAGGTGACGTTGAAACCGATATCCAGCGCGTCGCCCTGGTAGTCGATTTCGAGTTCTTCCTGCGCTTCTTCCTGGTCAGCGTTGGTGGAGCTGATCTTCAGGACGTTGGTGTCGAGCATGCAGCGCACGCCCTTGAACTTGTCAGTCGTCAGGATGGCCGTGCGTTGCAGTGCGCTCTGCAGGAACGTGCGGTCGATCGTGAAGCTGTTGCGGTAACCCTTCGGGATCACGCGCTGGAAATCCGGGAACTTGCCTTCGACCAGCTTGGAGATCAGTTCGATATTGCCGAAGGTGAACTTGACCTGGTTCGACGCCAGTTGCACCGAGACGGGATCGTCCACGTCTTCCAGCAGGCGTTGGAGTTCGAGAATGGTCTTGCGCGGGATGATGACTTCCTGGCGGCCGCCGGCGCCTGCCGGTTGCTCGCCGGTTTCAACGCCGCAGTAGGCCAGGCGATGGCCGTCGGTGGCGACTGCCATGACTTGCTTGCCATCGACCACCAGCAGCATGCCGTTGAGGTAGTAGCGGATATCTTGCTGGGCCATCGCGAAGTGCACCATCGCCAGCAGATGCTTGAGCGTCTTCTGCGGCACCGTGATGCGGGCACCGAAATCGGTTGCCTCTGCGACGGTCGGGAATTCTTCGGCGGCCAGCGTCTGCAGCGCAAAGCGGCTCTTGCCGGATTGCACGGTCATGCGCTTGTCGTTGAGCGTGAGGGCGACTTCGCCGTCGGGCATGGCACGCAGGATGTCGACCAGCTTGCGGGCGGCCACGGTGGTGGCCACATCGCCGGTGCCGGCGCCGCAATCGGCGTGCGTGGTGATCTGGATTTCGATGTCGGTGGACAGGAAGGAAACCCGTTCACCTTGCTTGGTGATGAGCAGATTGGCCAGGATGGGCAGCGTGTGTCGGCGTTCCACGATGCCGCTCACGATTTGCAGCGGACGCAGCAGGTTGTCTCGCGAGGTTTTGACCAATTGCATGAAGGCGATCCTTGGCTTGAGAGGTGACACCGCGCGCGCCCCAGCCTAGGCCACACGGGCCGGTGCCTGCAGGAGCATTCGCGATTAACCCAAAGTTGTTGTAAATCAAGGGGTTAATCACAAATTATACCGCAAATAAGGGGGCGCTGGATAGCGTCACGCGCGCGGCAAATATGTCTATTGTGCATGAAAAGACGCCCGCATTCGAGCGGGCGTCTGTCGAGGCTTGATTCAGGGCGAATGGCGTTGCCATGCGCTCTGCTGACCATCGTGCGGTCAACCCTTGAGCGTTTGCTCCAGCACGTGCAACTCGTGGTTGAGCTGGGCGTCCTTGGTGCGCTCGTCGGCGATCTTTCGCACGGCGTGCAGCACCGTGGTGTGGTCGCGTCCGCCGAACAATTCGCCAATCTCGGGCAGGCTCTTCTGCGTGAGCTCCTTGGCCAGATACATGGCGATCTGACGCGGGCGCGCGATGTTGGCCGGCCGCTTCTTGGAGTACATGTCCGCGACCTTGATGTTGTAGAAATCCGCGCAGGTCTTCTGGATGTTTTCCACCGAGATCTGGCGGTTCTGCACGGTCAGCAGGTCTTTCAGGGCCTCGCGCGTGACCTCGATCGTGATCTCTTTGCCGTGGAAATTCGAGTACGCCAGGATCTTGCGCAGCGCGCCCTCCAGCTCGCGCACGTTCGAGCGCAGGTGCTTGGCCACGAAGAAAGCCACCTCTTCCGGCACGATCACATTCTCGGCCTGCGCCTTCTTCATCAGAATCGCGACGCGCATCTCCAGCTCGGGCGGCTCGATGGCCACGGTCAGGCCGGAGTCGAAGCGCGAGATCAGGCGGTCATCGATCCCGGTGATCTCTTTCGGATACGTATCGCTGGTGATGATGACCTGGGCGCGGTTGGCGATCAGCGCTTCGAACGCGTAGAAGAACTCTTCCTGCGTGCGGTTCTTGCCGGAGAAGAACTGGATGTCATCGATCAGCAGCAGGTCGAGCGAGTGGTAGTACCGTTTGAAATCGTCAAACGCCTTGCGCTGGTACGCCTTCACCACATCGGACACGTATTGCTCTGCGTGGATGTAGCGGATGCGCGCGCGCGGGTTCTCCATCAGCATGAAGTTGCCAATGGCATGGATCAAGTGCGTCTTGCCCAGGCCCACGCCGCCGTACAGGTACAGCGGGTTGTACGACTTGCCCGGGTTGTTGGCGACCTGGATAGCCGCAGCGCGCGCCAACTGGTTTGCCTTACCGGTGACGAAGTTGTCGAACGTCAGGATCTGATTCAGCCGAGAGCGCTCGTGCACGGAATCATCCACCGGCACCTGCGGCGGCGCGGCCTGGCTGGTGACCACGGCGGGCGCCTGCGGCATGCGGTACGACTGGGCCCTGACCTCGGTGGCATCCATCACGGGCATGTCGATATCGGCGGCAGCATGGCCGGCCGTTGCAAGCGAGGCTTCGCGATACACGGCCGGCGCGGCGCGCAGATTAGCCGCGTCATGCGCGGCACCGTTGCCGGCCGACATAACCTGCCGCGGTTGAATCTGCTGCGCGCCCAAAGGCTGCATCGGCACCGGCGCGAGCGACGGCTGCAAGGCCGCCTGGCGCTGGCCGGCGGTCGGGTCGAGCACGAACTGCACGTCGACCGTCGCCTCCCAGTAGTCGCACGCAAGCGACTGGATGCGGCCAGAGAACTGGCTCTTGACCCAGTCGAGCTTGAAGCGGTTGGGCGCGGCAATCCGCAGCGTGCACGCCTGCTCGTCAAACGACAGGGGTGTCAGCGGCTTGATCCACGTCTTGAATTGTTGCGGAGTCAGCTCACTCTCGAGCTGAGCGGACGCCGCATGCCAGAAATCCTGCATCGTTATCGTTAGGTGTTTGACCGGCGCCACACGCGTCTGTTGACGTCCCCGGGAGGGCCGGCCGCCGGGCTCCTGGCGCAGGCCAGAAACCGGGTGGCTTTCGTTATTGGAACGGGATTGTACCCCCGGCGGAAAGTTATCCACAAAGGATAAGTCTGTGGATAACCTGTGGACCTGCTGTGAGTAGCGGTGGACAACCGATTTTGTTGACTCGCCGCAAACCCAGCTACGACAAGGCTTTGCGCAGAGCACACCAAGCCGCACAAGGCGATGGGGACAACTCATCGCAGGGTGAATTTCGGGCCCCGAGCGCACGTTATCCCCAGTCAGAAAGGCTTGACAGATGCGGAAAATGCCGTTTAAATGCCGGGTTCTGCGATGCGCAGCAGGGGAGCGCACGCTTGTTCGTGTCAGATGCGGGGCGAGAACCACTTCGTCGCGACTGATCCGGCTTAGGCCCGATGCTCTCGGTGCCCGATGTTCCGGTGACACCCTAGACCTGAACAACATAGCGCACGGCAGTCTGCGTGGGCGATTTCTCTGACTGAATCGACACCAGGCCGCGGCGGTAGCCCTAGGCCCGGCGCGTGCGGCAATGTCCGCACCACCCATTAACAAGAGAGTGCATCATGAAGCGTACCTATCAACCTTCCGTTACCCGTCGCAAGCGCACCCACGGTTTCCGTGTCCGCATGAAGACCCGCGGTGGCCGTGCCGTGCTGAACGCACGCCGCGCCAAGGGTCGTAAGCGCCTGGCCATCTAAAGACGGCCGCGCCGAGGGTGGCGGCTCATAGCCGTTACCTGTGGCTTTGCGGCACGCTGGCGATGGGCCTGCACGCCTACCCCAAGGCCGCGAGGCTGACAAAAACGGATGAGTTTTCATCCGTTTTTGCTTTACGGCCTGTCCGGCGTAGTCGTCACTTCGTGCTGTATGTGCGCGCCAACGGCGCCCCCCAAGCGCGCCTGGGCGTGGTAATCGGCAAGAAATTCGCCAAGCGCGCTGTCGAGCGCAACCTCATCAAACGGCAGTGCCGCGAGTTGTTCCGCCTGCGGCAGCCTTTGCTGGGCGGCCGCGACGTGCTGATCCGTCTGCAGGCCAAGTTTCCGCGCCAGGACGTGCCCACCGTGGCCGCCTTCAAGCGCATCTGCCGCGAAGAGCTGGTGCATCTCTTTGAGATTGCCACGCGCCCGCTGCCGGCGCCCCCTGCCGCCGCACCCTCCCAGCCCACCGCTGGGAGCACGCCATGACGCGCGTGCTGCTGTTTCTGCTGCGCATCTACAAAGTGGCGTTCAGCCCGTTTGTGGGCGCGCAATGCCGTTTCCTCCCGACCTGTTCTGACTACGCGCGCGACGCCGTGCTCACTCACGGGCCGGGTTACGGCAGTTATCTTGCGGCAAAACGTCTATGCCGCTGCCATCCGTTCGCACAAGGCGGGTATGATCCTGTGCCGCCCGCCGCTGGCGACGCTGTGCCCCGCTCCAACGATCCCGCATCGACCGACGCGACCGCAGCTGACTCCCAGCCTGCGCGGCCGTCGATCCAGGCAGTGCCGGAAAACGTAGCGAGCAGCCCGAGGTTGGACCGAGAAGCGCAACCGTACAAGGGTACGGAGAGCATCGCAGGTTCAAGATCGGGCTGCGCAGCCGTTTTTCGGCGCTGGCTTCACCTTCCCAGACCGTAATCCGACATGGATATCAAACGCACCATTCTCTGGGTGATCTTCTCGCTGGCGGTTGTCCTGCTGTTCGACAACTGGCAACGCGCGAATGGCCACCAGTCGATGTTCTTCCCGACGCCGCAAACGGCCACGACGGCCGCCGCGCCGGGCAGCACGCCCGCAGGCGACGTGCCGAACAGTGCCACCACGGCAGCCGCCGCCGGATCGCAGGCCGCCCCGGCCACGGGCGCTGCTTCGCAGGCACCGGCTTCGGAAAAGATCGTCATCTCGACCGACCTGCTGCGCGCCACCATCGACACCGACGGCGCTATCGTCACCAAGCTCGAACTGCTTGACCAGAAGGACCACGATGGCAACCCGATGGTGCTGTTCGACCGCAGCGTCGAGCGCACCTATCTGGCGCGCTCCGGCATCATTGGCGGCGACTTCCCGAATCACACGACGGTGTTCACGGCATCGGCGGGCCCGCGTGACCTGGGCACGGGCAACGATGTCTCCATCACGCTGACGGCCGACAAGGGCGGCGCCAAGCTGGCCAAGACGTATGTCTTCAAGCGCGGCAGCTACGTGATCGATACGCGTTTCGACGTGACGAACGACGGCACCGCGCCAATCAACCCGACGCTGTATCTGGAACTGGCCCGTGACGGCGGCGCTGTGGAGCAATCGCGCTTCTACAGCACGTTCACCGGCCCGGCCGTGTACACCGACGGCGACAAGTTCCACAAGATCACCTTCGCCGACATCGACAAGGGCAAGGCGCACGTGCCGGCCCCGACCGACAGCGGCTGGGTGGCGATGGTGCAGCACTACTTTGCATCGGCCTGGATTCCGGCTGATAACGTCAAGCGCGAGTATTACGTCAACCGCGTCGACACCAACTTCTACCGCATCGGACTCCAGGAGCCGCTGGGCACGATCGCACCCGGCGCCAGTGTGTCGGCCACGGCCCGCCTGTTTGCCGGCCCGCAGCAAGCACGCATGCTTGAGGCCATCACGCCGGGCCTGGATCTGGTAAAGGACTATGGCTGGCTGACCATCGTGGCCAAGCCGCTGTTCTGGCTGCTCGAAAAGATCCACGGGCTGCTGGGCAACTGGGGCTGGTCGATCGTCGCGCTCACGGTGCTGATCAAGCTGGTGTTCTTCCCGCTGTCGGCCACAAGCTACCGGTCGATGGCCAAGATGAAGGACCTGCAGCCGCGCATGACGGCCATCCGCGAACGCCACAAGGGCGATCCGCAGAAGATGAACCAGGAAATGATGACGCTGTACCGCACCGAGAAGGTCAATCCGCTCGGCGGCTGCCTGCCAATCGTGATCCAGATTCCGGTGTTCATGGCGTTGTACTGGGCGCTGCTGTCGTCGGTGGAAATGCGCGGTGCGCCTTGGATCGGCTGGGTGCACGATCTGTCCGCGCCTGACCCGTTCTACATCCTGCCGGTGCTGATGGCCGTGTCGATGTTCGTGCAGACCAAGCTGAACCCGACCCCGCCGGACCCGGTGCAGGCCAAGGTCATGATGTTCATGCCGATCGCGTTCTCGGTGATGTTCTTCTTCTTCCCGGCCGGCCTGGTGCTGTACTGGGTGGTGAACAACTGCCTGTCGATCGCGCAGCAATGGTCGATCAACCGCATGCTGGGTACCAACAAGAAGGCGGCACCCGCCAAGTAAGGCGAATGCGCTTCAGCAAAAAGGGCACCTCCGGGTGCCCTTTTTTACGCCTCCCTGAAACGCTTCAAGCGCTTCAAACGGGAGCGTGGCAGACGGCCTCGATGTTGTGGCCATCCGGATCGCGCACGAAAGCGCCGTAGTAGTTCGGGTGATAGTGCGCGCGCACGCCGGGTGCGCCATTGTCGGTGCCGCCTGCGGCCGTTGCCGCAGCGTAGAACGCCTCCACCTCGGCACGCGTATCAACGCGGAAGGCCACGTGCAGCGGCGGCTTGTTCGGCCCCTGCCCAGCCATTGCTGCTGAAATCCAGAACTCCGCCTTGCCGGGTGGGCCAAAACCGGCCACATCGGTGTGGCCCGTGACGGCCGCCGGAAACTCCAGCACCTTAGCCAGGCCAATGGCGCCGAGCGCCTGTTCGTAGAACCGCTTGCTGGCCTCGAAGTCGCTGACGACGACGCCGGTGTGATCGATCATCCGAATCTCCTTGGTTGGAAACTGGCGCGCAACTGTGCGGCTGCCGCACAATACCGCCCATGACCGCTGCTGACCACCCCACCGCCTTGCCGAACGCTTCCGCCGCGCCGCGCGCCCCCATCCTCACGATCCCCATCGCGGCGATTGCCACCGCCCCTGGGCGGGGCGGCATTGGCGTGGTGCGCGTGTCGGGGCCTGACGTACGCACCGTCATGCAAGCCGTGTGCGGACGCCTGCTGACGCCGCGCCAGGCAACTTACCTGCCCTTCCTCGACGCCGACGGTAACGCCATCGACCGCGGCATCGCGCTGTGGTTTCCCGCGCCGCATTCGTACACGGGCGAAGACGTGCTGGAGCTGCAGGGCCACGGCGGCCCCGTCGTGATGCAACTGCTGCTGCAACGCTGCCTGGCCGCCGGCCGCGAGATCGGCCTGCGCGTGGCTGAGCCCGGCGAGTTCACGCGCCGCGCCTTTCTCAACGACAAGATGGATCTGGCGCAAGCCGAGGCCGTCGCCGACCTGATCGAGGCCAGCACCGAAGCTGCCGCACGTTCGGCGGCACGTTCGCTCGATGGCGCGTTTTCGCAGGCGGTACATGCGCTGGTCGAGCGCGTGATCCATCTGCGCATGCTGGTGGAAGCAACGCTGGATTTTCCCGAGGAGGAAATCGACTTCCTGGAAGCCTCCGACGCGCGCGGTCAACTCGCCGACATTCGCGCGGCCGTGGATGGCGTGCTGGCGCAGGCGCGCCAGGGTGCGCTGCTGCGCGAAGGCCTGCACGTGGTGCTGGCGGGGCAGCCGAACGTCGGCAAGTCGTCGCTGCTCAATGCGCTGGCCGGCGCGGAACTGGCCATCGTCACGCCCATTGCCGGCACCACGCGCGACAAGGTGCAGCAGACCATCCAGATCGAAGGCATCCCGCTGAACATCGTCGACACGGCAGGCCTGCGTGACACGGAAGACGAAGTCGAGCGCATCGGTATCGAGCGCACCTGGGCCGCCATCGCCCGCGCCGATGTCGTCCTGCATCTGCTGGACGCAGCGGACTATCGCGCCAACGGCCTCTCACCCGAAGACGCCACCATCGACGCCCGTATCGCCGAGCACGTACCCGCCGGCGTGCCGACCCTGCGCGTCGTCAACAAGATCGACCTCTCGGGCGTGGCCGTACCGGGCCGCGTGGATTCAGAGACGCCCGAGGTATGGCTCTCGGCGCGCGAGGGCCTGGGCGTTGAATTGCTGCGCGCGGCGTTACTGGAGATTGCCGGCTGGCAGGGCGGCGGTGAGGGGCTTTACCTTGCGCGCGAGCGTCATCTAGCGGCGCTGCGCACGGCCCGCGAACATCTGGCCACGGCCGCGGAGCACGCAGATCAGCAAGCGCAATCGCTGGACTTGTTTGCCGAAGAATTGCGGCTTGCGCAGGAGGCGCTGAATAGCATCACGGGGGCGTTTTCGAGTGATGATTTGCTGGGGGTGATTTTTAGTCGGTTTTGCATCGGCAAGTGAGCACCATGTCTGCTTACCCCGTCTCCATCAAGGGCGTCCTGCACGCGCCCACCGGCGAGATCGTCTTGCTGCTCAATGAGCGCGAAGAATGGGAGCTGCCCGGCGGCCGTATTGAACTCGGCGAATCCCCCGTCGAATGCCTTGCACGTGAGATTGCTGAAGAGCTGAACCTGCAGGTGGAGGTGCGCGCTCCGATCGACACGTATCTGTTTGAAGTCGTGCCGGGCAAGCATGTGTTCGTTGCTACGTATGCGTGCGCGCTGGTGGGCCCGTTTGAACCCATCGTCAGTCATGAGCACAAGCGCCTTGGGCTGTTTGCGCCTGATGTGTTGCCGGTGAATTTGCCGATGGGCTATCGGGCATCGATTGCGGCGACGCTGGAGGCGTCGGTTTAGCCCGATGCGTGTGCTCTTCATCTGCAGCCGCAATCGGCTGCGCAGCCCAACGGCGGAAGCGGTCTTCGCCAGGTGGCCAAACGTCGAGACAGATTCGGCGGGCTTGGCTCCCGACGCAGACGTGCAACTCGATGCCGATCAGCTCGACTGGGCTGAGGTGATTTTTGTCATGGAACGCAGCCACCAGCGACGCCTGTCCCAACGGTTTGGTTCGCGGTTACGCGGCAAGCGCGTGGTGTGTCTCGATATTTCCGACGACTACGTGTTCATGCAGCCGGAACTCGTCACCTTGCTGGAGAAACGGGGCGGTCCGTATCTGCGCAGTTGATTGGCAAGTAGACCGCTCAGTCCCGTCCCCAACGCCAGCGCGGCGGCTCGCCCTTCCACCAGCAAACCAGCACCAGCAGCGCTGTCACGCCCAGCACGTACAACGCAAAGCTCGACTGCGTGTGCCCTGGGTGCAACCCGACGATGCCCGCCGCCAGCAGTACGGCATAGATGGTGAGCACCACCCAGCCCTGCCAACGCGAAGGCAAGCCCCATCCCCAGCCGTAGCGCTTGGCCGGAAACCAGTACTCGTTGGAATTGGTAGGCATCGTTGTCTGAGAGCGCGCGTGCAAAGGACGCACGCCACTGTACTCCCACGCAGAATCGGCGCGACAAACGCCAACAGCCAGCCGGTCAATTACCGCTGGCGGATGTCGTTTGAAACAGGAAGGGCACGCGCTGAGCGCACCGAAGCGGCGGACAATGGCGCACAGGCCATCAACCGCATCTTGCTAGCTTCTGTATCGGGGAGTGGAGCGTTGGTTGAATCCGGAAAGGCTTCCGGTGCGCGCAAGGCGCTACAAGCCAAGCTCGGCGGAACGGAGGTCGATTGACTTCACACCGCCAGCGGCAGCACCCGATTGGTGCTACCGAAACAATCGCGCGATCTTAGTAGAGCTTCTTCGGCAGCATTTGCGAGCGCAGGCGTTTACGCGTACGCGACACGGCAGCAGCTTTCTTGCGCTTGCGCTCGGTCGTCGGCTTTTCGTAAGCGGTGCGGGCGCGCAGTTCCTTGATCAGGCCAGTGCGCTCGATTTCACGGCGGAAGCGGCGCAGCGCAACTTCGACCGGCTCGTTTTCTTTCAGACGGATGGTGGTCATCGGGTCCCTTGCTCAGTATTCGGATGGACGGCGAAACAGCGGATTATATACCGCCCAGAGGGCGTGCAGTGTAGTTGAATCTGTTTACCGATGCAAGGCACTTCCGATTGTGGCGGAAAGACCATTTCCTGCCGCAATTTTGTGCAGATGCGTGGTCTCGATACTACGCCATGGGGCGGCCAACCACCGGAATACGCACGGAAGAGGAACGCCGCTTGCTCAGAGCGAGCATCTCTCCTGATCTCTATCGTGGAACGCGTTCCCAAGTCTGCGCCTGCGTTGGTTGCCACGAGCGCACTGCCCGCTGCCGAAGCGCTGCCCGAACGGCTGCGCTATGTGGACGACACGCGTCCGGGCTACACCCGGCGCCGGCTGCGCGGCCGCTTCGTCTATTTCGATACGCGCGGCGAGCGCATCCGCGATCCCGCCGTCATTGCACGCATCAACAAACTGGCGATTCCGCCGGCCTACACCGACGTGTGGATCTGCCCACACGCGGGCGGCCATTTGCAGGCGACAGGGCGTGACGCGCGTGGGCGCAAGCAATATCGCTATCACGCCGACTGGCGCGCCTTTCGCGATGCCGACAAATACGGGCGGCTGCTGGCCTTCGGGGCAGCGCTGCCGCGCGTGCGTGATGCGATTACCGCCCACCTGGCGGCGCCGGGCCTATCGCGCGAGAAGATGCTTGCGACGGTGGTCTTTCTGCTGGACGTGACACTAGTGCGCGTGGGCAACGCAGCGTATGCACGCGACAACCGCTCCTATGGGCTCACGACGCTGCGCAATCGCCACGTGGAGGTGCACGGCAACACGGTGCGCTTTCAGTTTCGCGGTAAGAGTGGCGTGGAGCACGACGTGTCGGTATCGGACCCGCGCCTGGCTCGCATCATTCGGCGCTGCGTCGATCTCCCGGGGCAGGAGTTGTTCCAGTACATCGACGAAGCGGGTGAACGCCGCGTGGTTGATTCCACAGATGTGAATACATACTTACAAGAGATTACCGGCGCGGATTTCACGGCAAAGGACTACCGCACCTGGGCCGGCAGCGTGCTCGCGCTGGATCTGCTGCGCGGGCACACGTCGGCGAACGTTACCGAGGCGCGCCGGCAGGTGGTGGAAGCTGTTGCTGCCGTGGCCCAACGCCTGGGGAACACGCCGGCCGTCTGTCGCAAGTGCTATGTTCATCCGGCCGTGGTGGACGCCTTCCTGGCCGGCGAGCGGGAAGCACTTCCCCCAACCCGCGCGCGCAAGGGCCTGCGACGCGAAGAAGTGGCCCTGCTTCGATTTCTCGAACACACTGCCGGCGCAAAGGGCAAGGGCGAAAAAAAGCCCGCCTGAACAAGGCGGGCTTTCGAGCGAACAGACGCGAATTTACTTCGACTGCTGCGGCGTCATGTCCGGCGTGGCGGGTGCAACGCCCGGCGCAGCCGTCGGCTGAGCCTGCTGTGCGGCCACGGTGGTGCTGTGTTCCTGCAGACCGCCGCCCAACGCCGTGTACAGATCAATGGCGTTGGTCAGGCGCGCCAGGCGCGTCTGCACCAACGTCTGGTCGGCGCTGAACAGATCGCGCTGTGCGTCAAGCACGTCGAGGAAGCTCGACACGCCGTTGCGATAGCGCTGGTCAGACAGCGTCAGGCGATCGGCCGTCGCATCGCGGAAGCGCTTCTGCGCTGCCACCTGCTCTTCCAGCGTGCCGCGCGCCACGAGGGCGTCGGACACTTCGCGGAACGCGGTCTGGATCGTCTTCTCGTAGTTGGCAACCGCGATCTTCTGGTTGGTCTTGGTCAAGTCCAGGTTGAAGATGTTGGTGCCCCAGTTGAAGATCGGCAGCGTCAAGTTCGGCACGAACGACCACAGCCCCGTTCCGCTCTTGAAGAGATCGTGCAGCGCCGTGCTGGCCGTACCGATATTCGACGTCAGCCCAATGCTCGGGAAGAACGCCGCACGCGCCACGCCAATGTTGGCGTTGGCGGCAATCAGCTTCTGCTCGGCCTGACGAATATCGGGGCGCTGCTCCAGCAGCTCGGACGGCACACCGGGCGGAATGTCAGCGACGATCTTTTCCGACGACACCGTGGTCGGCGCGGGCAGGTCGGCCGGCAAGGGAGCGCCGACCAGCACCACCAGGGCGTTGGTCGCCTGCGCGTACTGGCGCGTGAGCTGAGCCACCGACACGCGGGCCGACTCCACCAGCGTCTCGGTCTGGCGTAGGTCCAGCGCCGACGAAGCGCCGACGTCAAACCGCTGCTTGGCGAGCTTGTAGTAATCCTCGCGGCCCTTCAGGGTCTGCTGCGCCAGGTCTAGCTGCTCGGCATAGGCGCGCTCGTTCAGGTAGGCCTTGGCGACCTGCGAGATCAGGCTGATCTGCGCGGCGCGCCGCCCCTCGTCCGTCGCCAGATAGCTCGCACGCGCAGACGACGTCACGTCGCCCACGCTGAACAGGTTCACCTGGTAGTTGCTGATGCCCACGCCAAGCTGGTACTGCTTGGTGTAGATGTCGCCGCCGGTTGTCGAGATCGACGGCGGCGTATGGCTGCGCGTGTACGTGGCAGACGCATTGACCGGCGGCAGCAGGTCGGCGATCTGCAGGCGGTACTGCGCACGCGCCGCCTCGACGTTGAGCATGGCCACGCGCAGGTCGCGGTTGTTCTCAAGCGCCAGGCCGATCAGTTTCTGCAAGCGCGCATCGGGGAAGAACTCGCGCCAGCCCAGTTCGGTCGCGCGGGGCGCGTTCTCGCCGGGCTTGGCGGAGTCTGCCGGCACGGCATAGCCAGCCGGTACCTGCGGATAGGCGCTCGTTACCGGAGCATTCGGGCGCTCATACGTCGGCGCCAGCGAGCAGCCGGACAGCACGCCCGCAGCCAGCAGGAGCGCCGGTAGCAGCGCAGGGGTTCGAAAGGTCATCGTTTTCTGCATGTTCAGATTTCCTCGTCCAGCGGACGGTGCGCAGCATCCAGGCGGCGTTGACGCTCGCTACCCTTGAAGATGCGGCGGACCACCACGAAGAACACAGGCACCAGCACCACGGCCAGCACCGTCGCGGTGATCATCCCGCCCATCACGCCGGTACCGATGGCGCGTTGGCTGGCAGAGCTGGCGCCGGTGGCAATCGCCAGCGGCAGCACACCCAGGATGAAGGCGAACGACGTCATGATGATCGGGCGGAACCGCAGGTGCACGGCTTCCAGCGTCGCGTCGATCAGGCTCTTGCCTTGCGCCTGCAAGTCCTTCGCAAACTCGATGATCAGAATTGCGTTCTTGGCGGACAAGCCCACCACCGCAATCAGGCCGACCTTGAAGTACACGTCATCGGGCATCGCGCGCAGGGTCACGCCCAGCAGTGCGCCAAGCACGCCCAGCGGCACCACCAGAATCACCGCCGCCGGGATCGACCAGCTTTCATACAGCGCCGCCAGCACCAGGAACACCGCCAGCAGCGACAGCGCATACAGCGCCGGCGCCTGCGAGCCCGAGGCCTTTTCCTGCAGCGACTGGCCCGTCCACTCGTAGCCGATACCAGCCGGCAGCTTGGCGGCCAGACGTTCCATCTCGGCCATGGCGTCGCCCGAGCTGGCACCCGGCGCGGCTGCACCCGAAAGGCGAACAGCCGGATAGCCGTTGTAGCGCACGAGCTGCACCGGGCCGACGATCCAATGGCCCTTCGCGAACGTCGACATCGGCACCATGTTGCCCTGCGCGTTGCGCACGTACAGGTTCATGATGTCTTCGGGCTGCATGCGGTTGATCTTGTCCGCTTGCACGATCACACGCTGCTGACGACCGTAGTTCGGGAAGTCGTTGGCGTACGCCGAACCCAGCGCCGTCGACAGCACGGCGTTGATGTCGGTGAACGACACACCCAGCGCATTGGCCTTCTCGCGATCGATATCCACTTGGTACTGCGGCGAATCTTCCAGACCTTCCGGGCGCATGCCAGTAATGATCTTGCTTTTCGCCGCCATCCCCATCAGTTGATTGCGAGCTGCAATCAGGGCGTCATGCCCCAGGCCAGCACGATCTTGCAGACGGAAGGTAAAGCCAGTGGCGTTGCCCAGTTCCGGAATCGGCGGCGGGTTCAGCGGGAACACGATCGCATCGCGAATACCACCGAACAGCGCACCAAAGGCACGGCCAGCCACGGCATCAGCGGTTTGATCCTTGCCCTTACGTTCGCTCCAGTCCTTGAACGGGGTGAATACGATACCGGCGTTCGGCCCGTTGCCCGAGAAGCTGAAACCCTGCACGGCCACGATGTTCTCGACCGCCTTTTCATGCTTGTAGTAGTTCTCGACCTGCTTGATCACTTCCAGCGTGCGGTTGGCCGATGCACCCGGCGGCAACTGAATGTTGGTCACGATGTAGCCCTGGTCTTCGGTCGGCAGGAACGAAGACGGCAGACGCAGGAACAGGAACACCACCGCAACGATCAGCGCAACGTAGATGACCATGTAGCGGAAGGTCTTCTTGAGCATGCGCTCCACGAAGCTTTGGTAGCGGTTCGTGGTGGTACTGAACATGCGGTTGAACCAGCCGAAGAAGCCCTTCTTCTCGTGGTGCGAACCCTTCTCGATCGGCTTGAGCAGCGTCGAGCACAGTGCCGGCGTGAGCGTCAGCGCCATGAGTGCCGAGAAGAAGATCGACGACACCATCGACAACGAGAACTGGCGATAGATCGCGCCCACCGAGCCCGAGAAGAACGCCATCGGGATGAACACGGCCATCAGCACCAGCGTAATACCGATGATGGCGCCCGTGATCTGGCCCATGGCCTTGCGAGTGGCTTCGCGCGGCGGCAGGCCTTCTTCGGCCATGATCCGCTCGACGTTCTCCACCACCACAATGGCATCGTCAACGAGGATACCGATGGCCAGCACCAGGCCGAACATCGTCAGCACGTTGATCGAGAAACCCATCGCGTTCATGGTGGCGAACGCGCCCAAGAGCGAGATCGGCACCACGATCGACGGCACCAGCGTGTAGCGGATGTTCTGCAGGAACAGCAGCATCACCAGGAACACCAGCGCCATGGCTTCGAACAGCGTCTTGACCACTTCCTCGATCGAGATCTGGACGAACTTGGAGGTGTCGTACGGCACCTTGTATTCCACGCCCGCCGGGAAGTACTTCGAGAGTTCCTCCAGCTTGGCCTTCACGGCCTTGGCCGTACCCAGCGCGTTACCCGTGGGCGAGAGCTGCACGCCAATGGCCGAGATCGGCTGGCCGTTGATCCGCGCAGACGTCGAGTAGGTCTGGCCACCCAATTCAAGGCGTGCAACGTCCTTCACGCGCACCAGCGAGCCATCGGGCTTGGACACCAGCACGATGTTGCCGAACTGCTCGGTGGTCGTGAGCTGGCCTTCCACCACGACCGTTGCCGCGAGCGGCTGATCGGAGACAGACGGCAGATCGCCGATCGTGCCGGCCGAGACCAGCGCGTTCTGGGCGCGGATGGCGTTGTAGACGTCCGTGGGCGTCAGCTTGTAGCCGACCAGCTTGGCCGGATCGACCCAGACGCGCATGGCGCGTTCCGTACCGAAAAGGATGGCCTGGCCCACACCCGGCACGCGCTTGATTTCATTTAGCACGTTGCGCGAGATGTAGTCACCCAGTGCCACCGGGTCCATCTTGCCGTCGGTGGATGCCAGCGTGGCAAACAGCAGGAAGTTCGAGCGGGCCTTGTCGACCTGCACACCCTGCTGCGTCACCGCAGATGGCAACCGCGCTTCCACGCGCTTCAAGCGGTTCTGCACGTCCACCTGCGCCAGCGCCGGATCAGTACCGGCCTTGAACGTCACGGTGATCTGCGCCTGGCCGTTACCGCCCTGGCTGACCGACTCCATATAGAGCAGGCCGTCCGCACCGTTCATTTCCTGCTCAATGATGCTGGTGACGGATTCGTCCAGCGTCTTCGCGTTTGCGCCCGGGTACGTGGCCGTAATGATGACGGACGGCGGCGCGATGGTCGGGTACTGCGAGATCGGCAGCTGGGTGATCGAGATCGCCCCAGCAAGGATGATGAACAGCGCGAGCACCCAGGCAAAGACCGGGCGATCGATAAAAAACTTTGCCATGCGATGGCTCCTTGTTTACTGCTTGGCTGCCGGTGCGCTGGCAGCGGGAGTGCTTGCAGCAGGGGCGCTGGCCGCCGGTGCGGGTGCGGCGCCGCCACCCTGGCCGCCCTGACCTTGCGGGCCCTTGCCCTGGCCTGCCGCCATCGGCTGCCACGGCACAGCCTTGACCGGCGCGCCCGGATGGACCTTCTGCAGACCGTCGACGATCACCTTGTCGCCTGCCTTCAGGCCGCTGGAAACGATCCATTCCGTACCGGTCGAGCGATCGGCCTGGACTTGGCGCACGGCTGCCATGCCCTTCTCATCAACCACCATGACCGAGGCGCCGTCTGGGCTGCGCGTCACCGCTTGCTGCGGCACCGTGATCGCCTGCTCGTCCACGGCCTGCTCCAGGCGGGCACGCACGTACATGCCCGGCAGCAGCGTGCGGTCGGCGTTCGGAACAATCGCGCGCAGCGTGATCGTGCCCGTGGCCGGGTCCACCGTCAGGTCGGAGAAATACAGCTTGCCCGGTTGGGCATAAGCGCGGCCGTCTTCCGTCACGAGCGTGACCTTGGCGGCGTCACCACCGGCCTTGGCCAGCTTGCCGTCCTTAAGCGCTTGCTGCAGACGCAGCACTTCGGTGCTCGACTGGGTGAAGGTCAGATAGATCGGGTCGATTTGTTGCACGGTCGTCAGCAGCGTCGCCTCGCCCTGGCCCACCAGCGCGCCTTCGGTGACCTGCGCCAAACCGGCACGGCCGGAGATGGGCGAAGTCACGCTGGCGTAGCCGACGTTCAGCTTGGCGGTTTCCACGGCAGCGCGGGCGGCGGCCACGTCAGCGGTGGCTTGCTTGGCGGCGGCGGTGGCGTCGTCGTAGTCCTGCTTGCTGATGGCGTTGGTGGCAACCAGCGGCTTATAGCGCTCCGCCTTCAGTTGCGCCTGCGTTTGCGTGGCTTCCGAACGCGCCAGCTGCGCCTTGGCGCTGTCGAGCGACGCCTTGTACTGCGCCGGATCAATCTGGAACAACTGCTGGCCGGCCTTCACGTCACTGCCTTCAGCGTAGGTGCGCTTGAGTACGATGCCCGCGACCCGTGCTCGCACCTGTGCCACACGCGTGGCCTCCAGGCGGCCCGGCAACTCGCTGGTCAGACCAACGGAGTGCGGCTGCACGGTCACAACACCGACTTCGGTCGGAGGCATGCCGGCGCCGCCCGGCCCTTGTGCCTGCTTGTTGCCGCAGGCTGCAAGTGCCACCACCATGAATGCGGCGGCAGCGAGTTGGTGATAACGGCGGGTGTTCGTCATAGATGACCCCATGTGGCGATAAGCGGAATGCCGGGTGCCGCCACGCCGCGCAAACGAGTGCGACGCCGGCAAACCGTCAGCGAAACCAAAAAAACACAAAACGAAAACGTCCGATGCTAGCTGCATCTCGCGGCATGCGATATGGCCTTTGCGACGAACTCGCAACAACTCGGACCAGAATGCTAAGACGCGGGAGCGATCGGCAGTCGATCTCCGACCTGGCCACCGACAGACGCAAAGTCGGCCCCAGACCACGTGCCCGGGATGGATGTGGCGCATACGGCCATGGGCAAGCGACGGAGTGCGCGCTATTATAGATACGTTCGCGTATGTATGTAAGTCACGCCATTGAACAATAGGGACTCCGTTGACACCTTTCCGGAGTTCGTAGCAATGACGGCAATCAAACGAACATGCCGCAGATACCGCGCTGCGACAAGCATTGTCAGCCAACGGACCCGCTACCGCGTTGTGCGAAGCGCAATGGTGCGTTGCCGGAAATTGTGCGCCGCACAAAAGCCAATCGAAAGAACGCCGGCCGAGGTGACACGGCGTTCCTCTGGAAGATCATGGTTAGACGAACGAAGGAAGAAGCACTGGAAACACGTAACCGCATCCTGGATGCGGCGGAAGACGTGTTCTATGCGCGCGGCGTGGCACGCACATCGTTATCGGATATCGCGCAGGCCGCAGGCGTTACGCGCGGCGCCATCTACTGGCACTTCCGCAACAAGACCGACGTATTTGCCGCCATGTGCGAGCGCGTGAAACTGCCCATGGAGACCATGTGCACCCCGCTCGGGGTGGAAGCCGATGATCCGCTCGGCGAATTGCGCACGGTGGGCAACTTCCTGCTGCGGCAACTCGTGGAAGATGCGCACTGGCGCAAGGTCTTCGAGATCATGTTCAACAAGTGCGAGTTCGTGGAGGACACGAGCCCCATCCTCAAGCGCCAACAAGAATCGTTTGAAGAAGGCATGACCCACCTGACGAGCATCATCGAGCAGGCGACGCGACGCGGGCAGTTGCCGGCCGACCTCGACATCCCGCTGGCCGTGGCGCATTTCCATGCCACCTTCAACGGCATCATGGGTGATTACCTTTTCTACCCGGACGCCTCCAGCCTCGCCACCAAGCGCGAGCGCCTGCTGGATGCGTGCATTGACACCCTCAAATACGCGCCGTCGCTGCGGCTGGAGCCGGCGCCGCCCACTGCGGCCCACGCCGGGGCCTCGGCATGAACATGCCCGAGTTCGACCAGATGGTCTTTGCCGGCGGCGGCAACCGATGCTGGTGGCAGGCTGGATGGTGGGACGTCGTGCAGCCTGAACTGGGCTTGGCGCCACGCGTGATTGCCGGCATCTCGGCCGGCGCATCGACGGCGTGCATGCTGCATGCATGGAATTCAGCCGAGCTGATGGATTACTACGGCGAAGCCCTGCGCCAGAACACCCGCAACGCCCATTGGGGCAACCTGCTGCGCGGTGAGCGCGTGTTTCCGCATTACGGCATGTACCGCACGGCGCTGCTGACGGTGTTCGGCGAGGGCCGCTTCGGGCGGCTGGCACAGGCGCCCGAGATCCGCATCGGCGTGGCGCACATCCCGCGCTGGCTGGGCGCACGGTCGGCGGTGGCGGCGGGGCTGATTGCCTACAACATCGAAAAGCACGTCCGCAAGACGCTGCACCCGACGCTGGGCAAACGCCTCGGCTTTACGCCGGAAATCGTGCGCGCGCAGGATTGCGCCACACCTGAGGAACTTGCAGATCTTCTGCTGCAATCGGCCTCCACCCCGCCGTTCACGCCGGTGCTGCGGCGCAAGGGGCGGCCGGTGCTCGATGGCGGCATGGTCGACAACGTGCCCGTGCACGCGCTGGACGCCACGCCTGGCGACGCGCTGGTGCTGGTCACGCGCCTGTACCCGCGGCCAACGTATTTCCGCATGGATGTGCCCGTGGCCGGCGGCGTGCAGCGCCGCTTTTACGTGCAGCCTTCCCGCAAGGTTCCCATTTCAAGCTGGGATTACACCCGCCCGGGCGCCATGCGCGACGCCTATGCGCTCGGCCGTCATGACGGCGAAACCTTCCTGCGCGAACTTCCACGCGGGTTTGCCACGGCGGTGGCTGCGTAGCCACCTCCTCTAAAACAGGCGGCGGGCGCGCCGCTTGCTGCACATGGCGCGCCCGCCGGCGTGCCACCGAGGTCGTCCGGCCGATGCTTCTTCGACGGACACCTCATGCCCGCAAACCCTGCACATGCGTTTGACCTGATCGTAATCGGCGCCGGTTCGGCCGGGCTCGCGGCTGCGCGCCGGTCTGCGCAACTGGGGGCACGAACGCTGCTGATCGACAGCGCGCAAGTGGGTGGCACCTGCGTCAACCGCGGATGCGTGCCCAAGAAACTGCTCGGCTACGGCGCCGCCTGGTCGCAGACGACGGTTCGGTGTTTGCGCGCCGCGCATGCCGCGGATGCCTGGGCCGACGCCATCGCCCGCACGCGTGCCGAGGTCGCGCGGCTGCACGAAGCGCATTTCGCCCACTTGGCCGAGGCGGGCGTGCAATGGCTGAGCGGCGCCGCATCCCTGCGCGGCCGCGGCATCGTGCGGCTGCAAACCGATACCGGCAAGACTACGCTGCGCGCGCGCCAAATCGTGCTGGCTGCCGGCGCCCGCCCCACACCGCTTCCCACACCCGGCGCGGACCTGGCTTGCACCTCCGACGACGTATTCGGCTGGGACACGCTGCCCGCATCGCTCATCATCGTGGGCGGCGGCGTCATCGCGGTGGAAATGGCGTCCACGCTGGCGCGCTTCGGCGTGCGGGTGACCGTGCTGACGCGCGATGCGCGCGTGCTGCCTGAATTTGATGCCACGGTGGCCGAGGCCGCCGCGCAGTCGCTGGCCGGCTGCGGCGTCGAGCTGATCCCGAACGCCGATGTTGTCCGCGTCGAACGCGATGCCGTGAATGGCGGCGGCGTGGCCGTCTACGCGAGCATCGACGGCAGCGACGTTCCCCGCGCGCTACGCGCCCAGCGAGTGTTAAGCGCCATCGGCCGAACGCCGAACATCGCGGGCCTTGGCCTGGACGCGGCCGGAGTCACGCTCGATACGCACGGACGCATTGCGGTCGACCGCCATTTCCGCACGCGCGCACGCGGCGTGCATGCCGTGGGCGACATCTGCGGCGCCAGCCGTCTGCAATTGACGCCCGTGGCCGCCGCGCAAGGCCGCTACGTGGCCGAACGCTTATTCGGCAAAGGCACCAAGCTGCCCGACATGGACACCGTGCCAATGGCTGTGTTTTGCGATCCGGCCATCGCAAGCGTGGGCCTGACCGAAGCCGAGGCGCGCACGCGCTGGCCCGAACTGGGCAAACGCGGGCCGGACACCGACAAACGCGCCTTGGCAGATCGCATCGACGTGGTGGTCCGCCGCTTCGTCTCGCTGGAGCAGCGTTTTGCAGGCTCAGGCATGGAATCGCTGATCAAGCTGGTGTGCAATGCGCGCAGCGGACGCGTGCTGGGCGCTCACATCGTCGACAACGCCGCGCCAGAGATCATCCAGGCGCTGGCGGTGGCCGTGCGCATGGGCGTCCGGCTCAAGCACCTGCATACGACCGTCGGCCTGCACCCAACGGTGGCAGAGGAATTGCTGAGCATGTAAGCGCACTCGTTCAATTTTCCTGATCCCGGTCTGCAAATCCATGCACGTTACTGGTGCTGGGTCGGCGCAGAATAGGAAATATATTCTTCAGGAAATTTGACATGCTCCCCGTGCTTTATCTGTCCCATGGGTCGCCCATGCTGGCGGCCGATCCGGGCCCTGTCGGCAAGATGCTGGCGGCGCTCGGGCAAGAAATGGCCGCCCTCAAGCCGCGCGCCATCGTTGTGGTTTCGCCGCATTGGATGACTCGCCGGCCGACCGTCACCGCCCGCGCCCAGCAGGAAGCGTGGCACGACTTCGGCGGTTTCCCGCCGCAACTGTACGCCCTGGAATACGCGCCGCCGGGGGCGCCTGACTTGGCCGAACGCATCCGTGCGCTGATCGACGGCAACATCGTCCCCGGGCTGGAGGAACAGGCCTCCACCGTGCTGGACCCGCGCCAGCCGCTGGACCACGGCGCCTGGATGCCCCTGATGCTGATGTTTCCCGAGGCGAAGATTCCCGTGGTGCAGGTGTCGTTGATGCCGGGCCTGTCACCGGCTTGCCAGATGGCAATGGGGCGCACGCTCGCGCCGCTGCGCGACGAAGGCGTGCTGATCGTCGGTTCCGGCAGCTTCACGCACAACTTGCGCGCGCTGATGCGCGGCCCCGACATGGCGCAGCATGGCGTGCCGGCCGAGCCTTGGGTGACGGCGTTCCGCGAGTGGATGATCGAGTCAATGACCGAGGGCATCCGCAGCGGTGATTTCACCCAGTTCTGCGATTACCGCGCGCAAGCCCCGAACGCCGCCCACGCCCACCCGACCGACGAACACCTCATGCCGCTGTACGTGGCACTGGGCGCCGCGATGGGCCAGCCGAGCCAAGCCACGCCGGGCGGCGTGCAGGCTCAGCACGTGGTCGATACGGTGACGTACGGGGCACTGGCGATGGACAGCTTCCGGTTTGACGGCGCCGGCGCCAACCAACCGCAGCTGCGTGCCGCGGCTTGATTGACCAAAAACGGCGGACAGAACGCTGGCGTTATGCGCGGATCAGCGCTGGCGCGAGCGCCGTCGGATTGACCACGCTGTCGACGTTACCCTGCAGGACATCGAGGATGTTCTGGAACGCGATGCTGAAGTACAGCTCGTAACCTTCGCGTTCGACGTAGCCGATGTGCGGCGTGCAGATGCAGTTCTCCATGCGCAGCAGGGTGTGGCCCTGCAGGATGGGTTCCGTTTCAAACACGTCGATGGCAGCCATGCCCGGACGCCCACGATTGAGCGACGTCACCAAGCCGTTTTCTTCCACCAATTCAGCGCGACTCGTGTTGACGAAGAGGGCGGTCGGCTTCATTCGCGTGAGGTCGGCCACCGTCACGATGCCACGCGTTTCGTCGTTCAGCCGCAGATGGACGGACAGCACGTCGGACTGCTCGAACAGCGCATCCTTCGATTCCGCTACGGCAAAGCCGTCGGCGCGTGCGCGTTCCTGTGAGCCCTCGCGGCCCCACACCAGCACGTTCATGCCGAAGGCGCGGCCGTAGCCGGCCACGAGCTGGCCGATCTTGCCGTAGCCGAAGATGCCCAGCGTTTGGCCCTTCAGGACGCGGCCGATGCCAAAGTTGGGCGGCATCGTGGTGGATTTCAGCCCCGACTGTTGCCACGCGCCGTGCTTGAGGCTCGCAACGTATTGCGGAATGCGACGCTGAGCAGCCATCACCAGCGCCCAGGTCAGTTCAGCCGGCGCCACCGGCGAGCCCTTGCCCTCCAGCACCACAACGCCCTTGTCGGTACAGGCATCCAGATCAATATGGCTGCCCGAATCGCGCGACACCCGGCCAGTCTGGCTGATGATCTTGAGTTTGGGCAGGCGGTCGAGCAGCTGACGCGTTATGCGTGTGCGCTCCCGGATCAGCACGATGGCTTCAACGTCCGCCACGCGTGCGGCCAATTGCCCCACACCCTTGACGGTATTGTTGAACACTTTGACTTCGTGGTCCTGCATCAGGCTGAAGCAATCCAGCTTGCGAACAGCGTCTTGGTAGTCGTCCAGTACGGCAATCTTCATCGACATCTCACTTCGAACAATGGTGCGCAGCAAAAAACAGCGATCCCTCGCGGTGGTATTCTTCCCATCCCTCGTCGCACGACAATCTGTGTCGACGTTTGGAATTGCCCGCCGCGGGCACGCAATTTGCGCTGCCCCGCTGGTGACGAGTCCTTGTTCTATGGTCTGTTGACCTCGGTCCCGCCACTTTAGCGCACGCGGCCCCCGCTGCCCGGAAAAACCCACGTTCCGCCAGCGCACCGCTTTGTAACTGAATGTGAAACCAGCACGGCTACCGTCCCTCCGCCTGCCTCACCTCCCCCTCTGGAAATCGCTGATCCGGCCTGCTCATGATGCGCCGTCGATCGCTTTCCAACCCGCCGCTGGGCGTGGCCACCGTGCTGATCCGCCACCGATTTCTTTCTCACTTTCATTGGAGTTTTGGTCATGAATCAACCCGTGATGCAGGGCGTGCCTGCATTGAACGTGCCCGATTACGTGAAACATCCGCGCCTCGTCGCGTGGGTGGGCGAGGTGGCAGCACTCACCAAGCCGGAGCGCATTGTTTGGTGCGATGGTTCGCAAGAGGAATACGACCGCCTGTGCGCCGAAATGGTGGCCGCCGGCACGATGAAGCAGCTCAACCCGGCCAAGCGCAAGAACTCTTACCTGGCACTGTCGGACCCTTCGGACGTGGCGCGCGTGGAAGACCGCACCTTCATCTGCTCGCAGAAGAAGGAAGATGCCGGCCCCACCAACAACTGGACGGCCCCGGCCGAGATGCGCCAGACGCTGAACGGCCTGTTTGACGGCAGCATGCGCGGCCGCACGCTGTACGTCGTGCCGTTCTCGATGGGCCCGCTGGGCTCGCCGATCGCGCACATCGGCGTGGAGCTGTCGGACAGCCCGTACGTGGCCGTCAACATGCGCATCATGACCCGCATGGGTCGCGCGGTGTACGACGTGCTTGGCACCGACGGCGATTTCGTGCCGTGCGTGCACACCGTCGGCAAGCCGCTCGCCGCCGGCGAGAAGGACGTGCCGTGGCCGTGCAACCCGACCAAGTACATCGTGCATTTCCCGGAAACGCGCGAAATCTGGTCGTTCGGCTCGGGCTACGGCGGCAACGCGCTGCTGGGCAAGAAATGCTTCGCCCTGCGGATCGCCTCGACCATGGGCCGAGATCAGGGCTGGCTGGCCGAGCACATGCTGATCCTGGGCGTGACGTCACCGGAAGGCAAGACGTATCACGTGGCGGCGGCTTTCCCGTCGGCCTGCGGCAAGACCAACTTTGCAATGCTGATCCCGCCCGCAGGTCTGAACGGCTGGAAGGTGACGACCATCGGCGACGACATCGCCTGGATCAAGCCCCGCAAGGACGCCGCCGGCAAGACCCGCCTGTACGCCATCAACCCGGAAGCCGGCTACTTTGGCGTGGCCCCGGGCACCAGCGAGAAGACCAACTTCAACGCGATGGCCACGCTCAAAGAGAACGTCATCTTCACCAACGTTGCGCTCACGGACGACGGCGATGTGTGGTGGGAAGGCATGACCGACACGCCGCCCGCCCACCTGATCGACTGGCAAGGCCAGGACTGGACACCCGAGACCGCCAAGGAAACCGGCCGCAAGGCAGCGCATCCGAACGCGCGTTTCACCGCGCCGGCAGCACAATGCCCCTCGATTGATCCGGAATGGGACAACCCGGCAGGCGTACCCATTGATGCGTTCATCTTCGGCGGGCGCCGCTCGACCACGGTGCCGCTCGTGACCGAAGCGCGCGACTGGACCGAAGGCGTGTACATGGCTGCCACGATGGGCTCGGAAACCACTGCCGCCGCTGCTGGCCAGCAAGGCGTGGTGCGCCGCGACCCATTCGCCATGCTGCCGTTCTGCGGCTACAACATGGCCGACTACTTTGCGCACTGGCTGAACCTGGGCGAGAAGCTGGCCGAAAGTGGCGCCACGCTGCCGAAGATCTTCTGCGTCAACTGGTTCCGCAAGGACGAGAACGGCAAGTTCGTGTGGCCCGGTTTTGGCGAAAACATGCGTGTGCTCAAGTGGATGATCGATCGCATCGAAGGCCACGCGCAGGGCGATGAGCACGCCTTTGGTGTATCGCCGCGCTACGAAGAACTGAGCTGGGACGGGCTGGACTTCACGGCCGAGCAGTTCGCCAAGGTGATCTCGCTGGACGCGGACGCCTGGACGCAGGAACTGGCCCTGCACGACGAATTGTTCACGAAACTGGCACACGGTCTGCCGCAAGCGCTGCCCGACGCCAAGACCCGCCTGGAAGAACGCCTGCAGGGCTAACGCCCGCCACCGCCTCGACACTAGGACAAGAAGCCCGCCTCGCGCGGGCTTTTTTTGTGTCTGCCCGAAGAAGGTTGCTCAAACAACGAGCAGTAATCCTAAAGTTTTAAATCGCGCGAATTACCCCTGCCAACAAAACAGATCAATTGATTTTTAGGAAATCGAATTGCTTTGTAAAAAATACCTGCCCACACATGAGATTGGTGATTATGCCGGCGCGAGCATAATCGTCATGCATTTATGCCAAGCTTGAATCATTACACGCATGGTATCGGCCAAGAACGTTGCCTGGCATAGCTTTATGAAGAATGCATGTCAACCGCGCCACCCCAATGCGTGTCGAATTGAATGAATTTCCAAATTTTAAAATTCCTGCGTGACGAATCCCTACGGGATTCTTATAATCCGGCAAAACGGAATCCCTTTTCTCTGAGCCAGAAGGGGGGTTCATGACTAGAGGAAACGGGAGAGGGCTAACAAGCCTTATGCCAACGGAGGTGGGGGATCCCTACTTCACCGGCGCTCGGGGGGGCGCCGGCTCGGATTGCGCGCACGCAACGCCGCAAACTATGCAAACGATTGCATGGTTCGGCACGCTGCGGCAGGCACCGAGGGGCTTGCAGACCTTTCTCAGGACCACCCTGGACACCACACCCAGGAGGCTCCGCTGGCGATCGTCGACGGGAATAGCAACATGACGATCCGCACAAGGCCGACGGCCGGACAACAGCGCCCGCAAGAAATGACATGCGAGCACACGCGCAATTGCCCGCATGGCACTCATAACAACGCGCACCGCAGACAGCAGAGCGCAGCCGCGAGGCTGCTCGCCGGAGTGTGTCGGCTGGTTAGACGGGAGGTATCACAAAGTGGGTATTCAGATCTTGCTGGTCGAACAAGACCAGGCAGAGGGGGAGCGTCTGTCGTTTTCCCTGCGTGATGGTGGACACGACGTTCAACGGGTCAGCCATCCGGGCCAGGCGCAGGCAGCCATCCTGGCCGCCATGCCTGAGTTGCTCCTGATGGAGTGGACATGGCCCGAGCGGGAGTCGATCGACATGCTGCTGGCGTTGCGCGCCAACATGCAGACGCGCGGTCTGCCGGTCATCGTGCTGTCCCGTCATGGCGATGCGCGTGCCAAGATTGCCGCGCTCGACGCCGGTGCCGACGACTACGTCGTCAAACCGTGCGACACGGGCGAGCTGCATGCCCGCATTCGCGCCGTACTGCGCCGCCGCGCGCCGCATCAGCACGGCGACGACATCCTGCAGGTCAACGGCCTGCGCCTCGATCCGCTCACACTGGGCGTGACTGCGCAAACCGACACCGGCCCGCGCGCCATTCCGCTCAGTCCGCTCGAATTCCGCCTGCTGCACTTTCTCGTCGCGCATCCGCAACGCGTGCACTCGCGCACACAACTGCTGGACCGCGTATGGGGCAACCACGTCTTCGTGGGTGAGCGCACGGTGGATGTGCACGTGCGCAAGCTGCGCGTGGCGCTGGCAGGCACGCCCTGCGATGGCCTGATCCAGACCGTGCGCGGTGGCGGCTATCGCCTCGTGGTCGGCACCAGCGGCGCAACGGCCGCATATGCTGCCGACGCGATCGGCATGCAATTGGAAGCCGCAAGCCGCAAGGCTGAACTGCCATCGTACGGTCATATGCCGACGTCGCGTTCGCTGGCCAAGGAACCGGTACGCCTGGGCGCCTGAGCCCGGGGCCGATTCGCGCCCGCGTCACTCATCCCTGACGACCATTCCGTCGCCGCGCATGCCGCGCGGCGGCGGGATGGTTGCGTCATCCCCCATCAAGGAATCGAACATGAAGCTGCGGTGCAGCGGTGTGCTGCTGGCTGGACTGGCGCTGTGCGCGCACGCGCAGGAAGTCACGCCGGGCCTATGGGAAAGCACGACGAGCGTAACGCTGAACGGCAAGCCGTTGCCGCACTTTGACGAGCAAGGCCGTCAAGTGCCAAGCCGCCCCGAACGCGGCTGCCTGAGCGCGAACGATGCCGGCGATGTGCGCGCCATGTTCGAGCGCTCCATCCAGCGCGACCAGCAAGGCTGCAAGCTCACGCGCTGGAACTACACGCTGGGCAAGCTCAAGGTCACGCTGTCGTGCGAAGACCCACAGGGCGGCAAGGGCGTGCTCGAAGCCAGCGGCCCGCTTACGCCCACGTCGTACAACATCAGCGGCAATGGCCAGTATCAGCATCCGCAGTTCGGGCCGATGAAGAGCGGCTTTCACTACCAGGGGCACTACCTCGGCGCCTGCAAGTCGTAAGCGGTGCCCCAAAAGACAACGGCCGGACTGCGCGTGCGGCTCCGGCCGTTTTGTTTGAAGCAATGCCGATCAGCGTTGGCCTTCTCGCCAGCGTTTAAGCCAGCCGAGCCCTTCGCTCGTACCGGCACGCGGCCGATATTCGCAGCCGACCCAGCCGTCATAGCCGAGCGTATCCAGCAATGCAAAGAGGTGCGGATAGTTCAGCTCGCCTTCGTCCGGTTCGTGGCGATCGGGCACGCCGGCAATCTGCACGTGACCCACACCATCGACGTACTGCTTGAGCTTGACCGACAGATCGCCCTCCATGATCTGCGCGTGGTACAGGTCGAACTGCACCTTGACGTTGGTCGCGCCGACTTCCTTGCACACCGCATGTGCCTGCGCCTGGTGCGTGAGGAAAAAGCCCGGCATGTCGCGCGTGTTGATCGGTTCCAGCACGATGGTGACGCCCGCGCCGGCAGCCTCGCGCGCAGCGTAGGCGACGTTGCTCACGTAGGTAGCGTGATGTCGTGCGCGGTCTGCACCTGCGGGTAGCAGGCCGGCCATCACGTGCAGGCGCGTATTGCCCAGCACCTGCGCATACTCCAGCGCTGTCGCAATGCCGCGCTTGAATTCCTCTTCGCGACCGGGCAGCGAGGCGATGCCGCGCTCGCCGCCAGCCCAGTCGCCCGGCGGAGCATTGAACAGTGCTTGCGTGAGGCCAGCGTCGTCAAGACGGGCGCGGATATCCGCCTTGTCGAAGTCGTAGGGAAATAGGAACTCCACGCCCTCGAAGCCATCCTTTGCCGCAGCGGCAAAGCGGTCGAGGAACGCGTGCTCCTGGTACATCATGGACAGGTTGGCGGCAAAGCGCGGCATGGCAGACCTCTGAATACGATTGCTTATTTATTGACCAACTTCGACGGCGTGCGCAACACGGCAATGCAGCCGAGCACCAGCACGCCCGCCAACGCATACATGCCGGCGGATGTGCTGCCCGTCATGTCCTTGAGCGCACCGATCATATAGGGGCTCACAAAGCCGGCCAAGTTGCCGACCGAGTTGATGGCGGCAATGCCGGCAGCGGCAGCCGTGCCTTGCAGGAAAGCCGTCGGCAGGGACCAGAAAAGCGGCGCGCACGTCAGCACACCCGCAGCTGCCAATGACAGGAACACGATCGACAGGGCTACGTTGTGCCCAGCCGTGGCCACCACGGCAAAACCGACTGCGCCCATCAGCGCCGGCACAACCAGGTGCCAGCGACGCTCGCGGCGTGCATCGGCGCTGCGGCCGATCAGCACCATGGTGATCGCCGCACATACGTACGGGATGGCGGAGAGCACGCCCACCATGAAGGTGTCTTTCACACCGGCGTTCTTCACCAGCGTCGGCATCCAGAACGTCAGCCCGTACTGGCCCATGACGAAGGTGAAGTAGATCAGGCTCATCATCCACACGCGCGGATCGGAGAACACCTTGCCGATGCCGTGGTGCTCGGTCTTGCCTTTGTTGTCTGCAGCAATGTTGGCTTCGAGAATCTGCTTCTCGTCTTCCGACAACCACTTGGCTTTGCGGATGCTGTCATCGAACTTCCACAGCACCAGCAAGCCGACCAGCACGGCAGGAATGGCTTCGATCACGAACATCCACTGCCAGCCCTGCCAGCCGCCGCCGACGCCCGTCCCGTGGAAGGCGCTCATGATCCAGCCCGACAGCGGATTGCCGAAGATGCCCGAGATGGGGATGGCCGCCATGAACATCGCCACAATGCGCGCGCGGCGATGCGACGGATACCAGTACGTCAGATACAAGATGACGCCGGGGTAGAAGCCCGCTTCGGCCAAACCCAGCAGGAACCGCATCACGTAGAACTGGGTGGGCGTCTGCACGAATGCGAATGCGCCCGAGATCAAACCCCATGTGATCATGATTCGCGCGATCCAGATGCGCGCGCCGATCTTGTTCATCAGCAGATTGCTCGGCACCTCGAAGAGGAAGTAACCGATGAAGAAGATGCCGGCTCCCAGCCCGTAGACCGTCTCGGAAAAATTCAGCGCCTGCGACATCTGCAGCTTCGCAAAGCCGACGTTCACACGGTCGAGGTACGCGACCACGTAGCAAAGCATGATGAGCGGGACGATGCGGCGCGACACGCGCGCATAAACGCTGTCCTCTTTTGAAACGGCGTGCGAAGGCAACGCCGCCGTGGTGGCGGTCGAGGTGTTCATGTGGTCTCCGGTATAGGTTTTATGTGGGCCGTGCAGCGGGCGCTACCGATTTGCTATCGGTTGCTACCAACGAGCCCCGAACGTCTGGCGCAGCTCGTCGATCTGCGCGTCGGACAGCGGTGCAGGCTTGGGTTCGGTCATCAACCAAAGCCGTGCGGTTTCTTCCAGTTCTTCCAGCGCGTAGGCTGCATTCGACACCGAGCCGTGCCATACCACGGGCCCGAGTCGATCGAGCAGCACGGCGCGCACGTCATTGGCCAGCGCAGCAATCTGCGAAGCCACATCCGCATGCCCCGGGCGCTGATACGTGATGAGCGGTACGTGGCCGACCTTCATCACGTAGTACGGCGTGATGGGCGGCAGCACATCGGCTTCGTTCCAGACGCCGGCAAGCGTGAGCGCCACAAGATGCGTCGAATGCGTGTGCACCACGGCATGCGCGTCGGCATTGCGGTCGTAGATGCCGCGATGCAGAGCGAGCGTTTTCGAAGGCTTGTCGCCGCCAACCCACTCGCCCGTCGCCAGCACCTTGGCGATACGCGCCGGGTCCAGCGTGCCAAGGCAGGCATCGGTTGGCGTGATAAGCCAGCCGTCAGGCAGGCGTGCGCTGATGTTGCCTGCCGTGCCGACGGTGTAACCACGCGCATACAGGCTCTGCCCGACACGGGCGATCTCTTCACGCAGCGCTGTTTCGGTGGACGCACTCATACCGCCGCCTCCGCTGTAGCCTGCGCCAGTTGCGCAAGCGCCTTCTCGAAGAAATCCACCGTCCCGAAGTTGCCCGACTTCAATGCCAGTGCAACCGGATCGTTGTCGATCGTGGCTGTCCAGGGCACGCCTGGGTCGATCTGCGGGCCGATGCGCAGCGCGCGCACGTCGAGCGCCTGCACCACCGCGCCCGATGTTTCACCACCGGCTACCACGAAGCGGCGCACGCCATCGGCATGCAGCGTGCGAGCGATGCGGCCCAGTGCATCTTCAACCAGCTTGCCGGCGCGCTCCACACCCAGCGTTTGCTGCACGTGGGCGACTTGCTCGGGCGCGCTGGTGGCGTAAACCAGAACCGTCTGACCGGCATGGCGGTGCACGAAATCGAGCGCGTCGACCATCACCGGTTTGCCTTCGGCCAGCGCCAGCGGATCAATCTGGAACGCCGGGCGCGATGCACGCCAATGCGCCACCTGTGCGTTCGTCGCACGTGAGCAGCTGCCCGACAGCACGATCGCCGAATCGGCTACCGCCGGCAGTTGCGCCGCGTTGCCATGTTCGGTGATCAACCCCGCCCGGCGGTATTGCGCGGGCAAGCCAAGCGCCAGGCCCGAGCCGCCCGTGAGCAGGGGCAGGTCGGCAAACGCCTCGCCCAGCACAATCAGGTCATCGTTGGAAATGGCATCGGCAATCGCCAGCTTCACGCCATCGGCGCGCAGTTGCTGGGCCTGATCGCGAGCGGCCTGGGCGCCGCGCATGATGGTGTCGTAACGCAGCAGGCCGACCTTGCCCGCGCTCTGGCGCGCGAGCACCCGCACGAGGTTCGGATCGCGCATCGGCGTGAGCGGATGGTGCTCCATGCCCGACGCGTTGAGCAGCACGTCGCCCACGAACAGATGGCCCCGGAAGATCGTGCGGCCGTTCTCGGGAAACGCAGGGCAGGCCAACGTGAAATCGGTGCCCAGTTCGGCCATCAATGCCTCTGCCACGGGGCCGATGTTGCCGTCGTCGGTGGAATCAAAGGTCGAGCAGTATTTGAAGAAGAAGCGCGAGCAGCCTTGCGCACCCAGCCAGCGCAGTGCGCTCAATGACTGCGCCACGGCATCGGCCGCCGGAATCGTGCGCGACTTGAGTGCCACGACAATGGCATCGGCATCCGCAGCGATGGCTTCCTCACCTGCCGGCGGCACACCGATGGTCTGCACGGTGCGCATGCCGGCACGCACGAGCATGTTGGCAAGGTCGGTCGCACCGGTGAAGTCATCGGCGATGCAGCCGAGGACCGGGCGGGGCGTGGGCGCTGCGCTCATTTCGACTGGCCCTCCGGCAGCGTGATCCCCGGGAAGATCTTGATCACGGCGGAATCATCTTCCCGGGCGTAGCCGGCGGTCGACGCCTGCATGAACATCTGATGGGCAGTAGCCGCCAGCGGCAGCGGGAACTTGGTCGCGCGCGCGGTATCGAGCACGAGCCCCAGGTCCTTGACGAAGATGTCGACGGCGGACAGCGGCGTGTAGTCGCCGGCCAGCACGTGGGCCATGCGGTTTTCGAACATCCAGCTGTTGCCCGCGCTATGGGTGATGACTTCATACAGCGCATCCGCCGCCACACCTTCGCGCAGGCCCAGGGCCATGGCTTCCGCAGCCGCTGCAATGTGCACGCCGGCCAGCAACTGATTGATGATCTTGACCTTGCTGCCCGCGCCGGCCTTGTCGCCAAGGCGATAGACCTTGCCGGCCATGGCGTCGAGCACATGGCCCGCCGCCGCATACGCCTCGGGCGTGGCCGAGGTCATCATGGTCATCTGGCCCGACGCGGCCTTGGCAGCGCCACCCGAGATCGGGCCATCCACATACAGGATGCCCTGCTGCGCGAGGCGTGCCTCCAGCGCGATGGACCAGTTCGGATCCACCGTCGAGCACATGACGAAGGTGCCGCCCGGCCGCATGGCGCCCGCTGCGCCGGTCTCGCCGAACAGCACGGCCTCGGTCTGCGCGGCGTTGACCACCACCGAGACCACCACATCCACACCCGCCGCAACGTCAGCGGGCGTTGCGCAGGCCACACCGCCTTCCTTGGCGAAATCCGCAGCGGCACCCGGGCGCGCGTCGCAGGCATGCACGGTGTAGCCGTGATTGCGCAGGGTCTTGGCAATGCCCAAGCCCATGGCGCCGAGTCCGATCACGCCAACCTTACGGTCAGCCGCCGTTTGCGTCATGAATTGCTCCTGAAATCAGTCTTGCGCCGTATCGCGGCCCTCGGCCAGGCGACGTGCGGCATTGAACATGTGGGTCTGCGCGGCATTGCGCGCAGCAAGTGCGTCGCGGTGGCGAATGGCCTCGACCATCGCGCGGTGTTCGTCGCGGACCTGGCGTGCAAAGTCTTCGCGGCGCGCTTCGTTGCTGCGCGTCACACCAATCGCTTCTTCCAGGTATTGGCTGAAAAAGCCGAGTGCCTGCACCAGAAACGGATTGCCGCTGGCGGCGGCGATGGCGTGGTGAAAGCGCAGGTCTTCGGTCACGCCGTCACCGCCCGCTGCCACTGCGGCGTCGATGCTGTCGAGTGCGGCGTCGATCTCGATCATCTCGGCATCGGTGCGGCGCTGGGCGGCCAGGGCGGCGCCCTCGGCCTCCAGGGCGCGGCGCAGTTCGATGATGTGCAGCACGGCATCGATCGAGCCGGCCTGGGCCGCGTCGATACGCAAGGGCTTGAGACCCGCCTGCTGCGTGACGTACACGCCGCTGCCCTGGCGCGCTTCGACCACGCCTTCGTGGCGCAGACGTGAGATGGCTTCGCGGATCACGGTGCGGCTCACGCCGAATTCTTGTCCGAGCACGGTTTCGGACGGCATGCGTTCGCCGCGGCGCAGTTCCCCGGCGTCGATCTTGTCCATCAGGGTCTGGGCCACGCGGTCGGACAGGGAAGGCGTGGCGTCGAGTCGTTCAAACATGGTGGCAGGGATGTCTTGGCAAGCGTAAATTCGTCGTGTCATCATACAAGTTGAGTCGCAGAGCTTCATCCCTGTTTACCCTAGGCATCGACAAAACGCCGGGCGCTTACGTCAGGCAACAAGGAGACACCATGAACATCGTCATCACCGGCGGCGCCGGTTTCCTCGGCCAGCGCGTGCTGGCGGCACTGCTCCAGCAACCCGGTCTGCCCGGCGCGGACGGCGCGGTGCAGCCGATCGAGACCTTCATCGTGCTGGACCAGGTGGCCGGCCAGATTGCCGATGCGCGCGTGCGCTATGTGACAGGCGATGCTTCCGACCCGGCCCTGATCGCCCAGGTGATCGACGAAAACGTGGGCGGCGTGTTCCATCTGGCCGCCGTGGTGAGCGGCACCGCCGAGGCTGATTTCGACCTTGGCATGCGCGTGAACCTGGACGGCACGCGCGCATTGCTTGATGCGCTACGCGCGCAGCACGCCAAGACCGGCCGGGCGCCGCGCGTGCTGTTCGCCAGTTCAGTGGCGGTGTTCGGCGGTCAGTTGCCGGCCATCGTCACCGATGACACGGCTGCCACGCCGCAGGCTTCGTATGGCGTGCAAAAGCTGATGGGCGAATTCCTGGTGGGCGAGTATTCGCGCAAGGGCTACGTTGATGGCCGCGCCGTTCGCATCCCGACGGTGTCGGTGCGCCCAGGCAAGCCAAATGGCGCGGCATCGAGCTTTGCCAGCGGCATCATCCGCGAGCCACTGTCGGGCGAAGACGCCATCTGCCCGGTCGAAGCCGAGACCGAACTGTGGCTCGCGTCGCCGCGCCAGGTGGTGGCCTCGCTGCTGCACGCGTACACGCTGCCGGCGTCGGCATGGGGCAATCGCCGTTCATTGAATCTGCCGGGCATTACGGTCCGTGTGGGCGAGATGGTGGAAGCGCTGCGCAGGGTGGCGGGCGATGCGCCGGTATCGCGCATCCGCTGGGAGCCGGACGCACGGATCAAGGCCATCGTGCAAAGCTGGCCGGCGCGCTTCGATACCGCTCGCGCCGATACGATGGGCTTTGGCCGCGACACCTCGTTCGAGGCGATGGTGCGCGATTACGTGGAAGGCACGAAGGGCGTCTAACGGCCCTTTCCCAACTCCACCGCAAACTTCACCAGCTCCGCCTGCCCCTCGATGCCGAGTTTGCGCTTGAGGTTCAGGCGGTGCGATTCCACCGTACGCACGGATAGGCCCAGCTCGTCGGCGATGCGTTTGTTGGCATAGCCCTTGGCGATGCCATCGAGAATGTCGCGCTCGCGGGGCGTGAGCGCCTCGACCGGCGTGGGCATGACAGCCTGCTCGGCCATGCGCATCGCCAGCTGCGCGCTGTAAAACGGTCGGCCGGCCAGCACGGCGTCGATGGCCTCAACCAGCTCGCTGGCAGGCGCGTCCTTGAGCACGTAGCCACGCGCGCCCGCACGGATCACCTGCCGCACGTACTCCAGGTTGTCGTGCATCGACAGGACGAGCACGGCAATCTCGGGAAATTCCTCGGCAAACTTCTCGGTCAACGCAATGCCGTTCATGCCACGCATGCCGATGTCCATCAGTGCCAGATCGGGGGACAAGGTGCGCGCGGCCCGCAGGGCGGCATCGGCGTCACCGGCTTCACCCACCACTTCGAAATGCGGCACAGCTTCCAGCCGCATGCGCACACCATCGCGCACGAGCGGGTGATCGTCGACGAGAAGCAGTTTGACGGGCGCGGGTGTTCGCATATTCATACGAGGGAAGAAGAAGGAGCAGAAGCCAGTTGAGCGATGACGATATGCGGCAGCACAGCGCACACCTCGGTGCCGTGCGGGCCCGAGGCGACGGTACATGTGCCGCCCAGCGCGGCCATGCGTTCACGCATGTTGCGCAAGCCGATGCCGTGCTGCGGGTCCACCTGCACGGATTCCACATCAAAGCCGGGCCCGTTGTCGCGAACAGACAAGCGCACGGCATCAAGATCGTTTTCAAGCAGTACGCCGATGCGCGTGGCTTGCGTGGCATGGCGCTCGATGTTCGAGACAGCCTCCTGCGCGATGCGGAACAGCGCGGTGTTGCACGCGTCCGGTAGCTGCACGGGCGGCCCGACCACTTCGAGCGCAATCGCAAACCCCGGCTGGCTGTCTTCGTGCGCTTCGCGCGTTTCGCGCACAAGCAGCTCCAGCGCAGCCGCCAAGCCGAGATCATCCAGCAGGGCGGGACGCAGGTTGTGCGACACCCGCCGCACCTCGCCCAGCGCGCCGTTCAACCGATCAAGCGCGCGACGCAACATGCTGTCGGCCCGTTCGATGGACGGCGGCGACACAGGTGACGCTTCGAGATGACCATGCGCGGTTTCGAGCAGCAGCTTGGTCGACACCAGCACCTGGCTGATGCCGTCGTGCAACTCGCGCGAGACGCGCGCGCGCTCGTCTTCCTGAGACTTCACCACTTGCTGCGCGAGCTGGCGCAGCTTGGCGTCGGCCTGGCGGTGATCGCTCACGTTCAGCGCCAAACCGCTGCCGGCTACCAGCAGGATGCTGATCGCGGCAATGCCAACGACCCACGCCAGCGTCTGGTCGATGTTGGCCTGCGCGCGCTGGTCAATCTCTCGCAGGGTCTGCTCGATGTCATCCAGGTACAGACCGGTGCCCACCATCCAGCCCCACTGCGGAATTGGCTCGACATAACCGAGCTTGGGCACGCTCTGGTGCGTCGATGGCTTGTCCCACATATAGCGCACGAAACCGCCACCGGCCTGCGCGGCAGCCACCAGTTTCTGGATGGTCGGCTGGCCGCCCGAGTCCGTCAGGTCCCACAAGTCGCGTCCGACAAGTTCGGGCTGGCGCGGGTGCATCAGGTTGCGGCCGCGCAAGTCGTAGAGGAAAAAGTAGCCATCGGTGCCAAAGTCGAGGCGGGCGAGGGTGCGCATGGCTTCGTCGCGCGTGGCTTCGTCCCGGGCTGGGTCACCACTTTGGCCGGACGCAAGCAACGGGGCGATGGCACTCTGCGCAAGCTTGACGTAAGACCGCAGCTCGGTTTCCTTGGCCTGCAGGTACGCCGATTCCACCAACTGTCGCTCGTGCCGCGCCAGCGCAATCGACTGATGCCGCACGGTCAGCATGATCGCCAGCATGGCGATGGTCAGCGGTGCGACGGCGAGGAGCAGGATCTTCTGGCGGAGCTTCATGGCAAAACGCGGCGTGCGTTGCGGCATTGCAAGGTGGCGGAGCAGCCCCCGTCAGGTGTGGGGCTGCGTAGAACTACGGACGTGTGCTGCGTAGTCCTCCGCTTGTGGCGCGGGGTGAGGCTGGCAAATACTACACGCCCCTGTCACGGGGTAGGACTTACTGCAGGGATGAACCCACATCCCGCGTTCAGCAAATAACTTCGACCAAGGTTCGAGGAGACCGACATGAGCTTCGTCAGGCAACACCTGATCTGGCTGGTCGTTGCCATTCTTGGCGCGTCTGCCTTTGCCACCGTTGCGCTTGCGCGCGGCGAGGCAGTCAGCGCGCTATGGGTGGTGGTGGCCGCCGTATGCATCTATCTGATCGCGTATCGCTATTACAGCCGCTTCATTGCCGACAAGGTGCTCGGCCTGGACGGCACCCGCAAGACGCCCGCTTGGCGCTACAACGACGGGCTCGACTACGTTCCCACCAACAAGCACGTGCTGTTCGGCCACCACTTTGCGGCCATTGCCGGCGCTGGCCCGCTCGTCGGCCCCGTGCTGGCCGCACAGATGGGCTATCTGCCTGGCATGCTCTGGATTCTGGCCGGCGTGGTGTTTGCCGGCGCGGTGCAGGATTTCGTCGTACTGTTCATTTCCACGCGCCGCGACGGCCGCTCGCTGGGCGACCTGGTGAAGAGTGAGATGGGTACGGTGCCCGGCGTGATCGCGCTGTTTGGCGCGTTCCTCATCATGATCATCATCCTGGCCGTGCTGGCGCTGATCGTGGTGAAGGCGCTGGTTGGCTCGCCGTGGGGCACCTTCACGGTCGCCGCGACGATTCCCATCGCGCTGTTCATGGGCATCTACGTGCGCTACATCCGTCCGGGCCGCATCGGCGAGATCTCCATCATCGGCTTCGTGCTGCTGATGCTGGCCATCATCGGCGGTCAGGCGGTGCACGAAAACGCCGCGCTGGCGCCGCTGTTCACATTCGACGGCAAGGCACTCACGTGGATGCTGATCGGCTACGGCTTTGTCGCTTCGGTGCTGCCAGTGTGGCTGCTGCTTGCCCCGCGTGATTACCTGTCGACGTTCCTGAAGATCGGCACGATCATGGCACTGGCCATCGGCATCCTGATCGTCGCGCCGCAGATGCAGATGCCCTCGCTCACGCAGTTTGCAGGCGGCGGTGGCCCCGTGTGGTCGGGCAACATGTTCCCGTTCCTGTTCATCACCATTGCGTGCGGTGCGGTGTCGGGCTTCCACTCGCTCATCTCGTCGGGCACCACACCCAAGTTGCTGGAGAACGAACGCCAAGCACGCTTCATCGGCTATGGCGCGATGCTGATGGAATCGTTCGTCGCCATCATGGCGCTGGTGGCTGCTTCGGTCATCGACCCTGGCGTCTACTTCGCGATGAATAGCCCGGCAGCGCTGGTGGGCGCTACGCCCGATACGGTGGCACACACGCTGTCCACCTGGGGCTTCGTCATCACCCCTGACGTTCTGATCCAGACCGCCAAGGACGTCGGCGAAAACACCATCCTCGCCCGCGCAGGCGGCGCACCGACGCTGGCCGTGGGCATGGCGCACATCCTGCATCAGGTGGTGGGCGGCCAGGCCATGATGGCCTTCTGGTACCACTTTGCGATCCTGTTCGAGGCGCTGTTCATCCTCACCGCCGTGGACGCAGGTACGCGCGCCGGGCGCTTCATGCTGCAGGATCTGTTGGGCACTTTTGTGCCGGCACTCAAGCGCACGGATTCGCTCGTCGCCAACCTCATTGCCACGGCCGCGACCGTCGCACTGTGGGGTTACTTCCTGTACCAGGGCGTGATCGATCCGCTGGGCGGCATCAATACGCTGTGGCCGCTGTTCGGCATCTCTAACCAGATGCTGGCCGCGATTGCGCTCACGCTGGGCACCTGCGTGCTGGTCAAGATGAAACGCGACCGCTACGTGTGGGTGACGTTGCTGCCGACCATCTGGCTGCTGATCTGCACGCTCACCGCCGGCTGGCAGAAGCTGTTCGATCCGGACCCGAAGATCGGCTTCCTGGCGCACGCCAACAAGTACGCCAGCGCGATAGCCGAAGGCAAGCTGCTGGCTCCGGCCAAGTCGATGGCGCAGATGCAGCAGGTTGTGCTGAACGACCGCATCGACGCATTCCTGTGCGGTCTGTTCATTCTCGTGGTGGTGAGCATCGCTTGGTATGGCCTGCGCACGGTACTCAAGGCGCGCGCGGCAAGTCGCCCGACTGCCAACGAAACGCCGTACGAAGCGCTGGGCGCATGAGCACGGGCATGCGCGAAGAACTCGAAAACTTCGGCCGCTACCTGGGCCAGACGCTGCGCCTGATGGTTGGCGTGCCGGACTACGACACCTATGTGCGCCACATGCTGGAGACCCATCCGGGCCAGGCCGTCATGACGTACGAAGACTTCTTCCGCGAACGCCAGGACGCGCGCTACGCCGGACGCGTGGGTCGTTGCTGTTGATGGACGATTGAACGCGCTCCAAAGCAAAACCGCCGGTGCATGCAGCCATGCCCGGCGGTTTTTGCTTGCGTGCGCTACATGGACTGGCGTGCCGTTGTGGGCGGGTCGCCGTGCTTGGCGCGGTAGGTTTTCTCCACCAGTTCGCGCAGCTTGCCGAGCGCCCCCACATCCCCTTGTGCAGCTGCCCGGCCGTACCACTTCTTGGCCAGCTCGATATCCTGCGCCACTACGCCGGGTTCGCCACGCTCGTAATAGCTGCCGACGATGTACTGCGAAGGCCCATCGCCCCCCTCGGCCGCCTTCTTGTACCAGTTGAACGCACGCCCGTAGTCACGCGGCAAACCGCGCCCGGTGAAGTAGTTGGTGGCCAGCGCACGCTGTGCCTCGACATGCCCGCCCGCCGCAGCACGCTCGTACCACTTGTTGGCTTCTTCCAGGGAGCGCGGTACCAGCTCGCCGCGCTCAAACAATTCGCCATAGGCAAACTGCGCGTGGGTCATGTGGTTGTCGGCGGCACGGCGGAGCCATTTGACCGCCTCTTCTGGACGGGCGACGGTGCCTTCGCCGCGCATCAGCATCATCGCGTAGTTAAATTGCGCGAGCCGGTTGCCGCGCTGTGCAGCCTCGGCAAACTCGTCGAAGGCGTGGCCGAAATCGTTCTTCTCGTAATGCGCGATGGCGATCTGGGTGAGGGCGGCGGCATCGCCCTGTGTGTCGGCAGGTGACGTTGCTGCGGCTGCCAACGACATCGCCGTACTCATCGCCACCGCCAACACCGCCTGCAGCATGCGCGGACTTCTGCGCCGGTCCTGTCTGCTCATCGCGCGCTCCTCAACGGAAGATGGCCCAGTGTAACGCGCCATCCTGCTACGTGCGGGTGCGCACAAACCAGCACACCAGAGGCGCCCGCAGCTGCCGAGGCAATCAGCCCGCGCGCACCCGGTACACCGCCACGCTGCCGCGCCAGTTGGCCCCCCAGCGCACCACGCTGCCTTCGTGCAGCACAACGCGATCGAGAATCACCAGCCCCACCTTGGGCGCCAGCGCTTCAAAGTCGCGGATGGTCAGCACGCGCACGTTGGGCGTGTTGTACCACTCGTACGGCAGCGACTTGGACACCGGCATGCGCCCGCGGAAGATCGATAGCCGATGCGGCCAGTAGCCGAAGTTCGGGAACGACACGATGCACTCGCGGCCCACGCGCAGCATCTCGCGCAGCACCTGCGCCGTGTTGTGGATGGTCTGCAGCGTTTGCGAAAGGATGACCGTATCGAAGCTCTTGTCTTCGAACAGTGCCAGCCCACCTTCCATGTTCTGCTGGATCACGTGCACGCCCTTTTTCGCGGAGGCCAGCACGCCCGCATCGTCGATCTCGATGCCGTAGGCCAGCACGTCGAGCTCGTCCTGCAGCACGCGCAACAGGCTGCCGTCACCGCAGCCAAGGTCGAGCACGGTGGAGTTTGGCTCGATCCAGCGGGCGATGGCGCGAAAGTCCGCGCGGTCGGTCAGGATGTTCGGCACTGCGGACGGCGCAGCGGGGTTCAGCGTTTGCGTTGTCATGCGCCGATCTCCTGCGCGATACGTTCGTAATAGGCGCGGACCAGCGCGTGGTAGCGCGCGTCTTCCAGAAGGAAAGCGTCGTGACCGTGCGGCGCGTCGATCTCGCCGTAGGTGACGGGATGCTTGTTGTCGAGTAGCGCCTTGACCAGCTCGCGGCTGCGCGCGGGGGCGAATCGCCAATCGGTCATGAAGCTGACGACGAGATAGCTCGCCTTGGTATGCGCGACAGCCTTGGTTAGGCTCCCGCCGTAGGCCAGTGCGGGGTCGAAGTAGTCGAGCGCACGCGTGATCAGCAGATACGTATTCGCATCGAAGTACTCGGCAAACTTGTCGCCCTGGTAGCGCAGGTAGCTCTCGACCTGGAACTCGACGTCGAACGAGAAACGGATGTCGTCCGCCTTCAGCTCGCGGCCGAATTTCGCAGCCATGTCTTCATCCGACAGATACGTGATGTGGCCGATCATCCGGGCCACGCGCAGGCCGCGCTTGGGCTTGACGTTGTGCGCGTAGTAATCGCCGCCGTGGAAGTCAGGGTCGGACAGGATCGCGCTGCGCGCCACCTCGTTGAAGGCGATGTTTTGCGCCGACAGCTTGGGCGTGGACGCCACCACCACGCAGTGCCGCAGCCGGTCCGGATACATCAGGCTCCAAGCCAACGCCTGCATGCCGCCGAGGCTGCCGCCCATCACTGCCGCAAATTGCTGGATGCCGAAGCGATCAGCCACGCGTGCCTGGGCGTTCACCCAGTCTTCCACCGTCACCACGGGAAAGCGCGCGCCGTAGGGCAGGCCGGTTTCCGGATGCGGGCTCATGGGGCCGGTCGAGCCGAAACACGAGCCCAGGTTATTCACCCCGATGACGAAGAAGCGGTTGGTGTCGACCGGCTTGCCGGGGCCGACCATGTTGTCCCACCAGCCGACTTCGCCCTCGGCGTGCACGCCCGCCACGTGGTGCGAGGCGTTGAGCGCGTGGCAGATGAGCACGGCGTTGGAACGGTCGGCATTGAGCGTGCCGTAGGTTTCGACCATCAGGTCGTAGCCGCTGATCTGCGAGCCGTTGCGCAGTTGCAGCGGCTCGGCAAAATGCATGCGCTCGGGCACGACCAGGCCGATGGCGTTGGCCGGCTTACCCTGATGTGCCTTCGGAGAGGATGAATCGGCCTGCGCCGCATCGGCTGCGGTGACCGCGGTGTCAGCCTGGATGTCTGTCATGGCACCAAAGAAAAAACCCGACCGGCAACGCTGTTCACGCAACCAATCGGGTTCTCATGTGGCGCACGTGGGGCGCTTGCTTTCACCGCCCCCGCTCTGACCGAACCTCTTTAGCCGCATTTGTAATGAGAGCCCAGAGCCACATTCGTGGATGTCTGAACTCCCGCGCGCCCGCAAGCCAGTCGTCAAATCGGCGCGCCAGAGGAAGGTGATTATAGAGCAAGCGGCGGCGGACGCATCACCGCATCGTGATGCGTCCGATCCCCGACCATACGCGGGGTCAAAGGCCGGCCATATTGATGTACTTGATCTCCAGGTATTCGTCGATGCCGTATTTCGAGCCTTCGCGGCCGAGCCCCGATTGCTTGACGCCGCCAAACGGCGCTTCGGCCGTCGAAATCAGCCCCGTGTTGACGCCGACCATGCCGGACTCCAGCGCGTCCGAAACGCGCCACGCGCGGCCCAGATCGCGCGTGTAGAAATACGCAGCCAGGCCGAACTCGGTGTCGTTGGCAGCCGCCACGGCTTCGTCTTCCGTGTCGAAGGGAATGAGCGCAGCCAGCGGGCCGAACGTTTCTTCATGCGCGACCAGCATGCCCGGCTTCGCATCGACCACGACGGTCGGCTCGAAGAACGCACCGCCCTGTGCGGACAGCGCATGCGGCTTGCCGCCCACCAGGACGCGCGCACCTTGGCGCACGGCGTCGTCCAGATGCTGTTGCACCTTATCCATCGCGCGCATGTGGATCAGCGGGCCCTGCTGCACGCCGGGCTCCGTGCCGTTGCCGACGCGCAGCGCACACACGGCGTCAGCCAGCTTGGCAGCAAACGTGTCGTAGATGCCGCGTTGCACGTAAAAGCGATTCGCGCACACGCAGGTCTGGCCTGCGTTGCGGTACTTGGCGATCATCGCGCCTTCCACCGCCGCATCGACGTCGGCATCGTCAAACACGATGAACGGCGCGTTGCCGCCCAGTTCGAGCGACAGCTTCTTGATGTCGTCGGCGCACTGGCGCATCAGCAAGCGGCCGACCGCAGTGGAGCCCGTGAAGCTGAGCTTGCGCACGATCGGGTTGGATGTCAGCTCGCCACCAATCGCCTGCGAATCGCCCGTGACGATGGACAGCAGGCCCGCCGGCACGCCAGCGCGCACGGCCAGCTCGGCAAATGCGAGCGCACAGTAGGGCGTTTCCAGCGCGGGCTTCACGACCATCGAGCAACCGGCTGCAAGCGCCGGGCCGACCTTGCGCGTCATCATCGCGATGGGGAAATTCCATGGCGTGATGGCCGCGCTCACGCCGATCGGCTCCTTCTGCACGACGATGCGGCGATCGCCCTGCGGCGAGGGAATCGTGTCGCCATAAATCCGGCGTGCTTCTTCCGCAAACCATTCGATGAACGAAGCAGCGTAGGCAATTTCGCCGGCGGCTTCCGGAAGCGGCTTGCCTTGCTCGGCCGTGAGGATGGCGGCGAGATCCTGCTGGTGCTCCATCATCAAATCGGCCAGCTTGCGCAGGATCCTGGCGCGATCGCGTGCGCTCACCTTGCGCCAGGCGCGTTGCGCAACCTGTGCGGCATCGATGGCTCGGCGCGTTTCGGCGGCGCCCATGCCGGGCACGGTGCCAATCTTGCGGCCGGTGGCGGGGTCGGTCACGTCGCGCGTGGCGCCGTCATCGGCATCGGCCCAGGTGCCGGCGAGAAACGCCTGCGTGCGCCACAGGCCGGGGTCTTTCAGTGCGATCGGTGGCGTAACCGGCGCGCTCGGCAGATCGGTGCGGGTCATAGTGTCAGCCCTCCAGTGCGCGTTGCAGGATGGCAAGACCCTCTTCGAACACCGCGTCTTCAATCGTGAGCGGGAACAGGAAGCGGATCACGTTGCCGTACCCGCCGCACGACAGGAGGAGCAGGCCGGCTTCGAGCGCCCGCTGCTGCACGAGCTTGGTGAAATCGGCGTCCGGCTTGCCGTCCGGCGTATTGAATTCGACAGCAACCATCGCGCCCACGCCACGCACTTCGGCAATGCGCGACTGCTTGGCCTTGGCAGCATTCAGTGCGTCAACCAGACGTGCGCCCAGCGCGGCGGAGCGCTCGCAGAGTTTCTCGTCAGCAATGATGTCGAGCACCGCATGTGCGGACGCCACCGCTAGCGGGTTGCCGGCGTAGGTGCCCCCGAGCCCGCCCGGAGCCGGCGCGTCCATGATTTCTGCGCGGCCCGTGACGGCAGACAGCGGCAGGCCGCCTGCCAAGCCCTTGGCCATCGTCGTGATGTCCGGCAGCACACCGGTGTGCTCCATGGCAAACAGCTTGCCGGTGCGAGCAAAGCCGGTTTGCACTTCGTCGGCGATCATCACGATGCCGTGTTCATCGCACAGCGCACGCACGGCGCGCACGAAATCGGCGGGCATCTGGTAGAAGCCGCCCTCGCCCTGCACCGGCTCGAAGATGATGGCTGCCACCTGGCGCGGATCGATATCGGCCTTGAACAGGCGCTGAATGGCGTCAAGCGCATCCTGCGTGCTCACGCCATGCAGCGCGACGGGCGCCGGCACGTGATAGATGCTGCCCGGGAACGGCCCGAAGCCCGTCTTGTACGGCACCACCTTGCCCGTCAACGACATGCCCATGAACGTGCGGCCGTGGAACGCGCCCGTGAGCGCGATCACACCCGGGCGGCCCGTGTGCGCCCGTGCGATCTTGATGGCGTTTTCCACAGCCTCGGCGCCAGTGGTGAAGAACGCGGTCTTCTTGGCGTGCGAGCCTGGCGTGATCGCGTTCAGGCGCTCGGCCAGCTCGACGTACGAACCGTACGGCACGATCTGGAAAGCAGTGTGCGTGAAGTGATCCAGTTGCTCGCGCACGGCCTGCTCCAGACGCGGGTGGCGATGGCCCGTGTTGACCACGGCAATGCCGGCCGCGAAGTCAATGTAGCGGCGGCCTTCCACGTCCCAGAACAGGGCGTTCTCGGCGCGCTCGGCGTAGCGGTCGGTCATCACACCAACGCCGCGCGGCGTAGCTGCCAGGCGGCGGGCATTCCATTGGGCGTTCTGTTGCGGGTCTCGGGCGTTCATGGCGGTCGTGTGCGTTGGGTCAAGAAAGAGGCGATGCGAGCCAGTGTGTCCTCATTGGCTCTGTACAATAAGACCCAATCAGGTTTTTCTTTTGGAACCACTTTGGCTCCATCGCGCACCATGGCCGACCACTCACCCACCCACCGCGCCAGCATGCTGGTCGACTACCTGCAACGCCGCTTCGACCGTGCAGAGCCGGGCGGCGAGCCCGACCACCGCCGCCTGTACCGCGTGTTGCAGGAAGGCATCCTGCGCGACGAGCTGCAGCCGGGCACGCGTCTGCCGTCATCGCGACAGTTGGCTACCGAGCTGGGCATTGCGCGCAACACGGTCATCCACGTCTATGAGCAACTCAGCGTGGAAGGCTACGTGTCGGCAGGCGTGGGGAGTGGCACCTTCGTCGCCGATACCGCGCCAGACCGGTTGGACGCCGCCCCCGCACCGGCCGCAGCGGTTGCCGCAGTGGCGCCCGCGCCGATCACCGAAGCGGTCACGCCGTCTGCGCCGATGCTTTCTACGCGCGGCCGGGCGCTGGTGCGCGATGCGGGCGCCAGCTCGCGCCAATGGGGCGCCTTCATGCCGGGCGTGCCGGAGGTGCGGATGTTTCCGGCGCGGATCTGGTCGCGCTTGCACAACCGGCTGCTGCGCAAGCCTTCACCCGCGCTGCTGACGTATCCCGTTGGCGCGGGCTACCTGCCACTGCGCACCGCGCTGGCCGATTACCTGCGCACCGCGCGTGGCGTGCGCTGCGAGCCCGAGCAGATCATCGTCACTGCAGGCATCCATCCGTCGCTCCAACTCATCGCGCAACTGCTGTGCGACGCCGGCGACAGCGCATGGATCGAAGACCCCGGCTACTGGGGCGTGCGCAGCGTACTCACCGCTGCGGGCGTGCGCACCGTGCCACTGCCGGTGGACGATGAAGGCATGCGCTTTGACATCCCCACGCGCGGGCGTCAGCGCAGCAAGCCGCCGAAGCTCATGGTGGTCTCGCCATCGCACCAATACCCGCTCGGTTCGGTGATGAGCCTCGCGCGGCGCCGGGCGCTGCTGGCCACGGCCCACGCCACCGATGCATGGATCGTCGAAGACGACTACGATAGCGAATTCCGCTACGGCAGCCGCCCGCTGCCCTCACTGCAAGGGCTGGATGAAGGCGGGCGCGTGCTCTACATGGGCACGTTCTCGAAAGTGCTGTTCCCCAGTTTGCGGATCGGCTATCTGGTCGTGCCGCCCGCGCTGGCCGATGCGTTTACGACGGGGCTGTCGGAGATGTTCCGCGGCGGCCAGATTCTCACGCAGGCCGTGCTGGCAGATTTCATTGCGGAGGGGCATTTCGTCTCTCACATCCGGCGCATGCGCGGGGTGTATGCGGAACGGCGCGAAACGCTGCTGGCGTCCATCGCCCACGAGTTTGGCGACGCGCTGCCCGTGCATGACGGCGCGTCGGGCCTGCATCTCGTGCTGGGCTTGCCGGCCGGCACCAACGATGTGGCCGTTGCTGATCTGGCACTCGCCAATGACGTCGTCACGCGCCCGCTCTCACGTTATTACCAGGACGATGCGCGGCGCCTGCCTGGGCTGCTGCTCGGCTATGGCCATGTGGAAACCGAGCAGATCGCAGCGCGGTTCCACACGTTAGCGGAGGCGGTACGCACCATCGGCTGACCAACGCTGCGCGCAACAAAAAAGCCCCGCAATTCGGGGCTTTTTTTTGGGGGTGACGCACATTCAGGCCAACAGCACCCGCAACTGCGCATCCGCACCTTCCACCGGAGACTTTCGGAAGCCGCTCTTGGCGTACCGATGCCAGCGCCCCAGCACCGCACACACAACCAAGTTGGCGCGCGAAGCGATGTCGGCATCCGCCGGCCAGGCACCCTGCGTGACCGCCATGCGCAAACTCTGCTTGAGCGACGCTTCGATGCGATCCAGGCACTGCGCCATGCGCTCGGGCAGGCGCTCGTCTTCGCCGACCAGCGCGTCGCCCACCAGCACGCGCGTCATGCCCGGATTCTTGTCGGCAAACGACAGCAGCATGTGCGCGATGGCATGCGCTTGGCGCAGGCCGTGTTCTTCACGCAAGGTGATCTGGTTGATGAGGCCGAAGACGGTCTGTTCGATGAATTCGATCAGCCCTTCGAACATCTGCGCCTTGCTGGCGAAGTGGCGATACAGCGCCGCTTCGGAGACATCCAGCCGTGCAGCCAAGCCCGCGGTTGTGATCTTTTCGCCACGCGGATGCTCGAGCATGCCGGCGAGCGTCTGCAGAATCTGCACGCGGCGCTCGCCCGGGCGGGGGCGTTTGCGTACCGGCGGTGCTTCTATGGCGACGTCCGCGACCGGCTCGGCGGTCGGAAACTCCGTTTGCGCGTTGCTCATGACTTCCTGGCCCCTCTCCCGTTCCGAGCGCGGAGTTACCACTGCCTAGCCGCGTCGAACAAGCCTTCGTTTTAGTTGAAGCACCGATTTTACTTTCACGCTCACATAGCCGGGCCGGTTGGCGAACAAAATCGGTGTGGCAGCCGGTTGATGTGGTGAATTTGCACGCGCGCCCATCGCCTCAGCTTGCATTGGGTGCAATGCATCTGCAGCGGAAGTCGGCTGCACGCCGGGCGGCACGCGCCGCAAATAGCCCGTCACCCATACCGTGCGAATCCCCAGGCGCCGATAGCGTTTGAGGTGAGAAAGCGTGTCTTCGACGAGGATGGCGCGCGATGGCGCAATACGTTCGCGTGCGAGCAATCGGCGCAGCATCAGCGGGTCAGGTTTCGGGCGCAAGCGCCGGTGCACCCACATGTGCTCGACGGCAATTTCGCGTAGGAACGCGCGCTTCAGGCCAATGAGCCGCAGCACCTCGCGCGCGTAGGCGGCCGGCGCGTTGGTCAGCAGAATCTTGCGCCCCGGCAGGGCGCGCAGCAGTTGGGCGAGGCCGCGCTCCGCGCGCACCATGGCGCGCAGGTCTTCAAAGCGGTGGGCCTCGGCAAGGAAATCAGCGGGGTCGACGCCGTGATGGCGGACCATGCCCAGAATCGTGGCGCCATAGCGGCGCCAATAATCCACGCGCACCTGGCTGGCTGTGGCGTCGTCCGTGCCGAGCACGCGCGCCACATACTCCGTCATCAGCCGGTTGATCTGCGGAAAGATCGCGTGCGATGCGTGGTGAAGGGTGTTGTCGAGGTCGAACAGCCAGACCGGCTGCCGGGCGGGTGGGGAGCCCGCCGGCACCTCGCGCGGGAAGGCGCGCGCAGCATGGCGCACCCGCACCGCCCGAGTGGTTCGCATCAGTGCGAGCGGATCATCGTGCCGAACGCCTGTTCGGTCAGGATTTCCAGCAGCAGCGAGTGCTCGATACGGCCATCGACGATGTGCACCGAGTTCACACCGCTCTTGGCAGCATCCAGCGCCGACGAAATCTTCGGCAGCATGCCGCCCGAAATCGTGCCGTCGGCAAACAGCTCGTCGATCTCGCGTGCCGACAGGTCGGTCAGCAGGTTGCCCTGCTTGTCCATCACGCCGGGAATGTTGGTCATCATGACCAGCTTCTCAGCCTTCAGAATCTCGGCCATCTTGCCGGCCACGACGTCGGCGTTGATGTTGTAGGCCTGGCCTTCGTCAGAGAAGCCGATGGGCGAAATGACCGGAATGAATGCGTCGTCCTGCAGCGCCTTGACCACGGCCGGATTGATCGTCTCGATGTCGCCCACGAAGCCGATATCGATGAACTCCCCCGGGCGCTCGCGGTCCGGCATCTTCAGCTTCTTGGCGCGGATGAGGCCACCGTCCTTGCCGGTCAGGCCGACCGCCTGGCCGCCGTATTGGTTGATCAGCATGACGATGTCCTGCTGAACTTCGCCGCCGAGCACCCATTCGACCACCTCCATGGTCTCTTCATCGGTCACACGCATGCCCTGGATGAAGGTGCCTTGCTTGCCGACCTTCTTCAGGGCTTCGTCGATTTGCGGGCCGCCGCCGTGCACCACCACCGGGTTCATGCCGACCAGCTTGAGCAGGATCACGTCGCGCGCGAAGCCGTGCTTGAGCTTTTCCTCCGTCATGGCGTTGCCGCCGTACTTGACGACGATGGTTTTGCCGTGAAACTTGCGAATGTAAGGCAGGGCCTGCGCGAGAATTTCAGCCTTCAACGCCGGCGCAACGTGCGCGAGTTCGGGGGCGAGGCCAGCAGGGTCGGGGGCAGCAGAAGCGGTCATGACGGTGACATCCGGTTGGGCGGGTATGATGGAACGCCGAATGTCGCGTGCTACAAAAACGAAGCAGCCCATTTTCGGCAGGCGCGATTTTACAAGAAAAGGCGCTACGGTCTGATGGCGCACCTTGCGTGCCTGCCATACCGTTGCCACGAAAGAACACCCTGGGGAAACATGGCCATCGCACCCGACCAACTCGACGCGCTGCGCCCTCACCTGCTGCGCTTTGCGCAACTTCAATTGCGTGACACGGCCCTGGCTGAAGACACGGTGGCTGACACCATCCTGGCGGTGCTCGAACACCCGGAGCGCTTTGCCGGCAACGCCTCGCTCAAGACGTACGTGATTGGCATCCTCAAGCACAAGATCATCGACGCGATCCGCTCAGGACGGCGCGAAGTGCGCGTCTCGCTGCTTGCGGGCGGTGAATCCGACGAGGCTGGCATGCGTTCCGACGAGGACGTCTTCAATAGCCTCTTCGCCGCCGACGGCCATTACAACAGCCCGCCGTCCGACTGGGGGGACCCAGATGCCGCGCTGTCGCGGCGGGAGTTCTTCGACGTGCTGCAGATGTGCGTCGATCGCCTGCCGCCGCGCGTTGGCCGCGTCTTCATGATGCGCGAATGGCTGGAGCTGGAAACCGACGAAATCTGTCAGGAATTGCAGATCACGGCGACCAATGCCTGGGCGCTGCTCTACCGTGCCCGCATGCGCCTGCGCGAGTGCCTTGACCTGCACTGGTTTGGCAATCAGCCCGCCGCCGCCTGAATCGCACATAGGCGCACCTGAGCCGCATCACAGAGAACAACCATGCCGAACCGCTGGGGACTGCCCACCTGCAAAGAAGCCCACCGCATGCTGGTGTTGAAAATGGACCGCGACCTGTCCACGGGCGAGCGGCTACGCCTGCGCGTGCATCTGTTTGCCTGCGATGCGTGTACGCGGTTCTCGCACCAGATGGGGTTTCTGCGCCAGGCGATGCACAAGCTCGGGCAAGACGACGACGGGAGCAGCCAAGCGTGACCTCGTCGGCCGCCAACGCCGTCTGTGCAATTTGCGCCGCGCAGATGCGCTGCGGAGCCATCGGCGACGGCAAGCAGCCCGACACAACATGCTGGTGCACGACCGAAGAAACGCTGCCTGCCAGCGCGCGGCGCCCGGGACAGGGCTGCCGCTGCCAGCGTTGCCTGCGCGAAGCGATTGCGCAGGCAAGGGCAGCGTCTGAATCCAACTGACTGATCAGTCCTTGTCTTTGCTGTCGTCGTCGAGCGTGCGCAGTGCGCGACGGACGTCGGCTCGGCCGCGCTGGCGTTCAGCGTGGCCGCCTTCGGTATGGGCGCCGGATTTACGGCCGCGGGCGAGCGGCACGAGAAAGTTGCGCGGGCGCGCAGTGCCAGCCTTCGTTGATGGCTCGATGCGAAACGTCAGTTTCTGGCGAGTGCCCAGTGTCTTGTTAGCCATGGGAAGGCTCCCTTGCGTGGCTTGAAGCGACACTCGCCGCAAGCCATCAATGTTTGTGTTCGCCGCCATGGTTCATGGCGGGCATGTTGCCGGCGGTCAGGTCGCGCACGCGGGCCTCAACCTTCTGCTCGACGACGCGCTTGTCGGCCAGCTCCACCTTGAGTGTGATGGGCACGGTGGTGTCCTTCACCAGCGGCTGCTTCAAGTTCATCAACATCACGTGGTAGCCGCCCGGCTTGAGCTGCACGGTCTGGCCCTTGGGCAAGTCCAGCGACGGCATCGCGCGCATGCGCATCACGTCGCCCTCCATCTTCATCTCGTGGATCTCGGCCGTGCCGGCCACGGGCGTCGATACGCCAACCACCTTGGCACCGTCGGCCGATTGCAGCGTCATGAACGCGCCGCTGGATGCCTGGCCCGGCACGGTGCCGCGCACCCAGGCGTCCTGCACCGTGACCTGTGCGAAAGCGGCGGCGCTGGCGAGCAAGCCTGCCGTGAGCACAGCCAGGCAAGCGGAAGAACGGATCGATCGGGACGTCATCATCAAGGGCTCCTGTCGGGGACAAACGTGCTGCGCATTAAAGCACAGCGTCTGTGGGGAGATAGGTTGGGTGCACAATTGTGCGGCTGATTGAGGCATCGCCGCGCGGAGAACCGCGCGGTGCGCACGTTTACACTTGTCCACCATGCTTTTCACCCTGTCTCTTGCCGCGCCACTGCTGGACGCATCCAGTTTACGCCGCCTCTTCTGGCTGCGATGGAGTCTGCTGGCCACTCAACTAGTCCTGATGCTGCTCGCGCCGCTGGTATTTGGCGTGCAACTACCGGTGGTGCCGCTGCTCAGCGTGATGGGCCTGCATGCGCTGTTCAACCTGCTCACCGGATGGCGCGTGCGGCGCAACCGGCCCGTGCAGCATATTGAGATCACCATTCAACTTCTGGTGGACCTGACCGCACTGTCCGCCCTGCTGTATTTCACAGGTGGCGCGACCAATCCGTTCGTCTCGTTCTACCTGCCGGCACTGGCAATTGCGGCGGCCATGCTGCCGATCGCACACGTGGTTGGCCTGACGCTCTACGCGCTGGCCGCCTACAGCATGATGCTCGGCAACTACATCCCGCTGAAGCTGGCGAACCAGGCCGATGCGGTGGCATATCACCTGGCGGGTATGTGGATCGATTTCGTGGCCAGCAGCGCGATGATCGCCGGATTTACGGCGCGCCTGTCCGCCGCGCTGCGCGAAAGCGATGCGCAACTGACCGAAGCGCGCGAGCGACTGCTGCGCGAGCAACGCATCGAAGCCCTGATGTCGCAAGGCGCGAGCGTGGCGCACGAGATGGGCACACCGCTGTCTACCGTAGCAGTCATCACCGGCGAGCTGCAGCACGACGCGAAGCAGCCCGATTCCCCGCTCGGCCCGTATCGCGAAGACCTGCGCGCCATCGAGCAGCAACTCGAACTGTGCCGCGCCGCCCTCGCGCGCCTGCAGCGCAAACCCAACGACGGTGCGCCCGAGCCACTCGGCCAATGGTTGCCCGATTTCACGCAGACGTGGCAGCTGCGGCATCCGGACATCCGCCTCCACACGGAGACGTCGCCCGCGGCGCAAGCGGTGGAATTGGACGCAGTGAATGTCGGCCAGATCCTCACCATCCTGCTGGACAACGCAGCCCGCAGCCAGCACCACGCCGGGCGCGACCTGGTGCCGCTGCTGCTGACCGCCAAGATCGACGCCAATCCGGATGTGCTCCGCGATATGCCGCCGCAGATCGTGCTGTCCATCGTCGATACGGGGTTGGGCTTACCGGAAGACCTGCGGACGTCGCTCGGCCGCACGCCGGTGCCAAGCCGGCATGGCGGTCACGGCATCGGGCTGTATCTGGCCTCCACCACGGCGCGCCGCCTGGGTGGTACCGTGGTGCTTCGTCCGAACCCGCCCCAAGGCGCCATTGCCGAACTCCGACTGCCGGTTGGCGGTCCGATGGAACACGCGGCCGCCCCCATCATTGGCGCACCCACCCTCTTCACATAACGAGACGGCCTGACGCAGCCCCGCGCACGTACGGCCCCGGAGAACACCATGCAGCAGCCCGCCCCCTTTTTGATCCTCGATGACGACGACGTCTTTGCGCAGACGCTGGCGCGCGCACTCACGCGTCGCGGCTTTGCTCCGCAGATCGCGCACACGGGAGGGGAAGCGTTGGCCCTGGCGCGCCAGACACGCTTTTCGTATGTCACTGTCGATCTGCACTTGGCCGCGAGCGACAAGGGCCTGATGCCCCATGGCGGGACGGATTCCGGTCTGCACTGGATTGCCCCATTGCGCCAGGCCCTGCCCGACGCGCGCATGCTGATCCTCACGGGCTACGCAAGCATTGCCACCGCCGTGCAGGCGGTCAAACTGGGGGCCGACGAATATCTGGCCAAGCCGGCCAATGTCGATTCGATTCTGTTGGCGCTGCAGGTGGGCGTATCTGAAGCCGTGGCCGAACAGACAATGGAGAACCCGGCGCCGCTGTCGGTCGCACGACTGGAGTGGGAACACATCCAGCGCGTGCTGGCCGAGCACGGCGGCAATATATCCGCCACCGCGCGGGCGCTCAACATGCACCGGCGCACGCTGCAACGCAAGCTGGGCAAGCGGCCGGTCGCCAAATAAACGCCGGCCGCGCGGCGCTACATCACCGCTGCATCACCAGCGTGTATCGCGCTCCCACGCCTTGAGTTCGTCTTCGGCGCGTTCCTTCGTATAGCCGTAGCGTTCCTGAATCTTGCCGGCAAGCTGGTCGCGCTTGCCGCGGATCACCGTGAGGTCATCGTCGGTGAGCTGGCCCCACTTTTCCTTGACCTTGCCCTTGGCCTGATCCCATTTACCTTCGATCTGGTCCCAGTTCATACGTCCTCCGTTGCGATTTGCGAGATTGAGACAAAGCAGGGGCGACGCGCAGGCCGCCCGTGTAGACACTTCCGTGCGGCTTACTTCTTGAACTTGGCGGCCACGTCGTTCTGGCACTTCGTCTTGGCATCGCCCGACATCGCATCGCAGCGCTCCTTGGCGGCCTTGTAATTGGCGTCGTTGGTGTCCTTGACGGCATCGCGGCGCGCTTCGCTGACATCCTTGGCAGTGCCCGTGGCCTTGGCGTGGCTCACCTCGTCACCGCCCTTGGCACGCGTGTAGGCGGCCTTGGCATCCTTCACGCAGGTATCTTTAGCGTTGCCCTTCATGGCATCGCACTTGGTCTTGGCGACGTCGTAATCGGCCTCGGCCTTTTCCTTGGCGGCGCGGTTGCGGGCGGCTTCAGTGCCGTCGCGCTCGACCATCGCATTGGCCTTGGCGACGTTGTAATCGCCCTTGGCCTGCGCACGGCAGACGTCGTGGTCATTGCCCTTCATCGCATCGCACTTGTCCTTGGCGGCTTTGTAATTGGCATCGGCTTGTTTGACGGCACTGTCGTAAGCGGTGCGCTTGGCATCGTTCGGTGCTGAAGTACCGGCGGGTCCGGTTGGCGCGGGCGTGAGCTGGGCGTGGGCGATGCCCAGGGGGGCGCAGGCAAGCACGCAACACAGGGCCAGGCGTTGGATCGGTTTCATACGCTTCTCTCCTTGTCGTGGTGGGAATCGCGCACGCCAGGTGCGCGGCGCGCATTGTCTGTGCGGCACCACCTTCTTCAGCAGATAACGGACCTGACCACGCACGTTCCTGAGCAAACCCTTGCCAGGCCTGGCTTGGCGGGCACCCAAACAAAACGGGCCGCATCGTCTCCGATGCGGCCCGCAGGGCATATTGAATGCGTTGCTTACACGCTTACAGCACGTAGCGCGACAGATCTTCGTTGCCCGACAGCTCACTCAAACGCTCGTCGACGTACGCGGCGTCGATGGTCACGGTCTCGCCCGACGATTTGTGTGCGTGAAAGGACAGGTCTTCAAGCAGTCGCTCCATCACCGTGTACAAACGGCGTGCGCCAATGTTCTCGACCTTCTCGTTGACCGAACATGCGATCTCGGCCAGGCGGCGAATACCATCTTCGGCAAACACGAGGTCGACACCTTCGGTCTTCAACAGCGCCTGATATTGCTTGGTGAGGCTCGCGTCGGTCTGCGTGAGAATCGCGCAGAAATCCTCCACCGACAGCGAATCCAGCTCCACGCGAATCGGGAATCGGCCCTGCAGCTCGGGAATCAGGTCGCTCGGCTTGGACAGATGGAACGCGCCCGACGCAATAAACAGGATGTGATCGGTCTTGATCATCCCGTACTTGGTGTTGACGGTCGTGCCTTCCACCAGCGGCAGCAAGTCGCGCTGCACGCCCTGGCGCGACACCTCGCCGCCGCCGTATTCGCTGCGGCTGGCGATCTTGTCGATCTCGTCCAGGAACACGATGCCGTTCTGCTCGACGTTGGCCACCGCTTTCTGCTTCAGCTCGTCTTCGTTCACGAGCTTCGCAGCCTCTTCGTCGATCAGCAGCTTGAAGGCTTCCTTGACCTTCATCTTGCGGCGGTTCTTCTTGCCCTGACCCAAGCCCGCGAACATCGAACGGATCTGCTCGGTCATGTCTTCCATGCCGGGCGGGCCCATGATGTCCATGCTCGGCGTGCCGGCCGACACTTCCAGTTCGATTTCCTTGTCGTCCAGCTGGCCTTCGCGCAGCTTCTTGCGGAAGGTCTGGCGCGCGGTCGAGTCCTTCTCTTCCGGCTGCGCAAAACCGATGTCGCGCGGCGGCGGGATCAGGACGTCGAGAATGCGATCTTCGGCCGCATCTTCAGCCTTGGCGCGCACCTTCTTCATCTCGGATTCGCGCGTCTGCTTGACGGCCATCTCGGCCAGATCGCGCACGATGGTGTCGACATCGCGGCCGACGTAGCCCACCTCGGTGAACTTGGTCGCCTCGATCTTGATGAACGGTGCGTCGGCCAGCTTGGCCAGGCGGCGGGCGATCTCGGTCTTGCCCACGCCGGTCGGTCCGATCATCAGGATGTTCTTGGGCGTGATTTCCTGGCGCAGCGGGTCTCCCACCTGTTGGCGGCGCCAGCGGTTGCGCAGCGCCACGGCAACGGCCTTTTTGGCCTTGTGCTGGCCGATGATGTGCTTGTCGAGTTCGGAAACGATTTCCGACGGCGTCATGGTTTCAGACATGGGAATCCTGTCGATGAGGGCGCTCGTTACTCGAGCGTCTCGATCACGAAATTGGTGTTGGTATAGATGCAGAGCTCGCCGGCGATCCGCAGCGATTTTTCCACCACATCGCGCGGAGCGAGGTCGGTGTTCTCCATCAGCGCCTTGGCTGCCGATTGCGCATACGAGCCGCCCGAGCCGATGGCAGCAATACCGCCTTCCGGGTCGAGCACGTCGCCGTTGCCGGTGATGATGAGCGTGGCTTCGCGGTCGGCGACGATCAGCATCGCTTCAAGGTGACGCAGGGCGCGATCGGTGCGCCAGTCCTTGGCCAGGTCGACGGCGGAGCGCAGCAGGTTGCCCTGGTGCTTTTGCAGCTTGGCTTCAAAACGGTCGAGCAGGGAGAAGGCGTCGGCGGTGGCGCCGGCAAATCCGACCAGCACCTTGCCATCGTGGATGGCGCGCACTTTGCGAGCCGAGCCTTTCATCACGATATTGCCCAGCGTGACCTGGCCGTCGCCGCCGAGCGCGACTTGGTTGCCGCGACGCACGCTGACGATGGTGGTGCCGTGATACTGTTCCATGCGCTTGTTCCTAGGGGTCCGGCTTGGCGCGGCCCCCAGCGGGCCGGCCAAAGAACTTCATACTTGACGCCAGCCCCGAGGATTTCAAGCCTGATTTCCATCACAGCGCACACTTTTTGTGCGTCGGAAATCGCTTCTCGCTTGGCTCCCGACTATTTCAGTGCGTCACATCGAACGCGTAAGTGCGCTCATCCAGACGAGGCACCATCGTGTAGCCCTTACGCGCCGCCCACACGTTGATATTGAAGTAGAGCGGAATCACGCCGAAATCGCGCATACCGATTTCCGTAGCTTCCTGCAGCAGCCGCTCGCGCTTGCTGTCGTCCAGGGTCTGCAGGGCTTCAGCCAGCTTGGCATCAAGCGCCGGGTTCGAATAGCGTCCGCGATTGGACGCGCCCCAACCGCGCGCCGGATCATAGGTCGCCAGCAGCGCCTTCAGGCTCGAACCGGCTTCGCCGGTATCCGCACCCCAGCCGGCTTGCAGAAACGAAAAGTCCAGCTTGTTCGCCCGCGTGAAGAACGACGCTGATGGCAGCGTCTCGACCTTAGTGGCAATGCCCACCCGCGAAAGCATCGAAGCGATCACCTGTGCGACGCGGTCATCGTTCGGGTAACGGTTGTTGGTGGCGTGCAGCGTGATGGCAAAACCATCAGGGTAGCCGGCCTGGGCGAGCAGTTTCTTCGCTGCGGCCGGGTCCGCCACAGGTGCCTTCAGGCCCGGCACGTGGCCGAACAGCGCGCTGTTGACGAGTTGGCCAGTGGGCTCGGCCGCGCCTTCCATCACGCGGTCGACGATGGCCTGGCGTGAAATCGCCAGCGAGATCGCCTCGCGCACGCGTGCATCCTTGAGCGGGTTCTTCGGCAGCGGCTTGCCGGCCTTGTCGGTCACGAACGGCGACACATCGCGGTTCGAATCCATGTGCAGATACATCATGCGGAACACCGGCATCTTGAACACCGTCACCGCCGGGTTGGTCGACAGCTTCTTGATGTCTGAACTCGGCACGTTCTCGATGACCTGCACGTCGCCCGCCAGCAGCGCCGCCACGCGCGGCGCGTCGGCCGTCAGGATGCGCAGTGTCACGTGCTGCCATTGCGGCTTCTTGCCCCAGTAGCCATCAAAGCGCGTGAGTTCCACGCGATCGCCGCGGTTGAAGGAGACGAACTTGTACGGCCCGGTGCCGATCATGGCGCGGCCGTTGTTGAAATCGTCCGCGCCGGCTTTTTCGACAGCCTTCTTCGACACCATGTAGATGGTCGACAAGTCGTTCGGCACCAGCGGGTACGGGCCGTTCGTGGTGATGCGCACGGTCAGCTTGTCGACCGCAGTCACGTCCTTGAAGCCACGCGTGTAGATCGTGAACGGCGATGGGCTGTTCTTGATGGTAGCCGGGCGCGCCAGCGAATAGACGACGTCGGCCGAGGTGAATTCGCTGCCGTCATGGAAATGCACGCCAGGGCGCAGCTTGACCTCCCATACCGTGTCGCTCAGGGCTTTCCACGACGTGGCGAGGCCCGGCTTGAGCCGCATCTTCTCGTCCTTGGCGATCAGCGCCTCGAACATATGCTCGGCCACGTTCGAATTGGGCGTGACGTTATGGAAGTGCGGATCGAGCGAAGTGATGTCGCCCGACAGCCCAATCACCAGCGTGGAGGCCGGCTGGGCATGCGCCGCAATCGGTGTGAGCGCCGAGAGCGCCGTGGCAAAAGACAGCGCAGCGACCAGGTTCGCGGCGCGCAGCAGACGCAGGACCGGCATGACGATTCCCCGATGGTTTATGACGAAAGCAAAACGTTCGGGGATTGTCGGGACCGGATGACGCCGGTGTCAACGTCGATGAAGCGGGGGGTCTGCGTGCTCAGTGATGGTGCCCGCAGTCGCAGTCGTCACCGTGTTGGTGATCGTGGTCGCCGTCCCAGTCGGCATCGTCGTGATCGTCATAGGCCCAGGCGGGGAAGGGATCGGCCAGCGTGGCCCACGCTTCAGGGCCAGCAGCCATCTCGGCGTCGGTCAGCAGGCAGGCATCGAGCTGCGCAATCAGCGCGGCTTCATCCAGATCCGTGCCGATGAAGACCAGTTCCTGGCGACGGTCGCCCCAGCGCGCGGGCGCACCGTTGTCGTGCATCTTGTCGGAAATGTCTGCGCGGGCTTCTTCCTCGTCGGGCCACTCGGCTTCATCCACCGCAGCCCACCACGCTCCGGCACCGCCATGGCGCATCACGCCGCCAGCCTGGCCCCAGCTGCCCGCCGTCTCCATGCGCGAGGCCAGCCAGAAATAACCCTTCGAGCGCAGCGCGCGGCCGTGTTCGCGCAGCCATTCGGTATGCATCAGATCCCACAGGCGCTGCGGGTGGAACGGCACGCGGCGGCGATAGACAAAGCTGCGAATGCCGAGCGCTTCGGTCTCGGGAACATGTTCGCCGCGCAGCTCCGCCAGCCATGCCGGCGCGGCGGATGCGGCATCGAAATCGAAACGATGCGTGTTGAGGATCTCGTCAAGCGGCACCTTGCCGAACGATGCCGGCACGATGTGCGCGCGCGGATTCAGCGAGTGCAGGATGCCGGCCAAGCGCTCGCGCTCGGCATCGCTCACGAGGTCGATCTTGTTAAGCACGATCACGTCGCAGAACTCGACCTGTTCGATCAGCAAGTCGACGACGGTGCGGTCGTCATCTTCGTCCCGCGCCTGGCCGCGGTCTGACAGGAAATCGGCGGCATCGTAGTCGGCCAGGAAGTGCTGGGCATCGACCACGGTGACCATCGTGTCGAGGCGCGCAAGGTCGGACAGCACTTCGCCTTCAGCGTCTTCAAACGTGAACGTCTCGGCGATCGGCAGCGGCTCGGCCACGCCGGTTGATTCGATCAGCAGATAGTCGAAGCGGTCTTCACGGGCCAGGCGCGCGATCTCGTCGAGCAGGTCTTCGCGCAGCGTGCAGCAGATGCAGCCATTGGACAGCTCCACCATGCGCTCGTCGGTGCGCGAGAGCTGCGCACTGGTGGCCGTGCCGTCGCCCACGAGCTGCGCATCGATGTTGACGTCCGACAGGTCGTTGACGATCACGGCCACACGCTTGCCCTCGCGGTTGGCGAGCACGTGATTGAGCAGCGTGGTCTTGCCGGCGCCCAGGAAGCCAGACAGCACGGTAACGGGAAGCGGACGGGACATGATCAGTGGCCTCAGTTTGTGGCCCAACAAAGCAAACAGCCCGGTGAGTTACCGGGCTGCGAAATTCAAACGAATGCGTCAACCAAATGCGACGCGTACGTCAGTCACCCATCAACTTCTGGCGCTTTTCGCGGCGCTCTTGCGCCTCCAGCGTCAGCGTGGCTGTCGGGCGAGCAAGCAAGCGCGGAATGCCGATCGGCTCGCCGGTTTCGTCGCAGTAGCCGTAGTCATTGGCATCGATGCGTGCGATCGACTGTTCGACCTTCTTGAGCAGCTTGCGCTCACGATCGCGCGTGCGCAGCTCCAGCGCGTGCTCTTCCTCGATGGTGGCACGGTCAGCCGGGTCCGGCACGATCACAGTCTCGCGCAGGTGCTCGGTGGTCTGGTTGGCGTTCGCGAGAATTTCATCGCGCATTTTTACAAGCCGGTCCTTGAAGAAGGCGAGCTGCGCCTCGTTCATGTAATCCTTGTCGCTCATCTTCAGGATTTCGGCTTCGGTGAGTAGTTTCTTGCTGCTCATGGTTGCTGCAGATGATCCTGGTAAATCGCGCGCCGTCTCGGCTATCGCGTCGTCCTTGCGCGGGGATGCGTCGGACTTGTTCTGGCTGGCGGCGGACTTGCCGCCCCGCGCGCCTCCTTTTGCCTCTCCCGCAGCGGCGCCCCCTGCCGCTTTTCTACGGGTGGCTGGCGCAGCCTGGGCTGCAGCCGACTCCATTACGGACCGCCCGGCATCACCGTTGGCGCCGCGTCCTTCCTTGGTCTTAGTCACCATCGCCTGCTCTCCTACCGGACGTGCTTCGGACGACGTGCTTCTAAATCGACCTATTGTAGCTGAACGATATTAACTGAACTATCGGAGAAACACGGACAGGAAATCCGGCCCGGATTCTGCCTGAAAGCGCGCGGCGGGGCCACCCAAAAGGAGGGGGAAAGCGCCGGAATCAGGCCAGGCAGTTCTCCAATCCTTTCAGAATCGTTTCGCGCGGCAGGTCCACGCCGATGAACACCATCCGGTTGGAAGGGGTCTCGCCGTCCCATTTGCCCCCCACGTCGCTGCCCATGAGCTGGTGCACGCCCTGAAACACGACCTTGCGGTCGACGCCTTCCATATACAGCACGCCCTTGTAGCGCAGCAGCTTCTCGCCGTAGATATTCAGCACGCCCGAGAGGAATTCCTCCAACTTGGTGTAATTGAACGGCCGTTCGCTGCGGAAGACGAACGAGGCGATGCGGTCCGTGTGGTGCGCATGGCCGTGGTGATGGTGGTGACCGTGACCATGGTCGTGATCGCAGTCTGCCGAGCAGGCGTGGTCGTGATCATGCTCGTGGTGATGGTCATGATCATCTTCGCGCAGGAAGTCGGGATCGATCTCCAGCTTGGCGTTCAGGTTGAAGCCGCGCAGGTCGAAAATCGTGTCGATCGGCGTCTCACCAAAATTGGCGGTGCGGATCGGAGCGCGCGGGTTCATATGCAGCAGACGGTGGCGCAGTGCGTCCACATCGTCGGCGGAAACCAGATCGCTCTTGGTGATGAAGATGGCGTCAGCAAAGCCCACTTGGCGCTGCGCTTCTTCCTGCTTGTCGAGCTGCATGTTGCCGTGCTTGGCGTCGACCAGCGTGATGACGGCATCCAGCAGGTAGCGGCTAGCGATCTCGTCGTCCATGAAAAACGTCTGTGCGACCGGGCCGGGGTTGGCCACGCCCGTGGTCTCGATGACTACGCGGTCAAACTGGATCTGGCCGTTGTCGCGGCGCGTCAGCAGGTCGGACAAGCCCTGCACCAGGTCGCCGCGGATCGTGCAGCAAATGCAGCCGTTGCTCATCTGCACGATCTGCTCGTTGCCGTCCTGCACGAGGATGTCGTTGTCGATGTTTTCTTCACCGAACTCGTTTTCGATCACAGCGATCTTCATACCGTGCTGTTCGGTCAGGATGCGCTTGAGCAGCGTGGTTTTTCCGCTACCGAGAAAGCCCGTCAGGATGGTGACCGGGATCATTTTGGACATGGTGCGTTTCCTGTCTTGTGATGGGCCGCCAGATGCGCGCAATCCGCGCAAGCGCCCTTGATGGTGAGTTCAGCATGGTCGGCCGCGAAGCCGGCGGGCAGGCCGGCCTTCGGCATGGCCGGCGGCTCGGCGCCCTCCAGGCAAAAGTCCCGCCCGCATTGCGTGCAGTGAAAGTGGCTGTGCGAGCGGTGCGCCGCTTCGCGCGCGGCGTCGTGCTCGGCCAGGCTGAAGCGGAAGACACGATCCGCCCCTGCCGTCTTGTGGACGATGCCGCCGGCCACGAGCCAGTCGAGCACGCGGTAGACCGTCACGCGATCGATGCCCGAATCGTCCGGCAGCGCGTCGCACACGGCTTGGTGCGAGAGCGGATCGGCGCCCTGCATCAGCACGGCCAGCACGCGCACGCGGGGCTCGGTCACACGGCTACCCAGGCCGCGCAGGCGTGCGCGGGCAGCCTCTTCAGGCGAATGGGATTGCGAAGTGGCGAGATCGTCGCGCGGGGCCGGGGTGTTCATGCGCTGGATTGTCCCACGGGGCGCAGGTTGCTGCAATTGAGTTGCAATTGGGCGGCCTTGCGCCGCCCGGGGTTTCTTTTCGCGCTTCGCTACCGCTTATGCCGCGAACACCAGACACACCGGCGTCGGCACCTTTGCCACCACCGTGGGCTGGTCCAGCCTGCCGGTCTGCCCGTCAATATGCAGCCGCAGGATGGTGTCGCCCTTCTGGTTGAGCACGTACAGGTGGCTACCGTCGGGCGCCATCGTCATCGCGCGCGGGAAGTGCACGCCATCACTCCAGTACTGAAGCGGAGCCAGCTTGCCCGAGGCGTCAATGCTGAACGCGGCCGCGCTGTCGGCCAGCGGGTGATCGGACTTCAGTTTCCGGTTGCTGGCGTAGAGGAAGCGCCCCGACGGATGCATCAGCAGCTCGGCGCCGCTCTTCTGACCGGTGTAGTCGGCAGGCGTGGTGGAGATGCGTTGGCGCTCTTCCTGCACGTGGCCGGTGGCGGGGTCGTAACCGTGGCAGGCGACTGAGCCCTCGAGTTCATTGATGACGTAGAGCAGCTTGCCTTGGGGATGCAGCGCCAGGTGCCGCGGGCCGCTGCCGGGCTTGAGCTGCGCGCGGTCACGCGGGGCGAGCTTGCCGCCCTCGATGGCGAACACGTTGATGCGATCGGTGCCCAGGTCGGTGCCGATCACGTGCTGACCGGTGGTGTCGAACAACATCATGTGCGCGTGCGGCGCTTCCTGTTCGGGGCGGGGGCCGGAGCCGGTGTCCTTGAAGATGCCGGAAACCGTGCCGAGCTTGCCGTCCTCGCCGATCGGCAGGAGGTTGTACGCGCCACCGCTGTAGATCGACACGCACAGATGCTTGCCGTCCGGCGACACGACCACATGCGCAGGGTTGGTACCCGACAAAGACAGCGGCTGGCGGTTGAGCAGCGTCAGCTTTCCGTCGTGCGGATCAATCGCATAGGCCTCGGCGCTGCCGTTCGGGCGGCCCTCGTAGACCTCCAGTTCATTGATGGCGTACAGGAATCGCTGATTCGGGTGCACGGCCAGGAACGACGGATTGGCACTTTCGACCACCTGCACCTGCGTCCACGCATCGCCGCGCGGCGCCAGCACGTAGATGCCGCGAGCAGCCGGGCCGCCGGCAGTACCGCCCGGTGCGTTGAACGTGTAGGTACCGACATAGGCGAAACGGGGAGGGCGCGCATTGCCCGCAGGCTGCACACCCGACGCAGCCGGTTGCTCGCCCGCCTGGGCCATGACGGTTTTGGGAAGAGCGCCCAGCAAAGGCAAGCTACCAGTCCACTGCATGAAAGTTCGACGAAGACGATTGGTCATGGGATGGCTCCATCAAACACGCACGGACATCGCGTGGTGGAAGATGTTGTTCGGATCATACCGGTGCTTCACATCCTGCAGAAACGCGTACAGGTCGCCGCTGCCGTAGTAGAGCTGAGGCCAGAACGGGTAGGCGAGCATGTCGACGTCGGGGTAGTTGATGTAGCAGCCCTCGTACCGGTCGCCGGGGTATGGCGTGCCGCTGTGCGGCGCGGGCACGTCCGGCGCACCGTAGACGTCGCGGTAGAAATCGCTGATCCAACGCAGGTGGCCTGCATCGTCGGCGGCAGACGTCCAGTACGTCTGGTACTGCAGCTTCATGATCGACGCGCGCTGCGGTACAGCCGTATCGCCAATGCGCTCGGCCTTGTTGATGGCGCCGCCGTACGAATCGACTTGCAGCAACGATTGGCTCAGATCGACGCCCGGCATCGTCCGCGTGAGGTGGGCGTAAATGCGTTGCGCCTCGCGCGCCGTTAAGCCGCGTTTCATATAGGCCGACTTGTACTTGCCGCGCTGATTGGCACCCGAGCCGTTCAGGTACTGCGTGGCCGTCAGCCAGTCGTACTGCACGATGGTGTGCGGCTTCGAGCAGAGCAGTTGCCCCACGCCCTGCTTGTGCGCGGGGCCGTAGCCGGGCGGGCGCCCTTTGACCGGCGTGGGCGCGCAGGCCTGGAAGCGGTTCAGAAAATCATTGAGGACAGAGAGATCGCGGCACGTGCCGTCGGGGTTGCAGAACTGCGTGAGCAGGACGATCTGCCCCGACGATTTGTGCGTGAGCTTGAGTAGCGAAAACATGCCCCACGTGTCCGGGTCCTTGCCGCGCGTCTCCCAGTATTCGCCGTAGATGCGCAGCAGTTCTGCGAAGCGCTGCGGCGTCATGGTGGCCCAGTCGAAGGCCACGGTGGCGAGCGCGACTTCCTGCGGCGCCGCGGGCAGCTTGGCGAACGTGTAGCCGGTGATGACGCCGAAGTTGCCGCCGCCCGCACCGCGGCACGCACGGAACAGATCGGGATCGTGCGCAGCATCCACCGTGCGGGCAGCCGCCTTGCCGGTCTTGTCCACGGTGACGATGTCAACGGCCGAGAGCCAATCCACCGTCAGCCCTTGCAGCCGCGAGAGCAACCCATAACCACCGCCGCAAATATGCCCGCCCGCGCCCACCGAATAGCACGAGCCGCCGGGCAGCGTCACGTTGTGGCGTTTGTACAGCTCCAGGTAGCCGTTCCAGTTCTGCGTACCGGCCGGAATGCGCACCGTGCCGTCGGCGTGCACCTCGGGCGTAGCGAGCAAGCTCAGATCGACGATCGTGCCGTCCGGGTTGTTGGAGACGAAATCCTCATAGCAATGCCCGCCGCTGCGCACCGTCGGGCGCTGGCCCGCGTTGATGATGCGCTGCACGGCGGCCGCCACATCGTCGGGCTTTTCAATGAGGGCGATGCGGCTGGCGGCCTGCGCATCCGTCGCCGGCCAGCGCAGGTTGAAGCCATGTTTGAGCGTGTTGTAGCGAGGGTCTTGGCGCGTCACATCCAGTGTCATCGACGACTCCCGGTGAGGGCGTTTGCGCAAGCGTTGCGCAAACGAAGTTGGCTTCGGACGCGTGGCGTCCGGCGGTTCCAACTTAGTCGTTCGCGAGCCCGGCTTCCATCAGACAATACCGCGACAACGGGCTCATCGCGCTTGGTGGGCGAGCCATCCAACCACCCGGGTTGCCGTCGCGGCCCACAGCGGCCGCACCAGCCAGCATGCCGCGGCCCAGGCCAGGATCACCACGATCAGATCGCAGCGGCCGCTCTTCCACAAGTTCAGGGAATGGCGCCCCCAGATCCAGGGCACGCCCAACGGATTGGGCCAGTCGGCCAGCAGGTGCATCAGCCCGCCGCAGGCGAAGCCGAACAGCAGCGGCGCCCACAGATGGCCGTGGCCCAGCGCCTGGTGTGACAAAACAAGCACCGCCACCCAGCCAATGCCCCAGTGGGTGGCGGTGCGGTGCGTGATCCAGAGGCGGCGTGCACGCGTCCACCAGGCGACCTCCATCCAGTCAGGCGCGGTGCTGCCGGCAACCGCCGCGCAAAACGCCAGGATGCTGCCGAGATGTTCGAGAGACGTATGGGAAGCCTGTGCGACGGCGGCGGCGGCAATCAGACCTGCCGCCCAGCCCGTCGCATGATGGGCAGCATTGGAAGCCATCGACGTGATGCGGAAAACGAAGGACCGCATCTTCGCAATGGAGGCTTGCCGGGACAAGCCAAAAATTGCGACAAATTGCTAGCCGATCTGGAGCAGCAGCCCCTTGAGGTATTCGCCTTCCGGGAAGCTTGTCAGCAGCGGGTGGTCCACGCCGCCAGCCAGCCTGCGCTGGATGCGCGCCGTGACCTTGGCATCGGCGGCCGCGCCCGCGACGATCTTTTGAAACAAGTCTGCATCGATTGCACCCGAGCACGAATACGTAAACAGCAGACCGCCCGGGCGCAGCAACTGCATGCCGACCAGGTTGATCTCCTTGTACGCCCGTGCCGCGCGATCGACTTGCTGCGCCGACGCCGCAAATTTGGGTGGGTCCAGCACGATCAGGTCGAATTGACGACCTTCTGCGCGGAAGTTGCGCAGCGACTTGAAAACGTCCGCATCCAACCACTCGGCGCGCGCCGGATCGAAACCGTTGAGCGCAACGTTGCGCTCGGCCACCGCCAGCGCCTCGCCCGACGAGTCGATCGACACCACCGAGCGTGCCCCGCCCTTGAGCGCCGCCAGCGAAAAGCCACCGGTGTAGCAGAAGCAGTTGAGCACATCGCGATCCTTGGCCAGCGCACCGACCAGTGCGCGATTGTCACGCTGATCAATGTAGAAACCGGTCTTGTGACCTTCGCGCACGTCGACGTAATAGCGCACGCCGTGCTCGGTGGCAGACAGATCTGCGGCGGGCTCCGCACCGGCCAGCACGCCGGTCATCTGCTCCAGGCCTTCGCGCTCGCGCACGCTCACGTCGGAGCGTTCGTACACGTTCGGGCAGCCGGTCTCTTTGATGAGCGCGGCGACGATCGCTTGCTTCCAGTGCTCCACGCCCGCCGCGCTGAACTGGCAGACAAGCTGGCCCCCGTTACCATCCTCGCCCGTGCCGTATTGGTCGACGATCAAGCCAGGCAGGCCGTCGGCCTCTCCCATGACGAGGCGCACGGCGTCGGTGTCGTGCACCCACGCGCGGCGGTACGCCACGGCGGCGGCAATGCGGCGTTTGAAGAACGCGTGATCGACGGGCTCGGCTTCATCAAAGCTCCACACGCGGGCGCGAATCTGCGAGACGGGGCTGAACGCCGCGCGCGCCAGAAACTGGCCGTTGTGCGCCCGCACGATGACGGTCGCACCAGACGCTGGCTTGCCCTCCATGCGATCGATGGCGTTGGCGAAAATCCACGGGTGCCGGCGCAGCAGCGAGCGCTCCTTGCCGGGCTTGAGAATCAGGGTTTGCATACGACTGGGATGGTTCGCCCGGCAAAGCGGGCAGCGCTACTTCTTCTTCGCGCGGGGATGCGCCTGATCGTAGATCTTGGCCAGGTGCTGAAAATCGAGCGAAGTATAAACCTGCGTGCTGGCAATGCTGGCGTGGCCGAGCAGTTCCTGCACCGCACGCAAATCGCCCGACGACTGCAGCATGTGCGTGGCAAACGAATGCCGCAGCACGTGCGGATGCACATCCGCCGGCACACCTGCCGCGATGGCGTTGCGCTTCATGCGCAATTGAATCTGCCGCTGCGCCAACCGCTTGCCGCGCGGCGAGAGAAACAGCGCGTGCGCGTCTTCAGGCGCCGCGTCCGGCTTGGCCAGCTGCTCGCGCACCGCCAGCCATGCGGCCAGCGCCTGGGCCGCCTTGGTGCCCACCGGCACGGTGCGCCGCTTGCTGCCCTTGCCAAGCACCTGCACCTCGCGCGCTTCTAGGTCGAGCCAGCTCGAAGATTCATACTCGCCGGCCTTCACGTGCCGCATATCCAGGCTGACCAGTTCGGAGAGCCGCAGCCCGCACGAATAGAACAGCTCGTTGACGGCGCGATCGCGAACCGTCTCGACATCGTCGCCAGGCAGTTGTTCCATCAGCGCGACAGCCTGCTCGACGGACAACGCTTTCGGCAACCGCTTCGGGCTCTTGGGCGCACGCACGCCATCGACCGGGTTGGCGGTGACAGCGGCATCGCGCAGCGCCATCCATTTGAACCAGCCGCGCCACGCCGACAGCGCCCGCGCAATGCTTCGGCCCGACAGGCCGTCGCCATGCAGTTGCGCCATCATGCGGCGAATATGGTGCGACTGCAGTTGCGTCAAGTCGACATTGGCGGCGTGCTGCGCACCCAAGCGCTGCAGCACGGCCAGCTCGCGGGTGTAGCTCTCGAGCGTGTGCGGGGAGAGCTGCCGCTCGAACTTCAGCGCGTCAAGGTACGCCGCAATCTGCGGATGCGGCGCCTGAGCGCCATGGTCATCGGCGGGTGCAGATTGCGGCATGCGGCGCTCAGTCGCGCAGGCGGTTGAGCGCGGCAGCGGCCAGTTCGCCGATCTGCGCGAGGTAAGTCGTGCCCATGCCGTCATGGAAGCGGCGGGCGTCCGGCGAGCCGAGCACCAGCAGGCCGAATGCCGGCGCAGCGCTGGCATCGGCATCGCCCCGCACGGGCACGCGCAGTGTCACGATGGCGAGCGATTCGATGGGCTCGCCGCTGTCCGACGTATCGAGCCAGCCGGCGGCCTCAAAGCCCGCGTTAGCGCCGCAATATGGCGCACGCAGGCCGGCCGCAAACAGGCGCACTTCCTCGCTTACCCCCTGCGCGACTTCCAAGTGCGCGAATTCTTCGCCCACCTGCCACACGCGCAGCGCGACGGCCGGCACGTCGAAGATTTCACGCAGGCCATCCTGCACGGCATACGGCAACGCATGCGTGTCGGCCTCGCCCAGCAGGCGCGTCGTCCAGGCGTGCACGCGCTGCTGCGTGCGGTCGTTCTCGTTGCCGTGGCGCATCAGGTCCGACAGCTTGAGCTCGAGGTGCTTGTTCTTGTCGCGCAGGATTTCCATCTGGCGCTCCTGCAGCGACACAGCGCGGTGGCTGTGCGGGCTGGTGAGCTGAATGGCAGCCAGCAGCTCCGCATGTTCTTCAAAAAAGGCCGGATGCGCCTGCAGGTAGTTGGCGACGTCTTGTGCGTTCATGGTGCTCATCAGGCTGCGCCCAGTTTTTTCTTCAGCAAATCGTTCACTTGCGCGGGGTTGGCCTTGCCGCGCGTGGCTTTCATGGCCTGGCCGACCAGCGCGTTGAACGCCTTCTCCTTGCCGGCGCGGAATTCCTCGACCGACTTGGCGTTGGCTGCCAGCACGTCGTCGATGATCTTCTCCAGCTCGCCCGAATCCGACATCTGCTTCAGGCCCTTCTCGGCGATGATCGCGTCAGCATCGCCACCGTGTTCGCCAGCCCACATGGCGGGGAACACGTCCTTCTTGGCAGTGTTGTTGCTGATCGTGCCGTCGGCAATGCGGGCAAGCAGCTTGGCGAGCTGCGCGGGCTTGACCGGTGCGGCGTCGATGTCCAGGTCGGCGCGGTTCAGGTTCGAGGCGACCTCGCCCATGATCCAGTTGGCGGCGGCCTTGGCGTTCGCGGCACCGGCATCGGCCACAACCGCTTCAAAGTACGCAGCCGTCGCCTTGGTGGCGGTGAGGATGCTGGCGTCGTACTTCGGCAGGCCGTAGGCAGACTCGAAGCGTGCAGCCATGGCAGCCGGCAGTTCGGGCAGCGTGGCGCGCACGCGCTCGACCCAGTCATCGCCGATCACCAGCGGCAGCAGGTCCGGATCGGGGAAGTAACGGTAATCCTGCGCGTCTTCCTTGCTGCGCATCGAGCGCGTTTCCTTGCGATCCGGATCGTACAGGCGGGTTTCCTGCACCACGGTGCCGCCATCTTCGATCAGCTCGATCTGGCGGCGCACCTCGTAGTTGATCGCCTCTTCCAGGAAGCGGAACGAGTTGAGGTTCTTGATTTCGCAACGCGTGCCGAACGGCGCATCCGGACCCCGGCGCACCGACACGTTCGCGTCACAGCGAAAGCTGCCTTCCTGCATGTTGCCGTCGCAGATGCCCAGCCACATCACCAGCGCGTGCAGTGCCTTGGCGTAGGCCACGGCCTCGGCGGCGCTGCGCATGTCGGGCTCGGTCACGATTTCCAGCAGCGGCGTGCCGGCGCGGTTCAAGTCGATGCCGGTCATGCCGGCAAAGTCCTCGTGCAGCGATTTGCCCGCATCTTCTTCCAGGTGCGCACGTGTGAGCTGCACGGTCTTCTCATAGCCAGGCTGGCCGTTCTTGCCTTCCATCTGGATGGTCAGCGTGCCGCCCTGCACCACCGGAATTTCGTACTGGCTGATCTGGTAGCCCTTGGGCAGATCGGGGTAGAAGTAATTCTTGCGCGCAAAGATGCTCTTGGGCGCGATCTTGGCGCCGATGGCCAGGCCGAACACGATGGCGCGCTCAACGGCGCCCTTGTTCAGCACCGGCAGCACGCCCGGCAGCGCCAGGTCAACCGGCGCCGCCTGCGTGTTGGGCGCCGCGCCGAAGGCGGTGGACGCGCCAGAGAAAATCTTCGAGACCGTCGAGAGCTGCGTGTGCGTCTCGAGGCCGATCACCACTTCCCATTGCATGTTGCGTGTGTCCTGTCGATTGTTGTGGTGTGAATGTCTAGGTACTCAGGTATTCAGGTGTTCTTGCGTTGCTGCGATCAGGGGTGCGGCGCATCGAGCCACGCCGCGAGCTTCGCAAACGCCGCTTCGCGCGCCGCCGGATCGCCACCGACGGTGACCGTTCCATAGCGACGTCCTTTGGGGATGCCGGTGCGCTCCTTGACGGGCGCCGTGCCGTCAAAGCCGTGATACGCACCGCCAAACATGTCCAGCTCGAAATGCGCCTGCGGCTGCCGCGCCAGAACGGCCGTCTGCAACGCCTGGCAGTGATCAACCGGGGTCCAGTCGTCGTTGCCGCCGGCCAGCAGCAGCAATGGTGCGTTCAACCGATAGTCCGGCCGCTTCTGCGCCGACGCACAGCCCGGATAGAACGCCACCGCGCGATTGACCGCGGGCGTATCGGCGGGCCAGGCGCGGCTGGCGTCCACGGCCTCCAGCACGGCCTGCGCGCCGTTGGACCAACCCAGCAGAACGATGCGGCGCGCATCCACGCCCGGCTGTCCGGCTACCCAGCGGATCGTCGCCAGCACGTCGGCGCGGCGCACCGCGCCATTGATATCGCGCGTCGCGGTGCGTTCAGTGCAAATGCCGTGCGGTTTGCCGCGCGGGCCGAAGCTGTCCGGAAACACGACCGCATAACCTCGCGCGCCCAGCCACTGCGCATACCCGCGATACCGCGAGCCCAGCGCCTTGGCATCGGCCCCGGCCTGCGTATAGAGGCCGCTGCAGCCGTGCAGCGCGATCACCACCGGCGCGCCGGTCGCAGGTGCCTTGACGGGCGATGCGACCCAGTAGGCGGTCAGCGTTTGTGGTGCATCCTCGGCATCCTTCATGGACGCACGCGGAATCTCCACCGTCTGCACGCCCAGCTCCGCCGACGAGGGCGCACGCGCAGCCGGCATGTCGGGCAAGGCGCCTTCGGCGTCCGGCGTCGGCTGCGCGGCAGCGTGCAGCGCCAAGGCGCTTGCCAGCGCCGCCAACACACGAAGCGATGTACGCATCACCGGGCATTCCGGGCGCATTGGCCCGTTTGCGGGTCGAACATCACCGGCCAGGCTTCGTCATAGATGCCGGGCGTGCAATGTGCCTCGCAGTTGGCGTGTGCCAGCGTGACGCGGCGCGGGTCCTGCCAGACCATCAGCGTGCATTTGCCGTAGCGCTCGCGCAGCTCAATGCTGGGGCGGCGCTTGGTCTGCTGGAACGTCGACAGGTCGAACTGACACGAACCGCGCCGGCCGACCCACAACTGCCATTGCATTGCGCTGACGTTGTTGTCGGCCACGGTAAGCGTCGCCTGCTCGCGGAAGCCGTCTTCCTCGGTCTGGTTGCAGTAGCCGTTGATGTCGATGCGGCGGTCGGAGATCGGCGGCGGTTTCGACGGGCGGCTGATGCCCGGAATCGACGGCAGCGGAATCGGCACGCACGCCGCCAGCAGGCCGGCGGCAAGCGCCAGCCCGAGTGCAGTGCGGATGCGGTGGTTCATGCGTGCCTCCTGCGTGGAACGGATACGTCGGAACGGGCCTCAGGCCGCCGGCTGGCGGTTGTGCCAGTCGGTCGCCTGCTGGAACGCATGCGCAATCTGCAACATGCGTGCCTCTTCAAAATAGTTGCCGATGATCTGCAAGCCAACCGGCAAACCGTTGGCGCCGAAACCAGCCGGCACGCTCATGCCGGGCAGGCCAGCCAGGCTGGTCGACAGCGTGAAGATGTCGGCCAGATACATCTGCACGGGGTCGCTCGTCTTCTCGCCCAGTTTCCACGCAACGGTCGGGGCGACCGGCCCCATGATCACGTCGCATTGGCGATTGGCACCGGCCAGCACGTTCTGGAAATCCTGCGCGATGATGCGGCGGATCTTCTGTGCCTGCAGGTAATAGGCGTCGTAATACCCGTGGGACAACACATAGGCGCCCACCAGGATGCGGCGCTTGACCTCCCAGCCAAAACCTTCGGCGCGGGACTTGCGATACATGTCCGCCAGATCGCGGTATTCCGCCGCGCGGTGGCCGTAACGCACACCGTCAAAGCGCGACAGGTTGGACGACGCCTCTGCCGGGGCGATCACGTAATACGTTGGGATCGACAGCTCGGTCTTCGGCAGGCTGATGTCGACCAGCGTGGCGCCGAGCTTTTCCAGCTCTGCCAGCGCAGCGCGCACCGTGGTGCGCACGTCGTCGGCCAGGCCTTCGCCAAAATACTCCTTGGGCAGACCGATGCGCAGGCCGGCCAGCGGGCGCGCGGCATCGGCGCCTTGCAGCGGCTGGCCGAGCAGGCGGCCGAAATCTTCCACGTCGCCCCCGCGGCCAGGTTCCAGACTCGTGGAATCGCGCGGGTCAAAGCCGGCCATGGCAGACAGCAGCAGCGCGCAATCTTCAGCCGTGCGCGCCATCGGGCCGCCCTGATCCAGCGACGAGGCGAAGGCGATCATGCCGTAGCGCGACACGCGGCCGTACGTCGGCTTGATGCCCGTAATGCCCGAGAACGATGCCGGCTGGCGGATCGAGCCGCCCGTGTCCGTCCCCGTGGCAGCGGGCGCCAGATCGGCCGCCACCGCCGCCGCCGAGCCGCCCGACGA